>NZ_DASXJS010000233.1:0-22631 GCF_036497245.1 Actinomycetospora sp. | reverse complement strand
CAGTTCGGGGTCACAGGTGGCGCCAGGGGCCGGGCGGGGAACCATGGTCGTGTGAGCACGAATCCCGTCGACGCCGTCCTCGTCCTCTCCTTCGGCGGTCCGGAGGCCCCGGACGAGGTGCGGCCCTTCCTCGAGAACGTCACACGGGGCCGCAACGTGCCACCCGAGCGGCTCGACGAGGTCGAGGAGCACTACCACCACTTCGGCGGCACGTCCCCGATCAACGGCCTGAACCGCGAGATGATCGCGGCCCTGCGCCGCGAGCTCGACGCGGCCGGATACGCCTTGCCGGTCTACTTCGGCAACCGCAACTGGCACCCGTTCGCCGAGGACACCGTCACCGAGATGGCCCGCGACGGGGTCCGCAACGCCCTGGTGTTCGCGACCAGCGCCTACGGCGGCTACTCGGCCTGCCGCCAGTACCACGAGGACATCGCCCGTGCCCGGGCCGCGGCGGCCGAACGGCTCGGCGACGAGGCCCTCGTGCCCGACCTCACCAAGCTCCGCCACTTCTACGACCACCCGCTGTTCGTGGAGTCGGTCGCGGACGGCGTGCGGACCGCTCGGGAGACGATGGACGGGGGCCACGACGCACGCCTCGTCTTCACCGCGCACTCCATCCCCGTCTCGGCCGACGAGACGGCGGGCCCGCCGGAGGAGGGCGGGCACCGCTACTCGCGTCAGGTCGGTGAGGCGTCCCGGCTCGTCGCGGCCGAGGTCGGGGTCACCGACTACGACCAGGTCTGGCAGTCGCGCTCCGGCCCGCCGCGGATCCCGTGGCTCGACCCGCAGATCGAGGCCCACGTCGAGGCACTCGCCGGGAAGGGCGTCACGGACGTCGTCGTGAGCCCGATCGGCTTCCTCTCCGACCACGTCGAGGTCGCCTTCGACCTCGACACGGAGCTCGCCGAGCAGGCCGGGGAGCTCGGGGTGCGCATGGCGCGGGCGGCCAGCGCCGGCACCGACCCGCGCTTCATCCGCATGATCGTCGAGCTGATCGCCGAGCAGGTGTCCGGTGCCGAGCCGCGGACCTGTGGCTCCGGCCCGCGCGGTGGGGTCGGGTGCAACGGGACGCTCTGCGCTCCCGGCTGCTGCGAGCCCCCGGCCCGGGGTCGCCCCGCGTCCTCCTGACGGAGTCGGTACGCCCGTTCGCGCGCGCCCCTCCGGGAACGAACGACCCGTTCGTGCACATAGAACCCACGAACGAGTCGTTCGTTCCGGTCAGGCGGTCGTCAGGACCCGGACGGTCTCCGCGACGGCGGCCACGCGCGCGGCCCGGACGGCGGTCGCGAGCGGGCGCAGGGCGTCGGTGCGGGCCAGGGCGGTGGCGGAGGTCAGCGCGCCGCCCGGGTCGTCCCCCGAGGCCGCGAGCAGGATCGCCTCGACCTCGTCGGCGTGCTGGAGCACCCGCAACGGCCGCCCCGGGGTCCCGGCCGGCCACGTGGGCTGCGGGCGACGCCGCAGCGTGGCCGCGATCTCCTCGCGGACCCCGGCACGGGGCCGGGCGACGTCCATCGACGCGAGAGTGGTGGCCGCGTCGCGGACGCCGGTGCGCAGGTCGTGCTCGGCGTCGGCGAGGCTCGGGTGGGCCTGCGGCGGGACCTCGTCGACGACGTGCGTCGTCCAGCGCAGGACGCCGTCGGCCACGGTGGAGGGCACGACCGCGAGGCCCGCGCCCGGGAACACCGCGCACTCGCCCGCCGTCAGGGCCGCGGTCCGCAGCGCATCCGGCCCGGGCTGCCCACGGACGTCGCCTGCGACCGGGAGGACGACGCGGGCGTCGAGCTCGCCCCCGGCACAGCGGCGGCGCAGCAGGACCAGCAGGGCGGCGACGCCGGCGCCCGCGTGGTCCGGGGTCGGCAGTTCCGTCCCGACGGCGACCCCCGCGTCGGCCGCGACCACGTCGTGGGCGTCGGACCACGGCGCGAGCGCGTCGAGGACGTCGTCGGCGGCGGCCGCACCGGCGATCCACGCCGCGCTCCACACCGCCAGGGACGCACTCGCACAAGGCATGACCATCAGCCTAGGCACGCCCGGCCGGGAACGACCACCGCGGCCCCGCGCAGCCCGCGACGCCGGGGCGCGTGTCGCGCCCCGGACGGAGCCCGTCACGGCACTACCGTCGGACGTCGTGGCGAGATCGCAGGGCCGGGGCATGAACGGCTCCACCGGGGACCCGGGGTTCCGGACGACGGGCGGCCTCGGCCGGGCCGCGGCGACGGGCCCGAAGGCCGGCGGCCCGTCGAGCGGCGCCGGACGATCCGGTGGGCTCCCCGGGCTGACCAGCCACCGGCCCAAGCAGGAGGTCGTCACCGTCGAGGCCGAGCCCGGCCTCGTCGTCGAGGACGCCTCCGGGAGCTTCTGCGGCGCGGTGATCCGCGCGGACGTCCGGGAGGTCGTGCTCGAGGACGCCGCGGGCCGACGTCGGCTGTTCCCGATGAAGCCCGCGTCGTTCCTCTTCGAGGGCAGGCTCGCGACGCTGACCCCGCCCCGACCGCGGGAGTCGCCCGAGCAACAGCGTTCGGCGTCCGGCTCGATCCGCGGGGACGACCGGCGCGCGAAGGTCGCGGTCCCGCACCGCATCTGGGTCGAGGGCGTGCACGACGCGGCGATCGTCGAGCGCGTGTGGGGTCACGACCTGCGCGTGGAGGGCGTCGTCGTCGAGCCGCTGCACGGCGCGGACGTGCTCGTCGAGGCCGCGCAGGAGTTCGACCCGGCGCCGGACCGGCGCCTCGGCGTGCTCGTCGATCACCTGGTCACGGGCTCGAAGGAGTCCCGCATCGCCGACGGCCTGCGTCGCGACCTCGGTCCCGCGGCGCAGCACGTGCTCGTGCTCGGCCACCCCTACATCGACATCTGGGAGGCCGTGAAGCCCTCGGTGGTCGGTATCGGGGCGTGGCCGACGATCCCGCGCGGCATCGAGTGGAAGAAGGGGGTCTGCGAGGCCCTCGGCTGGGGCGACGAGCGCGACGGGGCGCGCCGGGTCCTCGGCGCGGTGTCCACCTGGAACGACCTGGAGACCCCCCTGATCACCGCGATGGAGCAACTGATCGACTTCGTCACCACCTGAGGGCCGATGGGGCACACTGGACCAGGTGATCCCGCTCATCTGGGCGATCGCGGGAGTGGTGCTCGTCGTCGCCGAAGTCCTGTCCGGTGAGCTCGTGCTGCTCATGCTCGGCGTCGCGGCCCTCGGGACCGCCGCAGCGTCCGCGGCGGGGGTCCCGCTCGGGCCCGACCTCGCGGTGTTCGCGGTGCTGTCCGTCCTGTTCGTCCTGGTGGCGCGCCCGGCGGTCCATCGCCGGTTGCGGGTGCACGACCCCGTGAACACCGGGACCCGCGCGCTGCTCGGCACCCACGGCGAGGTGGTGGACGCCGTCGCGGCCGGGGCGGGCACAGTCCTGCTGCGCGGCTCGTTGTGGTCGGCGCGCTCACTGCACGACGACGACCTCGCGGCGGGGACCGCGGTGGTCGTCGTCGAGATCTCCGGGGCGACAGCCGTCGTCACGCCCGCCGACACCTGACTCATCCGCGCAACCCGAGGGGAGGAGCGATGGACGTGTCCGTCGTCATCACCGTGCTCGTGGTCCTCGTCGTGATCCTCGTGGTCACGACGGTCGCCAAGAGCGTCACCGTCATCCGCCAGGCCGAGGCCGCTGTCATCGAGCGCCTCGGCCGCTACCAGCGCACCGCCGAGCCCGGCCTGGCGCTGCTCGTGCCCTTCATCGACCGCATCCGGGAGCGGGTGGCGCTCTGGGAGCAGGTGGTCTCGTTCCCGCCGCAGCCGGTGATCACCCGGGACAACCTGACGGTGTCGATCGACACCGTTGTCTACTACCAGGTCACCGAGCCGCGCAACGCCGTCTACGAGATCAGCGACTACATCAACGGCGTCCAGCAGCTCACCACGACGACACTGCGCGACGTGGTCGGCGGGATGAGCCTGGAGGAGGCCCTGACCTCCCGGGAAACGATCAACACCGGGCTGCGCCGGGCCCTCGACGACGCCACCGGCCCGTGGGGCCTGCGGGTGGTCCGCGTGGAGCTCAAGGCGATCGACCCGCCGCCGTCGATCCAGGACTCGATGGAGAAGCAGATGCGCGCCGACCGGGAGAAGCGCGCCATGATCCTCACCGCCGAGGGCCACCGCGAGGCGTCCGTGACCGAGGCGCAGGGCAACAAGCAGGCCGCGATCCTCAACGCCGAGGGCGCCAAGCAGTCCGCGATCCTCGAGGCCGAGGCCGACCGGCAGGCCCGGATGCTGCGCGCCCAGGGTGAGCGGGCGGCGCGCTACTACCAGGCGCAGGGCCAGGCGAAGGCGATCGAGAAGGTCTTCGCCGCGATCAAGGCGGGCAAGCCGACCCCGGAGCTGCTGGCCTACCAGTACCTGCAGACGTTGCCGCAGATGGCGCAGGGCGACGCGAACACGATGTGGGTCGTGCCGAGCGACTTCGGCAAGGCCCTCGAGGGCTTCACGCGCATGCTCGGCGCCCCGGGGGAGGACGGCGTCTTCCGGTTCCAGCCCTCGCCGGTCGACGAGGAGACGGTGGCGAAGCGCGCGGGCGACCCCGACGACGACGTCGCCGACTGGTTCGACACCCGCACCGACCCGGAGATCGCCGCGGCGGTGGCCAAGGCCGAGGCGATGGCCACCCAGGGCATTCACGACGCCGGGTCGAACGGCAGCCCGGCCACCGGCGACCACTAACCTGGTTCCATGCTCGATCGCGCGACCGTCGACTCCCTCTTCCCGGCCGACCTGCCCGAGACCGAGGAGTGGGAGCGGCGCTACCCCCCGCGCGACGTGCCCGAGGGCGCGCTCGTCACCCGCTTCGGCCCGAGCCCGACCGGGTTCGTGCACATCGGCGGCATCTACACCGCGATGGTCTCCCGGGACCTGGCGCACTCCTCCGACGGCGTCTACTACCTGCGCATCGAGGACACCGACCAGGCCCGGGAGGTCGCGGGCGCGGACGCGCAGTTCGCCCGCGCCTTCGACGCCTTCGACCTGCGCCCCGACGAGGGCCCCACCTCGAGTACCGGCGGTTCAATGCAGCACGCCGATAGGGGTCCCTACGGCCCGTACCGGCAGTCGCAGCGCGGCACGATCTACCTCTCGTTCGTGCGCGAGCTGATGCGCCGCGGGCTGGCCTATCCGTGCTTCGCCACCAAGGACGAGCTCACGGAGATCTCCGAGGCGCAGCGGACGCTGAAGCTGCCGACCGGCTACTACGGCCGGTGGGCGCCGTGGCGGGACGCCTCCGAGGACGCCGTCGCCGAGGCCTTCGCCACGGGCAGGCCGTACGTCGTGCGGTTCCGCTCCGAGGGCAAGGTGGGGGAGCGGGTCGCGTTCACCGACCGGCTGCGCGGGCGGGTCGAGGCCGAGGACAACCACAACGACGTCGTCGTCCTCAAGACCTCGGCGAGCGAGCCCCGGCTGCCGACCTACCACTTCGCGCACGCGGTCGACGACCACCTGATGCGGACCTCGTTGGTGGTTCGCGGCGACGAATGGCTCTCGTCGGTGCCGACGCACCTGCAGCTCTTCGCCGCACTCGGCTTCCCCGCGATCCAGTACGCCCACCTCGCCCCGCTGATGAAGCAGGAGGGCAACTCGCGGCGCAAGCTCTCGAAGCGCAAGGACGCCGAGGCCTCCGTCGACTTCTACCTGGAGTCCGGCTACCCGTCCGAGGCCGTCCTGTCCTACCTGCGGGGCCTCGCGAACTCGCCGCTCGCCGAGCTTCCCGTACCCGAGGCGCTGGCCACCCCGCTGCGCCTCGACGAGTTCCAGGCGGCCGGGCCGCTGGTCGACACGGTGAAGCTCGCCGACATCTGCGCCGACCACATCGCCACGCTGCCCGCGCCCGAGGTGCTGGCGGGGGTGCGGGCGTGGGCGACCACGTACGACCCGGAGCTGGTGGAGGTCCTCGACGAGTACGAGCCGCTGGCGCTCGCCGCGATCGACGTCGAGCGCGTCGGCGTGGAGAACCCGCGCAAGGACCTCGCCCGCTGGTCGGACTTCCGCACGGCCTACGGCTTCTTCTTCCCGGCTCTGCACGACGACCTCACCGACCCGGCCGACGAGCGTTTCAACGGGCTCGCCCCCGGCCTGGTGTCCACGCTGGCCTCGGACTTCGCCGCGCACTACGTGCACGAGGGGGACCAGCCGACCTGGTTCCAGCAGGTACGCGACCTCGCGGAGCGCCACGGGTTCGCGCCCAACCCGAAGACCTACAAGAAGGACCCGGACGCGTACCCGGGCATGCTCCGCGACGCGGCGAACGTCATCCGCGTCCTCGTGACGGGCGCCCAGCGCAGCCCCGACCTCTACGAGGTGACCCGGGTGCTCGGGGCCGACGAGGTCGTGCGACGGATCGGCGCCGTGGCCGGGGCATGACCGTCGCGCTGCGCCCGCCGCGGGAGGTTCTCGACCCCCGGGTACGCATGTGGTGGCGGGTGCACTGCGTCCTCGGGCCCACCGTGCTCGCGGCGGTCCTCGCGGTCCTCGGTCTGCTGATCCCGGCGGTCTCGTGGTTCGTGCCGGTCGCCGTGGCGGTCGTCGTCGTGGGGCTGGTCGTCGCGCTCGTGTTCCCCGCGTACTGGTACCGCGTCCACCGCTGGGAGGTCACCGAGGACGCCGTCTACACCCGGGCCGGCTTCGTGTGGCAGGAGTGGCGGGCGGCGCCGCTCTCGCGCATCCAGACCGTGGACACCACCCGCGGCCCGCTCCAGCAGGTGTTCGGGCTGGCGGCGCTGGAGGTGACCACGGCGTCGTCGAAGGGGGCGGTCCGGATCGCCGGGCTCGACGGCGAGCGCGCCGCCGACCTCGCCGAACGCCTCACCCACGCCACCCAGGGCGTGCCCGGCGACGCCACGTGAGCTCCCCGGACGACGCGGGCTGGCGGCGGCTCGACGACCGCACCGTCCTCGCGTCCGCCGCGGTGGCCCTGGGGGTGTGCCTGGCGGGCGGGGTCCCGACGCTCGCCGGCATGCGGTCCGCGGACAGCGTCTCGTTCACGGTCGCCGCGGTGTGCGTGCTCGGCGGCAGCGTCGTCCTCGTGCTGCTCGCGGGGGTGCTGGAGTGGGTCCGCCTGGAGCGGACGCGCTTCCGGGTCGGGTCACAGCGCGTGGAGGTGCACACCGGCATCGTCGTCCGCACCCGCAAGGGACTGGCTCGCGAACGGGTGCGCACCGTCGAGGTCACCGCCGACCCGGTGCTGCGCGTCCTCGGGCTCGCGACGGTCCGCATCGGCACCGGTCAGCACGCGTCGGCCGGGGAGAAGCCCCTGGAGCTGCGGGCGCTGCGCCGCCACGACGCCGAGGCGCTGCGCGGTGAACTGCTGGCACGGCGGGCTCCGGACGGGACACCGGCCGACGGGGAGGGCACCTCCGCGCCGCCCGACGAGGTCCTCGCCGTGCTCGACCCCGGGTGGGTCCGCTTCGCGCCGCTCTCGGTCCTCACCCCCACCGTCGGGATCGCCGCGTTCGGGGCGCTGCTGCAGGCCTCGGACTGGGTGGGGCTGCGGGGGACCGTGCTGGGCGAGGTGGTGGTCCTGGCGCGGGCGCTCGGACTGCTGGTGACGGTCGTGGTGGCGCTCGTCGCGGTCGGGGTCGTCGGCTCGGTGGGCTCGCTGGTGGTGTTCACCGAGTCCTGGTGGCGCTTCCGGCTCACCCGCGAGCGGAGCACCGGGTCGCTCCACGTCCGGCGCGGGCTGCTGACCACCCGGTCGACGACGATCGAGGAGGAGCGGCTGCGGGGCGTCGCGGTCGTCGAGCCGCCGGGGGCACGGTTCCTGGGCGCGGCGCGCGTGGACGCGATCGCGACGGGCCTCTCGCACGCCGACCAGGAGCGCTCCGACCCCCGGGGACTGCTCCCGGTGGCGCCGCTCGCGGTGGCCGAGCGCGTGGTGGCCGACGCGCTGGGCGAGCGGTCGTCCCCGACCGCGCAGGTGGCACTGCGCGCGCATCCTCGGGCCGCGCGGGGCCGGCGCATCCGGTGGGCGACCGCGGTCTGCCTCGTGCCGGCCGTCGCGCTCGCGATCCCCGGGACGCTGGTGGGGTCGACGGTGCTGTGGGGCGTCGAGGGGGTGGTGGCGGTCCTCGGGGTCGCCGCGGGGTACCGGCTCGGCGTGCTGGCGTACCGCAACCTCGGGCACGGGCTCGTGGGCGACCACGTCGTCACCCGGCACGGGGCGCCCGGCCGCCGCACGGTGGTCCTGCGCCGCGACGGCATCCTGACCTGGGCGGTCACGCAGTCGCCGTTCCAGCGCCGGGCGGGCCTGGCGACGCTGTGGTTCACGACCGCCGCGGGGGACGGGCGCTACGGGGTGTACGACGTGGCCGCCCAGGAGGCGACGACCCTCGCCGTCGAGACCCTCGGGGACCGGGTGACACCGTTCCTCGCGGGCGTTTCGTGACGAATGGCGGCTGATGGCCGGATGATGGGCCCGTGGACATCACCCGGACCACGCTGCACCTCGGCGAGCACACCCACACCTACGGACTGAGCCTGTCCGGCCTCGCCGTCCGCGGGCAGACGATGATGCTCGCACCCGACGAGGGCGCCGCCCTGCTCCGCCTCACACGGCAGTCCCCGGGTGAGTGGGGCGACCCCCGGGAACTGCCCCTGGGGGACGCCGTCGATCTCCCGGGCGGGCCCGACGACGAGGTCGACGTCGAGGGCATCGACGTGCAGGGTTCCCTGCAGGACGGACTGCTGTGGGTCACCGGCTCGCACTCGGTGAAGCGCAAGCGGGTCAAGCCCGGGACCCCGGCCGCGGACGTGCTCGCCCGGCTGGCGACGGTCAGCGCCGAGAAGCCGCGCCGCGTGCTGGCCCGGCTGCCGCTGGCCGACGGCCTCCCCGTCCCGGGGGCAGGCGCGCGGTTGCCCGCCGGTCGACGTGGGCTGTTCGGGGCCCTGGCCGACGACGAGCACCTCGGCCCCTTCCTCGGGGTCCCGGGCAAGGACAACGGCTTCGACGTGGAGGGGCTCGCCGTGCTCGGCGAGCCGTCCGAGGTCACGACGGTGCTGCTCGGGCTGCGCGGACCGGTGCTGCGGGGCTGGGCGGTGATCCTCGAGGTGCGGGTCGGGCCGGGGGAGGACCCCGGCGAGCTGGCGCTGCTCGACGTGTCGAAGCACGTCCTCGACCTCGGCGGGCTCGGGGTGCGCGACCTGGTGCGCGACGGCGAGGACCTCCTCGTGCTGGCGGGCCCGACGATGGTGCTCTCCCGCCCGGCGCGGGTCCTGCGGCTGCGCGGCGCCGCAGGGGCCGGCGCGCTGGGGGAGGCGGTGTTCGCCCGCGACGTCGAGGAGCTCTGCGAGCTGACGACCGGCGACGGGGAGGACCACCCCGAGGCGATCGCGGTCGTCGGGGAGGACTCCCTGCTCGTGCTGCACGACAGCCCGGCGCCCGACCGTGTCGGTCCGCACAGCGTCGCCGGGGACGTGCTGACCGGGCTCCTCGCCGGGACGTCGACGCCCGCCGCCCGCTTCGTCGTCTGAAGGGCGCGAGTGGTCTGACGGGCCTGCGGCGTCCGACATGTCTCAGAGGGTCAGCGCGCCGCGGACCACCGTGGCGAGCGCTCCCGCCGTCGCGACCGCGAGCACGAGCCGCCTGCCGGCGACCGGCCCGATGCGCCGGGAGACCGGTCCGCCCGCGGCGACCCCGACGACCAGTGCCGCAGCCCCCGCCACCCACACCCCGGTGTGCAGCGCGGGGAGCCCCTTGACCAGCAGCGAGGTCACGTTGATCGCGAGGAGCACGACCTGGGCGGTGGGGACGAAGCTCGCCCGGTCCCAGCGCTGCGCGATGCCGTAGGCCGAGATCAGCGGGCCGCCGACACCCGCGGAGGCGTTGACGAAGCCCGCCGCGAGCCCGGAGGCGACCGCACCCGGGGCCCCCCGCAGCACGGCTCCGACCTGCGGCAGTGCCGCCAGGGCGATCCCGAGCAGCGCGAGCGAGCCCACGACGATCAACAACGGTCCCTCCGGGAGGCGACCGACCAGCAGCGCCCCGAGGGGCACGCCCACCGCCGCCCCGATCAGCAGCGCGCCCGCCGCACCCCACCGCGTGGCCCGCCACGTCCCGGCCAGCACCAGCAGGCACAGGACGGTCTGCAGGGCGTTCCCGAACGACACCCCGTCCTGCGCGCCGAGCACCGCGACCAGGAACGGTGCGCCGACCAGGGCCAGCCCCAGGCCCGTCGTGCGCTGCAGGGTCGCGCCTGCGGCCACGGGGATCCCGACGAGCACGGCGGTCAGCACCGGGTTCACACCCGGCTCCCGTCGCGCGCCTGGCTTCCTCGTCGGGTCACCCGCCGATCCTCGCCCCTCGGCGGCGGCTCCGCCGAGGTCCGCGGGACCGGAGCAGACGACGGCCCCCGGTACCAGGAGGTGCCGGGGGCCGTCGGTGTCGTGCTCGGTGGATCAGCCGGTCGTGCTCGGAGGATCAGCCGCCGGAGGACGAGCCCCCGCTCTCGCCACTGCTCGAGCCACCGCTGCTGCCGCTCGAACCGCTGCCGCCCTCGCTCCCGCTGCCGCTCTCGCTGCCGCTGGTTCCGCTGCCGCTACCGGTGCCGGAGGTCGAGCTCCCGTCGGTCGACGTCCCGGTCTGGCCGGACGTGTCCGCCTTGGCCGGGCACTGCGGTGTCGGGGCCGCCCCGGCGACGCAGGCCTGCTTGTTGCCCGGGACCTGCTGCGTGCAGGCCGGGTCCGCGGCGCCCGGGCTGCCGGGCGCACAGGCCGGCGAGGCCTGGCCGGGCTGACCCGCCTGACCCGGCACGCCGGGCTGCCCCGCGGTACCGGGCTGGCCCTCCTGGACGAGCGCTTCCTTCTGGCCGACCTTGCCGTCCTGGCCCTTGAACGTGTTGTCGACGACCGCGGCCTTGGGTGGCGTGTTGCCGCCCTGCGGGTCGAGAGTGGTCCCGTCGGGCAGGGTCTGCCCCTGACGGGGCGTGCCGTTCGGGTTGAGGATCACCCCGCCGGTCGTCTTGATCGAGCCGTCCGGCTGGATCACGCCCCCCGGAGGCACCGAGGTCGTGGACTGAGCGGAACCGTCCGGTGGCTTCAGCACCAGCACCTGGTTGCCGCCCCCGGCGCCCGGGACGTAGGTGGACACGGTGCCGTCGTAGTTCCACTTGATGACGGTGCCCGGGATCGTCGGCGTGCTGGTGCCGTCGGGGTTGATGGTGGTGATCACCTTGCCGCCGATGATCACCGGGATGGGACGGCGCTCCGTGCCGTCCTTGTTGAAGATCAGGCCGCTCGGCTCCTTGACGGAGCCGTCGGGGAAGGTCGTGCTCCCCGGCGGGTGGGTGATGTTGGCCTTCGGCGGGATGACCTTGTTGTCCGGGCCGATGACGCGCCCGTCGGAGAGCGTGATCGTGCCGTCGTAGTTGTGCGTCCCGGTCAGGAGCAGCTGGCCACCGGTCGTGGGCGGCGGCGGGTTCGGGGTGGTCACCACGGGCGGCGGCACCGGCTTCGGCGTCGGGGTGTTGGTGCCCGGGTTGACGACGATGATCGTGCTCTGCGGCGCCGGGGCCGGCGTCACGATGATCGTGCGCTCGGCGACGTACCCGTTCCACGGAGCACCGACGACGGTCGTCGAGTTGTTCGACGAGGTCGGCGCGCCCAGCGGATCGCCGTTGTAGCACTTGACCGTCGGCTCACCGTAGCTGTTGACCATGACCGCGGTGCCGGCCTGCAGCGTCGCGGGGTAGGGCTGGAACTGTCCGCTGCCGTAGCCGTACTCGGTGACCGCGGTGTCCGCCCGCAGGGTCACCGGGCTCAGGCTGTTGACGAAGCCGCTGATGCCGTTCGCCTCGACCCCGAGCGGCTGGCCCCACGCCGCCGCCTTGGTCGGGTCGGAGGAAAGCTGGGAGACCAGGGCCGCGGAGTCGCACGACGCCTTGGCGGGGTCCTGGGCGTAGAGCCCGCCGGTGTTGCCCGGCTGGCTGCCCTGCGCGTTGGTCGGTGCGACGACCCCGGTCGCGTCCTGACCCACCGGTGCGGTGAACGGCGAGGGACCGGCCGTGGAGGTCGCCTCGAGCTGCACCTGCGCGGCCGAGGCGTCGGTGGCGCCCGAGAACGCGAACCAGGCGACCCCGCCGATCACGAGCAGGGCCACCACGCCGATCGCGACGGCGATGCGCAGCCGGCGCGGGCGCCCTGCTCCGCCACCCCCGCCACCCAGCGGAGGAGGCGGCGCGCCCGGGCCCGCAGGCCCGCCGGGACTCCCGCCCCACTGCTGGGGCACGGACGGCTGGGTGGGTGGGGACTGCGCAGACATCGGCGCACCCGCGGGACCCCAGCCCGGCGCCGGCGCTCCGCCGGGCGGTGCATACCGCGGTGTCCACCCGGCCGGATTCGGTCCGCCCGGGGACGTGTCCTTGCCCATCCCGGCCCACCCCACACTTCCTCGTCGCGCGCGGTGACAGGCGTCACCCGACAGGGGCAAGACTGCGCTGCGATGGGTTCCGCCGTATGCGGTAGCCGACTACTGCACTGCGGACCGGATCAACGCGGTCACGCTGCGTGAGATGGCCTCCGGCGACCTACACGTTCATCGCCACGTACTTGATCTCCAGGTACTCGTCGATGCCCACGTCGCCGCCCTCGCGGCCCAGACCCGACTGCTTCACTCCGCCGAAGGGAGCGCCCGCATTGGAGACCATGCCCTGGTTCAGCCCCACCATGCCGGCCTCGAGCCGCTCCGAGAGCCGGATCGCCCGCTGCAGGTCCTTCGTGTAGAGGTAGCTGACCAGGCCGAACTCGGTGTCGTTGGCCGCCCGGACCGCCTGCTCGTCCTCGGTGAAGGTGAAGACCGGGGCGACCGGTCCGAAGATCTCTTCCTTGACCAGGCGGGCCGAGGTCGGCACGTCGGCGAGCACCGTCGGCGGGTAGAAGTAGCCGGCGCCGCTCGGCACCTGGCCGCCGGTGCGCACCTTGGCGCCCTTCTGTACGGCGTCGTCGACGAGCTCGGCGACCTTGTCCCGCTGGTCGGCCTCCACCAGCGGACCGACCTCGACGCCCTCGTCGACGCCGCGGCCGATCGTCATCGACCCCATGCGGTCGGTGAGCTTCTTGGTGAACTCCTCGGCCACGTCGGCGTGCACGTAGAACCGGTTCGCCGCGGTGCACGCCTCGCCGATGTTGCGCATCTTGGCGAGCATCGCGCCGTCCACGGCGGCGTCGACGTCGGCGTCGGCACACACGATGAACGGCGCGTTGCCGCCCAGCTCCATCGAGGTCTTGAGCACCTGTTGCGCGGACTGCTCGATCAGGGTCCGCCCGACCTCGGTGGATCCGGTGAAGGAGAGCTTCCGGACCCGCCCGTCGGCGATCAGCGGGCCCATCACCCGGCCGGTGGAGCGCGTCGTGACGACGTTGAGCACGCCCTCGGGGAGCCCGGCCCTGGTGAGGATGTCGGCCAGTTTGAGGATCGTCAGCGGCGTGAGCCCGGCGGGCTTGATGACCATGGTGCAGCCCGCGGCGATGGCCGGGCCGATCTTGCGCGTCCCCATGGCCAGCGGGAAGTTCCACGGGGTGATCAGCAGGCACGGCCCGATCGGCTGGCGCATCACGAGCACCCGGCCCGCCCCGTTCGCGTTCGTCTTCCACTCGCCGGAGATCCGCACGGCCTCCTCGGAGAACCAGCGGAAGAACTCGGCGGCGTAGGTGATCTCACCCTTCGACTCCGCGAGCGGCTTGCCCATCTCCAGGGTCATGAGCATCGCGATGTCGTCGGCCTGCTCGATGATCATCTCGTACGCCCGGCGCAGGATCTCGCCGCGCTCGCGGGGGGCCGTGGCAGCCCACTGCGCCTGCGCCTTGGCCGCCGCGTCCAGGGCCGCCATCCCGTCCTCGGGCGAGGCGTCGGCCACCTCGCAGAGGACCTCACCCGTGGACGGGTCCTCGACCGGGAAGGTCCTGCTGTCCGCGGCGTCGCGCTCCCGCCCGCCGATCAGCAGCTTCTTCGGGACGTCCTCGACGATCCGGCGCTCCCGTGCGGCGTCAGCCATGACCTGCCTGCTCCCCTCGACCGCTTCGGATTCGGCCGGTGTGATGCCCCGTGGGCGCGCCCCTCACACCGTGTGGGCCCGCGTGATCCACCCCTCGCTGCCGGGAGCGCGGTTCGTCCCGCGAATCCCTACTCTCGGGGCCGTGTTCTCCCCGCACACGGCCGTCGCTCCCCGCCCCGATCTGCCCTCACGGGTCGACGACGACGCCGGCGCGGCGGTCGTCGTCGGGGGCGGGATCGCCGGCGTGACGGCCGCGCTGGTGCTCGCCGAGCGCGGGGTCGCCGTCGAACTGCTCGAGGCCGCCCCGACGCTCGGCGGCCGGCTGGGGACGTGGCCGCGGACGCTTCCGGACGGGACCGCGGTGACCGTCGAGCACGGCTACCACGGGTTCTTCCGGCAGTACTACACGCTGCGCGCGATCCTGCGGCGGATCGATCCGGATCTCGCCTTCCTGCACGACGTCGGCGGCTATCCCATCGAGGGCCGCGACCCGGCGTGGGAGCCCGAGGACTTCACGAACCTGCCCCGTGTCCCGCTCGCGAATCTGGCGGCGCTGGTCTGGAAGTCCCCGAGCTTCCGGCTCCGGGACCTGCGCAAGGTCGACGCCCGCGAGGCGCTGGAGATGCTGCGCTACGACCCGGTGGCCACGTTCGCCCGCCACGACCACCGCACCACGGCCGCCCTGCTCGACGCCCTCGGGTTCTCCGAGCGCGGCCGGGCGATGCTCTTCGAGGTCTTCGCGCACTCGTTCTTCAACACCGAGCAGCGGTACTCGGCGGCCGAGTTCCTCGCGATGTGCCACTTCTACTTCACCGGCAACCCCGAGGGCCTGGGGATGGACGCCCCCCGCGACCACTACGCGACGACGCTCTGGGAGCCCTTCGCCCGGCTGCTGGGCGAGCACGGGGCGACGGTGACGACGGGGGCCCGCGCGAGCGTCGTCGTGAACGGCCCGGGGGGCTGGTCGGTCGGGGTCGAGGGCGGGCCGACACGGACCGCCCGGCACGTGGTGATCGCCACGGACGTGCCCGGCACCCGCGCCCTGCTCGCCGCGTCCCCCGGGTTCGCGACGACCGCGCCCCGGCTGGCCTCGCAGGTGGACCGGCTGCCCGGTGGCGAGCCCTACGTCGTGGCGCGGCTGTACTGCCGCGGCGACGTCGCCGCCCACCGCGCCGCGTTCACGGGAGTGACCCGCGAGCGGCTCCTCGACTCGGTCACGCTGTTCCACCGGCTGGAGTCCGAATCGGCGACGTGGGCCCGCGGCGTCGACGGGTCCGGGCGTGGCGGCTCGGTCATCGAGCTGCACTCCTACGCGTGCCCGCACGACGAGTCCCTCGAGGACCTGGCGGCCGCGATGCGCGCCGAGCTGGCCGCCCTGTGGCCCGAGTTCGCGGACCTCGAGGTGCTCGACGTCGACGCCCACCGCTACACCAACGCGCCCGGCTTCGACCCCGGGTTCCACCCGCACCGCCCCGGCGTCGTCACCGACGCCCGCGGGCTGCGCCTCGCGGGGGACTGGGTGGCCTCCGACGTGCCGTCGGCGCTCATGGAGCGCGCCGCGGTCACCGGGGTGCTCGCGGCGAACGACGTCCTGCGCGAGGAGGGCGCCGCTCCCGAGCCGATCCGCTCGATCGCGCCACGCGGTGTCCTGGCGGGACGCACCCGGACGTGATCACCTCCAGGCGCTAGGGTTCGCGGGCACCGGTAGGCGACAGCTCGAGGAGAGAACAGGCGTGCGAACCCGACGGACGGTGTCCTGGCTGGTCGTGGTGGCAGCGGCGGGAGCCGTGCTCGCCGGCTGCACCTACTCCTCCGAGCCGGCCCCGGACCAGCCCGCCAGCCCGAACGAGTACTCCACCGAGGGCTTCCCGCCGCCCGGCCCCGCGCCGGTCCCCGGTCAGTTCAAGCCGGCGCCGGTGCAGGCCCCGCAGCCCGCGGACCAGCCGCGCCCGGCCACCGGCGCCACGCCGACCCGCGGACCCGCGGAGACCGGCACCCCTGCGCCGTCGGGCGGCTGACCCCGCGTCAGGCGGCCTCGGTCGGCGCCACCCCGCCCGGGTCGCGGTCGCGCCCGCGCCCGCGCCCGCGGGCCGAGACGAGGATGCCCGCCGCCCCGAGGGTGGCGGTCACGGCCAGGATCGCGATCATCGCGGGTGACGAGCCGCCGGTCACCGCGTCGCCGAGCAGGACCACGGCCGCCGTTCCCGGGATCAGCCCGAGCAGGGTCCCGACGAGGTACGCCCGCCAGCCGACGCTGGTCACCCCGAGCGTGTAGTTCAGCGGCGCGAACGGGATCCCGACGAGTCGCGTCGAGGTCACGGTCAGCAGCTCGCGCTCGCAGAGCCGTTCCTCGAGCGCGCGCACCCGCTCGGGGCCCAGCCGGGCGATCGCCCGCCCGCCGAGTCTCCGGGCGATCGCGAACCCGATCACCGCCGACACCATCGACGCGGCCACCGCGAGACCGAGCCCCCACACCGGCCCGAACATCAGGCCCGCGGCGAGGGTGAACGCGGTGCGGGGGATGGGCGTCGTCGTGATGACCGCGTGCGCCAGGAAGAAGATCAGCGGCGCGGTCGGCCCGATCCGGACCGCCCAGTCGCGCAGTTCGAGCGGCGAGGGCAGGGGCACCGTCAGCGCGAGGACCAGGGCGACGGCGAGCGCGGCGAGCAGCAGCAGGCCCCGCGTCCGATTGCGCACCTCGACCCCCTGTCGCGCGCCGGGGTGGTGCCGGGTCGACACCGGCGTCCACCCGCCCGGATGGCGGCACCCAGGGTAGTCAGGCGACGCGGGCGAACAGGCCCTGGTACTCGCGGACGACGCCGAGTGGATCCACGGTGAACGCGAAGGATCCGTACGTCGGATCGGCGTAGACGTACTGGGCGCCGTGGGGCCCGTCGGGCTCACGGCGGTAGGTCTGGGTCACCCGGGCGACCGCCAGCGAGGGCACGTCGAGCCACGCGACGTCGACGCTGCGCTCCTCGCCGACCTCGAGCCCGAGACGGCGGACGACCGGGGTGTTCGTCAGCGGCGAGATCGAGACGTCGACGTCCTGGCAGCCCTCGAGCTCGGTCCAGTCCCGGCCGTCGAGGGTCCAGTGCCCGAGCGCGTCGGCGGTGAGCGTGACGCGGTCGAGCCCGTCGCCGCCGAGGGCCTCGACGAAGCAGGACCGGGTCTGCCAGTGGGCGTCGACCACCACGGAGAATCGGGTCGACCACGGCCGGGGCGCCTGCTGCTCAACCGGCCCCCACGACCCGTCGCTCCGCTCACCCAGGATCGGGCCGGTGTCGTCGGGCGAGTCGGCGCCGATCGCCGCGCCGTCGAGGAGGAAGGCGCCGTCGGGGTGATCCGGGGTCGGCTCCAGCTCGGAGAGCGCACCGTGCACGAGGCCGTGCGGTTCGTCGAGTCGGCGCCACAGTGCGGAGATCAGGGCCACCGCGACATCGTGGCACGATCGGAACCGACGAAGACGATCAGCCGGGACGAGGTGTCGAGGTGAGCGAGCCGGAGGACCGTCGCCGGACGGACGGGGACGAGGGCCGGGGCCCCGACGCGGTGCCGCCCTGGGACCCGTCACAGGCCGCCGGTCCGGGCACGCCCGCGGACCGGCCGGCCACCGGGGGATGGCAGAGCCCGGGAGGGCCGGTCCCGCCGTCGAGCCCCCCACAGCCGGGACCCCCGCCCGCGGGGCCGCGGGGCCGACCCGGTGACCCCTGGGGCTTCGGGGGTTCCCTCGCCGCGCCGCGACCGGGGATCGTGCCCCTCCGCCCGCTCACGCTGGGCGAGCTGCTCGACGGCGGCTACCAGTACATCCGCGCCCACCCGCGCGTCGTGCTCGGCATCTCCGCGGTGGTCGCGGTGATCACCGTGCTCATCCAGTCGCCGTTCCAGGCGTCGTTCGGGACCTCGCTGGAGGCCCTGGTCGGCACGGGTGGCCGGACGACGGTGAGGTTCGACCAGCTGGGCGGCCTGCTCGGCGGCGCGGCCTCGCTCGCGGGCGTCGGACTGCTCGTCAGCCTGCTGGCCAACACCGTGCTGACCGGCCTGCTCGTCGTGGTGCTGAGCCGCTCGGTCCTGGGCGCGCCGGTCCACGCGCGGGAGTGCTGGGACGCCGCGCGGCCCCGGCTGCCCGGGCTGCTCGGCGTGGTGGTGCTCGTCGCCCTGATCACGGTCGTGGCCTTCCTGGTGCCGCTCATCCCAGCGGGACTGCTCGCCCTGTTCGGCGCGCCGACCGGGGCGACCGCGGCGCTGGGGGTCCTCGGGCTGATCGCGGGGGCGGTGCTGGCGGTCCTCGTCGCGGTCGGGCTCGCGCTCGCCGCTCCGGCCTACGTGCTGGAGGGGATCTCGGTGACCACGGCGCTGCGCCGGTCGCGGAACCTCGTGCAGGGCCGCTTCTGGCCGGTGCTCGGCATCCTGGTGCTCACCGCGATCATCGTGACCGTGGTCGCGGGGATCGTCGGGATCCCGTTCGGCGTGGTCGGGGGAGCCGTCGGGGCCGCCGTCGGGGAGACCAACCCGTACGCCCCGCTGCCGCTGCTGATCAGCTCCATCGGCACCGTGGTGGGCGCGACCCTGACCACGCCGTTCCAGGCCGGGGTCACCGGCCTGCTCTACATCGACCAGCGGATGCGCCGCGAGGGCTTCGACATCGAGCTGCAGCGGGCCGCCCGCGAGCAGGGCTGATGCCGCCGGCCCCGCCCCCGCCCGGCGTGCCCGTGTCGGTCACCGCCGACCAGGCGCGCGAGCTCGCCGCCCAGGAGCTCGCGAAGCCGGCCTACCAGGCCGCGGAGCCGGGCATCGTCGAGCGGGCGGGGCAGTGGCTGCTCGCGCGGCTCGGGGACCTCGTGGAGCTGCTGACGAGCGCCCGGGCCGGTGGCGCGGGCGGGGTGCTCGTGGTCCTCGCGCTGGTCGTCGTGCTCGTGCTCGTCGTCCGGTGGCGGCTCGGACGCGCGGCGCGCACCGCCCGGGTGGGGGCGGCCGCCCTCGACCCGACGGGAACGGGCGCCGCCGACCACCGCCGTCGCGCTGCCGAGGCCGAGACCGCCGGCCGGCACGACGAGGCCGTCCGCGAGTGGATGCGCGCGCTGGTCCGGGGGCTGGAGGAGCGGGACCTGCTCGTCGCCCGCACCGGCCGCACCGCGGGGGAGGCGGCCCGGGAGGCCGCCGCCGCCCTGCCCGCGGCGGCCGACGCGGTCACCGGGGCGGCCCGCTGCTTCGACGAGACCGTCTACGGGGGGCGGCCCGCCGACGCCGCCGCCGCCGCGCGGGTGCGTGCCGCGGACGAGACGGTGCGAGCCACTCACCCGGTCTCCGCGTGAGCACACCGCTGCGCGTGCGGTGGCACCGCGCCCGAGGCCCGGTGACCGTCGTCGCCCTGGTCCTGCTGGCCGCCGTCGTCCTCACCGTCGTCGGCACCCGCGCCGACCGCGGCCTGCTCGACCCCGACTCCGTGGATCCGGCGGGCGGTGCCGCGCTGGCGTCGGTGCTGCGCGGCCAGGGCGTCACGGTCGTCCCCGCCCACGGGCCGGCCGGCCTCGCGTCCGCCGACCCCGGCACCACGGTCCTCGTCACCGCTCCCGACCGACTACGGCGCGCCGACCTCGACACCCTCGCGCGCTCCGGGGCCCGGATCGTGCTGGTCGCTCCCGGCGGGCGGGTGCTGGAGGCCCTCGCGCCCGGCGTGCGGGCCGGCGCGCCGCCGCCCGCGCTGCTCACCACCGACGTCCCGGAGCCGTCCTGCCCGGTCGGCGCCGCCGTCGCGGCCGGGCGGGTCGACCTCGACGGTGACGTCTACGAGGTCACCCCGCCGGCCGTCGGCTGCTATCCCCGGGCCGGGACGGCCGCCCTCGCCGTCAGCGGCCGGACCACCGTCGCCGGATCCGCGACGCCGTTCACGAACGAGGCCCTCGACCGGGCCGGGAACGCGGCCCTGTCCATGCGCCTGCTCGGCGCGGGCCCACGGCTGCTCTGGTACGTGCCGCCGGTGCTGCCCGACGACGCCGCGGGCCCGACCCCGCTGGCGCGGCTGGTCCCGCCGGGCTGGCTCTGGGGCGGGGCGACGCTGCTGCTCGCCGGGGTGGTCACGGCGTTGTGGCGCGCGCGTCGGCTGGGGCCGCTGGTGGCCGAACGCCTGCCGGTCCGGGTGCCCGCGGCGGAGACCACCCGGGGCCGGGCCGGGCTCTACCGTCGGCTGGGCGCCCGCGAGCGGGCCGCGGAGGTGCTGCGCGACGAGGCCCGACGCCTGCTCGCGGCCCGGGTGGGCCTGGCCGTGCACGACCCGCGGGAGGCGCTCACCGCGGCCGTGACCGCCGCGGCACCGGGATACGACACGGCCGCCGTCGACGACCTGCTCTACGGTGCGGCGCCGACCGACGACCGTGCGCTCGTCGTGCTCGCCGACACCCTCGACGGGCTGCGTGCGGCCGTCGGCGCAGGATCGATCGGCATGGGGTCGAGGAGTCCCGGCCGGGTCCCGGCCGCGGGAAGGGAGGACCAGGGGTGACCAGCGACGAGGCAACCGCAGCCGTCGGGCCCGAGGAGGCACGCGCGGCCCTGACGGCGCTGCGCCGCGAGGTGGCGAAGGCGGTCGTCGGGAACGACGCCGCGGTCACCGGGCTCGTCATCGCGCTGCTGTGCCGGCGCCACGTGCTGCTCGAGGGCGTGCCGGGGGTCGCGAAGACGCTGCTCGTGCGGGCGGTCGCGGCCGCGTCCTCGCTGACGAACCGGCGCGTGCAGTTCACCCCCGACCTCATGCCCGGCGACGTCACCGGCTCGCTGATCTACGACGCGCGGACCGCCGCGTTCGACTTCCGCCCCGGGCCGGTGTTCACCAACCTGCTGCTCGCCGACGAGATCAACCGGACACCGCCGAAGACCCAGGCGTCGCTGCTCGAGGCCATGGAGGAGTTCCAGGTCTCGGTGGACGGGACGCCGCGCCCGCTGCCCGACCCGTTCGTCGTCGCGGCCACCCAGAACCCGGTGGAGTACGAGGGCACCTACCCACTGCCCGAGGCCCAGCTCGACCGGTTCCTGCTCAAGCTCGTGATGCCGCTGCCCGAGCGCGACGACGAGATCGCGGTCCTGGCCCGGCACGCGTCCGGGTTCGACCCGCGCGACCTGGCCGCGGCCGGGGTCCGGCCGGTCGCCGGCGCGGCGCACCTCGCGGCGGGCCGCGCGGCGGTGGGCCGGGTCGCGGCACGGCCGGAGGTCCTGGCGTACGTGGTCGACGTGTGCCGGGCGACGCGGTCGTCGCCGTCGGTGTCGCTGGGCGCCTCCCCCCGCGGGGCGACGGCACTCGTCCTCGCGGCCCGCGCGTGGGCGTGGCTCTCGGGCCGGGACTACGTGACCCCCGACGACGTCAAGGCGCTGGCCCTGCCCGTCCTGCGCCACCGGCTGGCGCTGCGCCCCGAGGCGGAGATGGAGGGTGTGACGGCGGACGGGGTCGTGACGGGGGTGCTCGACTCGGTGCCGGTACCCCGATGAGCACGGCCCGGCGGGGTGCGCCCGCCGTCGGCGGGCGCCTCGCGCTGGTAGTTGTGGTGGGCGCGCTGGTCGTCGGGCTCGTGGCGCCGAACGTGGCGGGGCTGCTCGGCGTGCTCGCGGTGCTCGTGGCGGGCGTCCTCGTCGACCTCGGGCGGGCCGGGTCGCCGCGTGGGTTGTCGCTCGAGCGCGCGGACGACGGGGTCCAGGTGCGGCTGGGCGAGTCGGTCGAGGTCGGTCTGGAGGTGGCGAACGGGGGTCCGCGGCGGGTGCGGGGGGTGCTGCGCGACGCGTGGCCACCGTCGTGCACGGCGGAGCCCGTGTCCGCGGCGCTCGACGTGCCGCCGGGGGAGCGGCGCAGGCTCACGACCACGCTGACACCCTCCCGGCGCGGTGAGCACGCCGCTGCGCAGGTGACGGTGCGCTCCTGGGGACCGCTCGGGCTCGCGGCGCGGCAGGGGTCGACGGTGGTGGGCGGCCGTGTGCGCGTGCTGCCGGCGTTCGCGTCCCGGCGTCACCTCCCGGCCCGGTTGGCGCGCCTGCGCGAGCTCGACGGCCGGCGGGCGACGCAGATTCGCGGCGCGGGCACCGAGTTCGACTCGCTGCGGGAGTACGTCGAGGGCGACGACGTCCGCTCGATCGACTGGCGGGCGTCGGCCCGCTCGACGGGGACGAACGGAGCCACGGGGAATCCGGTGGTCCGGACCTGGCGGCCCGAGCGCGACCGCCACGTGCTCGTCGTCCTCGACACCGGCCGGACCGCGGCGGGTCTCGTCGGGTCGGGCCCGGCCGCCGTCCCCCGGCTCGACGCGGCCCTCGACGCCGCCCTGCTGCTCGCCGCGCTGGCCTCGCGCGGCGGCGACCGCGTGGACCTGCTCGCCCACGACCGGCTGGCCCGTGCCTCGGTCTTCGGCGCCCGCGACCCGCTGCCGGCGATGACGACGGCGCTGTCCGGGGTCGAGGCCTCGCTCGTCGAGACCGACATGGCCGCGCTGGTGGCGACGGTGCTGCGCCGGGCGTCGCGGCGCTCCCTCGTCGTGCTGCTGACCGGGCTCGACGACGCCGTGCTCGCCGACGGTCTGGAGCCGTTGCTCGGCCCGCTGCTGCACCGGCACACGCTGCTCGTCGCCGGGGTG
>NZ_DASXJS010000232.1:0-8439 GCF_036497245.1 Actinomycetospora sp. | reverse complement strand
GCCTGGTCGGGGTCGATCGCATAGGGCATGACGCCGTCGCGGCGCCCGCCCCGGCTGTCGACGTCGGCGGACTCGTCGACGACGGTCGCGATCTCGCAGTCCTCCAGGTACACACCACCCGCCCCGGCCAGCCGCGGGCTGATGGCCGCCCAGGTCTCGGTGGCCGCGCCCTGCTCGGGCGTCTTGAGCGCCGCCGCGGCCGGGCCGGGGTTGCCCTCCTCGTCGACCCAGCCCAGCGCGACCATCTCCTCGCGCGGGAGGTGTCGCTGGAGCGGGGTCATGATCCCGCCGGGGTGCAGGGCGAAGGCACGGACCGGATCGGCGCCGTGATCCCTCGTGAGCGCATCGAGGTGCACCGCGAACAGCACGGTCGCGGTCTTGGCCTGGCCGTAGGCCTGCCACTTGTCGTAGTCGGCGTGCTCGTAGTGCACGTCGTCCCAGCGGATCGGCGAGAAGTGGTGCCCGCGCGAGGACACCGAGACGACCCGGGCGCCGTCGGCCAGGGCCGGGGCGAGGCGGTTGACCAGCGCGAAGTGGCCCAGGTGGTTGGTGGCGAACTGGCGCTCCCAGCCGGGTCCGATCCGCTCGAGCGGGCCGGCCATGACCCCGGCGTTGTCGATCATCATGTCGACGCGGCGCCCGGAGTCGAGGAACCGCTGAGCGAAGGCGGCGACGGAGTCGAGGGACGGCGGGCCGGGACGATGACCTGCGCGCCGGCCGCGGACAGGGCGCGGGTGGCAGCGCGCTCGAACGCAACCTCAGCGGGTGGCGCGCTCGCCCAGCAGCCGGCACAGGTGCGCGACCGACTCGGCGCCCCGCAGCAGCAACGGCAGCACCGCGCGCTCGTCGGGGGCGTGGATCCGGTCCTCGGGGAGCATCACGCCGAGGAACGCCAGCGGCGCGTCGAGCTCGGTCGTCAGCAGCGCCTCGGGCCCGCTGCCGCCCTCGCGCGCGGGCAGCACCTCGGCGCCGAGCGCGATCCCCATCGCCTCACGGATCGAGGCGACGAGGTCGGAGTCCAGGTCGCAGATCAGCGGCGGGACCCCGGGCCCGCCGGTCGACACCTCGGCGGTGATCCCCGCCGGGATCCGCCCGGCCACGAACCGCTCGACGAGGGCCTTGATCTTCGCCGGGTCCTGGTCGGCGACCAGGCGGAACGTCATCTTCGCCGTCGCCGTGTGCGGCACGATGGTCTTGTGCCCCGGCCCGGCGTAGCCGCCGTGCAGGCCGTTGACCTCGGCGGTCGGGCGCGCCCAGAGCCGCTCGTAGGTGCTCCATCCGTCCTCGCCCGCCGTCGCGGCCGCCCCCGCGGCGGAGCCGGCGAGCCACGCGGGCTCGTCGAACGGCAGCGCGGCCCAGGCCGCCCGCTCCCGCGCGGTGGGCTCGCGGACGTCGTCGTAGAACCCCGGGACGGCGACCCGGCCCGCGTCGTCGTGGAAGGCCGCGACCAGCCCGGCCAGCTCGGTGACCGGGTTGGACACGGCGCCGCCGAACTGCCCGGAGTGCAGGTCCACCGAGGCGCCGTGGAAGACGACCTCGAGGTCGACCATCCCGCGCATCCCGGTGCAGACCGTCGGGACGTCGCGGTCGACCATGCCGGTGTCGGTCACGACGATCTCGTCGCAGGCCAGCGCGTCGGCGTGCGCGGCGAGGACGTCGGCGAGGTGCGGGGAGCCGGACTCCTCCTCGCCCTCGACCAGGAGCTTCAGCGAGACCGCGGGGGCCGACGCCCCGGTCGCAGCAAGGTGCGCGCGCACCCCGAGCAGCACCATCGCGATGTGGCCCTTGTCGTCGGAGGCGCCGCGCCCGCGCAGCTCCTCCCCGACGACCCGCGGCTCGAACGGGGCGAAGGACCAGCCGTCCTCGAGGTCCGCGGGCTGGACGTCGTGGTGGCCGTAGACGAGCACCGTCGGAGCCTGCGGATCCGCGGCGGGCCAGTGCGCGTAGACCGCGGGGAGGGCCGACGTGTCCGACCACACCTCGACCGTCGGCCATCCGTCGCGGCGCAGCGTCGCCTCCAGCCAGGCCGCGGACCGGGCGACGTCTCCGTGGTGCCCGGGATCGGCGCTGATCGACGGGATGCGCAGCCAGTCCGACAGTTCGGCGACGAACGCATCGGCCCGCGTGACCACCTCGGCCTGCTCGGCGGTCCCGGACTCCGGCACGGCATTCGTGGCTGCTGAGCTGGTCACGCCCGCCACGGTAGTCCCGGCGCTCAGTGTCGCGACACGAGCGCGGTGATCTCCGCGCGCCGCACCCAGGCGACGACCGCGAGCAGCACACCGAAGATCACCGGCGTGTACCAGTAGCCCAGGTCGAGGAAGAAGAGCTGCGCGACGGTGGCCCCGACCATCAGCGCGGCGAGGCACGCGGCGGCGAGCCCGGCGAGCCGCGGCACGAGCAGCCCGATCCCGCCCGCGACCTCCAGCAGCCCGACCACGAGGCGCATCGGGGTGCCGCCCAGGAGCTCGTCGAAGATTTGGACGGCGTAGGCCTCCCCGACGAGCTTCGGCAGCCCCGAGCCGGCGATGTACATGAGCGCGAGCAGCACCTGCAGCGTCCAGAGCCCGGCCGTCACGGCGCGGGGCCGGGACGGGGCGGCGGAGCCGGTGACGGTGGACGTGGCTGCAGTGGTCATGAGGGGCCTCCCCGTGAGTCTCCGCGGAGTGCGGAAGCGATACTGCGATACTGCTCAACCGCACTGTTGAGTGTCAAGGGAGAACTACTAAGTACTGATTCCGTACTTGTCTCTCGGCGAGCCGCCCCTCCCTGCGCGACGATGCGGCGATGCGCTTCAGCCGCCCGCCCGCGTTCACCACCCGGCCCACCCTCGAGGGCACCGTCGGGATGGCCGCCTCGACGCACTGGGCGGCGTCGGCGACCGCGATGGGAATGCTCGAGCGCGGCGGCAACGCGGTCGACGCCGCCGTCGCGGCCGGCTTCGTCCTGCAGGTCGTCGAGCCGCACCTCAACGGGCCGGGCGGGGACCTGACGGCGGTGTTCGTCACCGCGGACGACCCGACCCCTCGCGTTCTCGACGGCCAGGGTCCGGCGCCGTCGGCCGCGTCCGCGGCGCGCTACCGGGCGGAGGGCCTCGAGCGGGTGCCGGGGGCGGGAGCCCTCGCCGCGGCGATCCCCGGGGCCACCGACGCCTGGCTGCTCCTGCTGCGCGACCACGGGACCTGGGAGGTCGGCGACGTCGTCGGGCCCGCGATCGGCTGTGCCCGCGACGGCTTCCCGGCGGTGCCGCGCGTCGGCTCCACGATCGCCGCGGTCGCCGACCTCTTCCGGGAGCACTGGCCGTCGTCGGCGGCGCTGTGGCTGCCGGACGGTCGGGCTCCGGGACCGGGCCAGGTGCTCCGCAACCCGGCCTGGGCGGCGACGCTGGGCCGGCTCGCCGACGCCGCGCAGGGCCCGACGCGCGAGGCCCGGGTGGACGCGGTGCGCGAGGTGTGGGCCGAGGGGTTCGTCGCGGAGGCGGTCGAGGCGTTCTGCCGGACCCCGCACCGGCACGCGTCGGGCACCGACCACGCGGGGGTGCTCACGGTCGCCGACTCGGCGGGGTGGCGGTCGTCGGTGGTCGACGCCGCCGTCGGCGGGTTCCGGGGGTACCGGCTCGCCAAGACCCCCGCCTGGGGCCAGGGACCGGCGCTGCTGCAGATGCTCGCGCTGCTGGAGCCCTACGACGACGCCGCACTCGACCCTTCGACCGAGGCCGGGGCCCATCTCGTGCTCGAGACGATCAAGCTCGCGCAGGCCGACCGCGAGGCGTGGTTCGGCGACGTCCCGGACGCCGTCGGGCCGGGCTTCCTGCGCGGCCTGCTCGACCCCGCCTACCTCGCCGCGCGGCGAACCCTGATCACCGATGAGGCGTCACCCGAGGTCCGGCCGGGCCGTGTGGGGGGCCGCGAGCCGCGGCTGGCGGAGCTGGCCCTGGCCGGAGTCGCGCCCGGGGTCTCCGGGGGCTCGGCGGTGGGCGAGCCGACGGTGACCCTGGAGGGCGAACCCGGGGCGGGCGAGACCCCGACCGGCTCGCACGGCGAGATGCGCGGCGACACCTGCCACCTCGACGTCGTCGACCGGTGGGGCACCGTCGTCTCGGTCACCCCGTCCGGCGGCTGGCTGCAGTCCTCCCCGACGATCCCGGAGCTGGGCTTCGCGCTCGGCACCCGGCTGCAGATGACCTGGCTGGAGGAGGGGCTGCCCTCGACGCTGGCCCCCGGGCGGCGGCCGCGGACCACCCTCACCCCCACGCTGGTGCTCGACGGCGAGGGGCGCCCGGTGACCGCACTCGGCTCCCCCGGCGGCGACCAGCAGGACCAGTGGCAGCTGCTGTACCTGCTGCGCACCCTGGTCGGGGGATGGTCCCCGCAGGCCGCGATCGACGCGCCCGCGCTGCACACCACGTCGACGCCGGGGTCGTTCTGGCCGCGTGACCGGGAACCGGCAGGCGCGGTCGTCGAGGACCGGCTCGGCGACGACGTCATCGCCGGGCTCGCGCGGCGCGGGCACCGCATCTCACGGGCGGGTGACTGGGCGCTCGGGCGGCTCTCGGCCGTCGGGATCGATCATGCCCGGGGCGTGCTGTGGGGCGCTGCCAACCCGCGGGGGATGCAGGGCTACGCGGTCGGTCGGTGAGGTCGGGGTCTGGGAGGGTGCGGATCATGCCGCTCCCCTCGCTGCGCCGTCGCCGCGCCCGGCCGTCCCCCGCCGGCAGGCGCGCCGCCCTGCTCGCCGGCCCGCTGCTCGGGATGGGGGTGCTCCACTTCGCGGTGCCCGCACCGTTCGACGCGATCGTGCCGCCGTGGACCCCGGGGCCGGCACGCTTCTGGACCTACGCCAGCGGCGTGGCCGAGCTCGCCGTCGGGGGCGCGGTGGCGTCCCGGTCCACGCGTCGCCTGGGCGCGGCGGCCGCCGTCGGGCTCTTCGTCGCCGTGTACCCGGCGAACGTGCAGATGGCCTGGGACTGGCGGCGCAAGCCGTGGCCCTACGCCGTCGCCGCCGTCGGCCGGCTGCCGCTCCAGTACCCGATGATCACGCACGCCCTGCGGGTGCGCGCCGAGGCCTGACGGGGCCGGGCCCGGCGCGCGCCTCAGCCAGGGACGCCGAGCAGCCCGGCCGGGTCGTACCGGCGGGCGAGATGCACGAGGCGGATCAGGTCGGCGGGCGTGATGCGTGTCCGGGGCAGGACGGCCGTGGTGTCCCCGGCGTCGACGACGACCGCCGTGACGACGCCGACCGCCCCCGGCCGGGTCCGGTGGGCCCACCACAGCTCGGCGGCGGCGGCGTCGCCGGGCAGCGCGTGGACGACGCCGTCACCGGTGACCACGACCACCCCGCGCAGCGTGGTCCGGCCCAGGGCCGAGGCCACCGTGCCGGTGCGGGACAGCGCCGCGCAGGGCCGCGCGACGGCGTCCCCCGCCGCGCGGTGCACCGCCGCCCACCCCGCGCCGACCCCGGCCCGGACGGTGCCCGACACGGGGTCGGGCACGACGCGGTCCGCCCGCGAGAGCGAGACCGCGACGGCCGGACGATCCCCGGTGCGGGACCGGGGCCCAGCACCCGCCCGGAGGGGCACGATGTCGACGTCGTGCTCGGCCGCCCACCCGACGACGCGGACGACGTCGGCGGTCCCGGTCGCCCCGACGACGGCGATCAGCCGCCGCAGCGCCCGCACCGGCAGGTCCGGATCGAGGGCGAGCTCGATCGCGGCCTCGGCGCTGTAGGGCGGGTGGACGGGTCCGTCGAGGTGACCGTCGAGGGTCACCAGCGCCTCGCTCGTCCACCCCGGCCGTCGACCGGTCATGGTGTCGCCGGCCTCAGCGCAGACCGAGGCGGCGACCGCCGAGCACGCCGTCCGGGTCGACGCGACGGGAGACCCCGGCGAGCCGCGCCCGCTCCGCGTCGGTCCAGCACGCCCCGGGGCGCGCCGCGATCGTCTGCGGTGACGCGAAGTTGACCGGCACCGTGCCCGGCGACCACGGCGCGAGGGCGTCGAGGATGCCGTGACCGACCGTCGGGACGACGTCGACGAGCGGCCCGACCATCGGGGCGACGACGCCCACGACGTACGGGACGCGCGGCAGACACCCGGCCGTGCCGCGCATCCCGGCGCCGCCGATCGCCCGCAGCTCCACGAGGATCACGGGCAGCTCCCGCTGCGGGCCCGCCGCGTCGAGCAACGCGTCGACGGTGTCCGCCTCGACGGTGTCGACGAACGCGCCGGTGGTCCAGCAGGGCATCGGCTCGGTCGGGTCGCAGTGCACGGCGTCGATGGCTCCCGCGGGCATGTCGGTGACCATGTCGACGATCGGGGTCGCCACCTTGCGCATCGGGCCCACCACCTCGAGGCCCTCGATCTCCGGCCCGAGGTGCGCGACCCGCAGCTGGATCACGGTGCGCCCGCGCAGCGGCGGCGGGACCGCCTCCATGTCGGGGGCACGCAGGATCGCGATCGAGGTGGTGGTGTTCTCCGTGAGGCCCTGCTGCCAGGTGCGCCACGCGTGCATCACGGCCGGGGCGTCCGCGCCGTCGAAGAAGATCGAGCCGCCGTAGAAGCGCGTCATCTCGACGAGCTCGACGGTCATCTCGACGACGATGCCCGCGGCGTCCTTGCCGCCGAGCATCGCGCGGAACAGCTCGGGGTCGGAGGTCGGCGAGACCTCCCGGATCTGGCCGTCGCCCGTCACGACCCGCATGCGGCGGACCCGGTCGCAGCCGTAGCCGAAGCGGCGTACGACCGGGCCGATGCCACCGCCGGTGGTGAAGCCGACGGCGCCGACGTCGGAGGACGAGCCGGTGACCGCCGACAGCCCGTGGGGTGCCGCGGCCTCCAGCACGCGCGCCCACTTGACGCCCGCGCCGACGGTGACGGTGCGCTCGCTCGCGTCGACCTCGCAGCGGTCGAGGCGCTTGGTGGACACCACGACGACGCCGCGATGCGAGAAGTCGGCGTGCCCCGTGGCCACCACGGCGACCCCGATGCCCCGGACCCGGGCCCAGCGCACGGTGGCCGCGACGTCCGCGGCGCTCGTGGCCGCGACCAGGGCGACCGGCTCGTGGGTCGGGGCGAGATTGAAGCCGGCGAGCTCGGTGACGACGTCGACATCGCCCGGATCCCACACGGGTCCGGACA
Source organism: Actinomycetospora sp. (assembly GCF_036497245.1). Lineage (GTDB taxonomy): Bacteria > Actinomycetota > Actinomycetes > Mycobacteriales > Pseudonocardiaceae > Actinomycetospora. Next base: position 1,304 of record NZ_DASXJS010000232.1, on the reverse strand, counting down.
CGGCTCTGCGCAGGTCGGCGATTCCGGGGATCGGCGTGGTGGTTGAGCCGGTGGCGCGCGCGGAGGCGGGGTCGGTGGCGGGACGCATCGACAGCTCGGTCATCTGACTCTCCGTGATCTCTGCTGGCGCATTCAGGGGCAGCGCCGCGAGAGTTGACGGTAGAGTTGCCACGCAGCGTGACACAAGGGGCGGAATCGTCCCGGTCCGCTCACCTAGGGTGAGACAAAACGATGACGCAGCGTCAACCGCGGGGTTTGATGATCGCGTTCGGGAGCGTGGGCGCGTGGAGCCGGGCGGTCCCGCCGTCCCGGCCGACGTAGCCGGTGACGTGACCGAAGCGGCCCTCGGGGTCGTCCTCCCAGTCCGCCCGGAACGCGACGATCTCGTCGTGGGTGCGGGCCACGAAGTTCCACCACATGACGATCTGCTCGCCGAACGGCGCTCCCCCGAGCAGGAGCAACCGGGCCGGGATGTCGGCCTCGTTCGTCAGCTCGAACCGGGAGGGTCCGGGTGCGAGACAGCCGAGCTCCGCGGCGGCCACCTCCGAGGGCGTCACCCCGGTCCCGCCGACGCGCACGGCCCCGGTGTCGAGCAGGATCCCGTGCTCGAAGGTCGGCTCGACGTCGAGGGTGACGGTGGCCCGCGGCGCGAGGACGAGCTCGGCGCCGAGCAGCGGGGAGAACGTCGGGACCGGGCTCGCGGCACCGGCCAGCTCGCCGAGGAACACCCGGACGACGGCTCCGCCGAGGTCGATCGGCTCCGGGGCGTGGTGCGCGAACGACCGCGGGGTGTCGCGATGGGCGTCCGGGAGCGCGAGCCAGAGCTGGGCGCCGTGCAGGGTCGTGGTGTCCGGGGTGGAGACCTCGGAGTGGCAGACCCCGTGGCCGCCGGTCATGAGGTTGAGCTCACCGGGCCGCACGATCGCGTGCACACCGTGGCTGTCGCGATGCTCGACCTCGCCGGTGAAGAGCCAGCTCACCGTGGCGAGGCCCGTGTGCGGGTGCGGGGCGACGTCCATGCCGCCGGTGGCCCCGACGTCGTCGGGACCGTAGTGGTCGACGAAGCACCACGCGCCGATCAGCGAGCGCCGCCGTTGCGGCAGGGTGCGCCGCACGGTCATCGCGCGGGGGCCGCCGAGCGGGACCTCACGCGGGGTCAGGATCTCGACGGCCACCGGCTCGCGGGATGCCGGCGCGGAGGATTCGGTCGGCGCGACATCCTGCTCGCCGCACACCATCTCGTCCGGGGCGGTCTCGACGTTGCTCACCTCTCCGATCCTCCCCCTCCTTGCGGCCGGGTTCGG
>NZ_DASXJS010000231.1:0-45049 GCF_036497245.1 Actinomycetospora sp. | reverse complement strand
ACGCGGGAGCCCCGCACGCCCGTGGTGGGCGCGTCGTCGTCGGTGGCGGCGGAGCCGCGCGCCGTGCTCGCCGGGGCCTCGTCGCCGCGCACGGTGGTCGTCGAGGCGTCGCCCGCCCCGCGCACCGTCCCGGTCGGTGCTTCGTCGCCGCCGCGCGCACCGCCGGCCACCACGGCCGTCGGCGCCTCGTCGGCCGGGCTTCCCGCCCCGCCCCGCGAGCCGCCGCCCTCGACGGCCTCCTTGATCGCGGCGGAGACGTCGACGAGGGACTCGATGAGCCCCTCGACGCGGTCCGGGTCGGCCTCCGGCTCGATGGAGGCCAGCACCCAGGTGTCCTCGGCCCAGACGAGCGGGACGTCGGCGCCGACGCGGTCGGCCGCGTCGGTGACCTGGCGCGTGAGCAGCCGGCGGCCCTCCAGCGCGTTGCTCACGAACGCGTAGCGGCGCCCGACCTGTCCCAGGTTGTCGAGCTCGTCGTCGTCGGGCCGCGGCGACTCGGGGAGCCGCAGCTCGAGAGCGACCGGCACCGCGATCGTGCCGCGGACCGCGGCCACCGTCGCGACCGTCTCGCCGTCCTGCTCCTGGTCGAAGATGCAGCCCAGGCGGCGGCCCCCGGGGCCGGGCACCGCCCCCGTGGCGACGTCGTAGGCGTGGCGCGGACCGTCCCCGCGCAGCGTGCCGTAGCGCCACGCGTGCGGCGGTGAGGACAGCGCGTCGGTGAACTCCCAGCCCTTCGACGCCGCCCAGTCACGCCGGCCGTTACCCCGGCGGGAAGGGCGCGCGCGGTCATACCAGAGCAGCAGCGCGCCGCCGGCTGCGGCGGCGAGCGCCACGACGAACCAGATCCAGGCAGGCACCCGGCGAGCCTACGGCCTGCCCCCGACCCCACCGGGGGACGACACTCGGGGCGGCGGCGCATTTCCCGGCGCCGAATCCGCCTGGTCAGGGCCGGTGCACCCGGACGGGGGCACCGGGCACGGATACAGTCGGCGCCGTGAGCGCCACCCTGGTCGCGCGGGGCGTCTCGGCCACGCACGGCGCCCGGACGATCTTCTCCGGCGTCGACCTCAGCGTCGGCCCCGGCGACGTCGTCGGGCTCGTCGGGGCCAATGGCGCCGGGAAGTCGACACTGCTGCGCGTCCTCGCCGGGCTGGCGGCCCCCGACACCGGGACGGTCGAGCTCGCGCCGCCCACGGCCACCGTCGGGCACCTGCCCCAGGAGCCGGCACCGCGGACCGGCGAGACGATCGGCGGGTTCCTCGCCCGCCGGACGGGTGTCGCGGCGGCCCAGGCCGAGCTCGACGAGGCGGCGACCGCCCTGGCCGAGGATGCAGCGGGCGCCGACGACCGCTACGCCACGGCCCTCGAGAGCTGGCTCGCCCTGGGCGGGGCCGATCTCTCCGACCGTGTCCCCGAGGTGGCCGAGGACCTCGGTCTCGCCCTCGGAGACGACACGCTGATGACCTCGCTGTCGGGCGGCCAGGCGGCCCGGGTGAACCTCGCCGCCCTGCTGCTGGCCCGGTTCGACCTCTTCCTGCTCGACGAGCCCACGAACGACCTCGACCTCGCCGGGCTGGAGCGACTGGAGCGGTTCGTCCGCGAGCTGCGGGCTCCGGCGGTGCTGGTCAGCCACGACCGGGAGTTCCTCGCGCGGACGGTCACCGAGGTGCTCGAGCTCGACCTCGCCCAGCAGCAGGTGACCTCGTACGGAGGCGGGTACGAGGCCTACCTGGTGGAACGGGACGTGGCCCGGCGGCACGCGCGCGAGGACTACGAGGAGTACGCGGACAAGCGCGCCTCGCTCACCACCCGGATGCACGAGCAGCGCAACTGGATGGAGCACGGGGTCCGGAACGCGCGGCGCAAGGGCGGCAGGTCCGACAATGACAAGAACGCCCGCAAGTTCCGTGCGGAGGCCACCGAGAAGCAGGCCTCGAAGGTCTCGCAGACCGAGCGCCGGATCGAGCGCCTCGAGGTCGTCGAGGAGCCCCGCAAGGAGTGGGAGCTGCGGATGTCGATCGCGGCGGCCCCGCGGTCCGGCACGGTCGTGGCGTCACTGTCCGACGCCGTGGTGCGGCGCGGCGAGTTCCGGTTCGGCCCGGTGACCCTGCAGCTCGACTACGGCGACCGGGTGGCGGTGACCGGCGCGAACGGCGCCGGGAAGACGACGCTGCTCTCACTGCTGCTCGGGCGCGTGGCTCCCGAGGCCGGCTCGGCGTCGCTCGGGTCCGGGGTCGTCGTCGGGGAGGTCGACCAGGCCCGGGCGCTGTTCTCCTCGGGGGCCTCCCTGCTCGACGCGTTCTCCCGGGAGCCCGAGGTGGACCGGTGGCCGACCGCGGAGGTCCGCACGCTGCTGGCGAAGTTCGGGCTCGGCGCGGAGCACGTGCACCGCGGCGCGGACTCGCTCTCCCCCGGCGAGCGCACCCGGGCCGCGCTCGCCCTGCTGCAGGCCCGCGGGGTGAACCTGCTCGTGCTCGACGAGCCCACCAACCACCTCGACCTGCCCGCGATCGAGCAGCTGGAGTCGGCGCTCGCGTCGTACCAGGGGACGTTGCTGCTCGTCACGCACGACCGCCGGATGCTCACGGCGGTGTCGACGACGCGGCGCTGGCACGTCGACGCGGGCCGGGTCACGGAGGTCCGGCCCTGATGTCAGAAAAGTCCCGTTGCCGACGTTCAGTGTCGGCAACGGGACTTTTCTGACGTGGGCTGGCGGGCTACTCGGCGCGCACCACCGAGAGCGCACCCGCGCCGGCGTCGGCGTCCTTGTCGAGGTCGACCCGCACCGTGTCGCCCTCGCGGACCTCGCCGCCGAGCAGTTCGCGGGCGAGCTGGTCCCCGATCGCGGACTGGACCAGCCGTCGCAGCGGCCGCGCCCCGTAGATGGGGTCGAAGCCCTGCAGGGCCAGCCACTCCTTCGCGGCGTCGCTGACCGCCAGCGTGAGCCGCCGTCCGGCCAACCGGGCGGCCAGCCGCTGGATCTGGATGTCGACGATCGAGGTCAGCTCGGCGGTGGAGAGCGCGTGGAACACCACGACGTCGTCGAGCCGGTTGAGGAACTCCGGCTTGAACGAGCGCTTCACGATCTCCATGACCCGCTCACGGCGCCCGGCGTCGTCGAGCGAGGTGTCGGTCAGCGCCGCCGACCCGAGGTTCGAGGTCAGCACGAGGATCGTGTTGCGGAAGTCCACCGTGCGGCCCTGACCGTCGGTGAGGCGGCCGTCGTCGAGGACCTGGAGGAGTACGTCGAAGACGTCCGGGTGCGCCTTCTCGACCTCGTCGAGCAGCACCACGGAGTACGGACGGCGCCGGACGGCCTCGGTGAGCTGGCCGCCCTGGTCGTAGCCGACGTACCCGGGGGGCGCGCCGACGAGCCGCGCGACGGTGTGCTTCTCGCCGTACTCGCTCATGTCGATGCGGATCATGGCCCGCTCGTCGTCGAAGAGGAACGCGGCGAGGGCCTTCGCCAGCTCGGTCTTCCCGACGCCGGTGGGCCCGAGGAAGAGGAACGATCCGGTCGGCCGGTCGGGGTCGGACACGCCTGCCCGGGTCCGGCGCACGGCGTCGGACACCGCCCGGACGGCCTCGTCCTGACCGACGACGCGCCCGGCCAGGTCGCCCTCCATGCGCAGCAGCTTCTGGGTCTCGCCCTCGAGCAGGCGCCCGGCCGGGATACCGGTCCAGGCGGCGACGACGTCGGCCACGTCGTCGGGCCCGACCTCCTCCTTGAGCATGACGGGCCCCGCCGTGGCGGAGGTCTGGTCGGCGGCCGCCAGCTCCTTCTCCAGAGCGGGGATGCGGCCGTGGATCAGCTCGGCGGCCCGCCCGAGATCGCCGTCGCGCTGGGCGCGCTCGGCCTCCCCGCGCAGCGTCTCGAGCTGCTCCTTGAGGCCCCGGCCGGCGTCGATCGTGTCCTTCTCGCTCTGCCACCGGGCGGTCAGCGCGTCGAGCTCCTCACGCTTCTCGGCGAGCTCCGCCCGCAGCGCGACGAGCCGCTCGGCGGAGGCGGCGTCGGACTCCTTGGCCAGCGCCATCTCCTCGATCTCGAGGCGGCGCACGGCACGCTCCACCTCGTCGATCTCCACCGGGCGCGAGTCGATCTCCATGCGCAGCCGGGAGCCGGCCTCGTCGACGAGGTCGATCGCCTTGTCCGGCAGGAAGCGCGCGGTGATGTAGCGGTCGGAGAGCGCGGCCGCGGCGACGAGGGCGGCGTCGGTGATCCGCACGCCGTGGTGGACCTCGTAGCGCTCCTTGAGCCCGCGGAGGATGCCGACGGTGTCCTCGACGGTCGGCTCGCCGACGAGGACCTGCTGGAAACGGCGCTCCAGGGCCGGGTCGGACTCGATGTGCTTGCGGTACTCGTCGAGGGTCGTCGCACCGACCATCCGCAGCTCGCCACGCGCCAGCATCGGCTTGATCATGTTGCCGGCGTCCATCGCGGACTCGCCGGTCGCGCCCGCCCCGACGATGGTGTGCAGCTCGTCGATGAAGGTGATCACCCGACCCGCGGAGTCGGTGATCTCGGAGAGCACGGCCTTGAGCCGCTCCTCGAACTCGCCGCGGTACTTGGCGCCGGCGACCATCGAGCCGAGGTCGAGGGCCACGACCCGCTTGTCGCGCAGCGACTCGGGGACGTCCCCGGCGACGATGCGCTGCGCGAGGCCCTCGACGATCGCGGTCTTGCCCACGCCGGGCTCGCCGATGAGGACCGGGTTGTTCTTCGTGCGACGCGCGAGGACCTGCACGACGCGCCGGATCTCGGCGTCGCGGCCGACCACCGGGTCGAGCGCACCGGACCGCGCACGCTCGGTGAGATCCTGTCCGTACTTCTCGAGCGCCTGGAAGGTGCCCTCAGGGTCGGCCGAGGTGACGCGGGCGGAGCCGCGGACCTTGCCGAACGCCTCCTGCAGCGCCTCGGCGGTGGCGCCGTGCCGCTTGAGGACCTCGGCGGTGCGCCCGCCCGTGGCGGCCACACCGACCAGCAGGTGCTCGGTGGAGACGTACTCGTCCCCCATGTCGGCGGCCAGCTGCTGGGCGTGGGCGAGCACCCGGGCCGAGTCCCCGTCGAACTGCGGGGCGGACACGCCGGAGCCGGTGGCGCTCGGCATCGAGGCGATCAGTCGCTCGGCCTCGGTGCGGACCGCCACGGGGTCGGCGGACACCGCCTTGAGCAGGGGTGTCGTGATCCCGTCGGTCTGGTCGAGGAGGGCGACGACGAGGTGGGCCGGGGACACCTGCGGGTTCCCCGACGCGGTGGCGGCGCGGACCGCGGCGGACACCGCCTGCTGGGTGCGCGTCGTCGGCGAGAAGTCCATCTGCCTGGCCTTTCCGAACCCGGTCCCCGACGGGGTCCGAGGTGCTCGGTGATCGTGGGTGGCGGAACGGTGCGGGTCGTGTCCGACGCGCCATGAACGCGTGGCCGACCCTCGTGAGGGACAGCGCCCTCAGACTTGAGTCTATTCCGCTCAAGTCAGGGGGGTTTTGACGTTCCGGACATCCCGGTCAGTACTCTGAGTGACAGATTGGGGACGGTGCGCCGCTCCATGGCACGCTCTGTCATGCTGACCCCGACTCGGGCGAGGGACGGGACCTTGCCGGGCAACGAGGGGAGTTCGGCATGTCGGCGGAACCTGCCGAGCCGATCGGCCCAGCCGTGCCGCGGGGCAGGGCTGCACGTGACGGCGGGCCGGCCGGGGACGAGACCCCCGCGCGCGCCGAGGACCCGACTCCCGCTCCCGCCGAGACCGCTCCGGAGCGCCAGGGCCGCGGGCGCGTCCTGCGCCTGGTCCCCGCGTCCCCCCGGCCCACGGCGCTGGCCACACCCCCCACCGTGCCGCCTCCCCCGGAGGCGATGCCCACCGCGCCGGTGCCCGCCCCCGCCCCGCACGTCCCGTTCCCCGCGCACCGCCAGGTCCCCGACGACGCCCGCACCGCCGTGGTGCCCCGCGTCACGGACGAGGGCGTCGCCGTGGGCGCCGAGGCCGCCGCACCCGCCGCGCCGCCTCGGAGCCCCCGGCCCACCGCCACGACCCCGCCCACCTCGCCCCGGTCGGACGCTGCCCGCGCCGGTGAGGCCGTGCGCGCCGTGTGGGCGCGCCTCGACGACCAGGAGGCCGACCTCGCCCACTGGTTCGGCGCTCTGCTGTTCAGTCTCGCCCCGGGACTGCGCGCGCAGTTCCCGACCCAGGCCGACCGCGCGGCGCGCCGGCTGCTGCGGGCCTCGATCACCGCGATGTCCGCGGTCGACCGGCCCCAGGAGCTCGCCACGGCGATCGACTCGCTCGCCAAGGAGACCCGCGCGCTCGGGCTCGACGACTCGGCCGACGAGCCGGTCGGTGTGGCCCTCGTCGGAGCGGTCCGGGAGTTCGCGGGCGAGCTGTGGGCGCCCGGCGCCGACGCCGCCTGGAGCCTCGCCTACTCCCTGGCCGTCGAGCCTGCACGCAGGCGTGCGGCGACCCTGCCCGGCGTCGTGACCGGGACCGTGGTGGCCCACCGGCGACTGAGCTGGGACCTCGCCGTCGTCACCGTCGCCCCGGACGTGCCGGTCGACTACCGGCCGGGCCAGTCGGTGACCGTCGAGGTCCCGCAGCGCCCGCGGATGTGGCGGCGCCTGACCCCGGCCGGTGCGCCCCGCGCGGACGGCCTGCTCGAGTTCCACGTGCGTGCCGTGCAGGGCGGCTGGGTCAGCCGGTGCCTCGTCGCGCACAGTCAGTGCGGCGAGCGCTGGCGGATCGGTCCGGCCGAGGGCGACCTCGCGGCCGACGCCACCGCCGAGCGCGAGCTGCTCATCGTCGCGGGCGGCACCGGCGCCTCCGTCGCACTCGCCCTGTGCGACGACCTCGCGGCGCAGGCCGCGGCCGGCGTCGACGTGCGACCGACCACCGTGGTCGTCGGGGGCAGGACCCCGGAGGACCTCCACACGCTCGACCGCTTCGCCGCGATCGCCGATCACGCGCAGTGGCTGGCGGTCGTCGGGGCCTGCGAGTCCGACCCGCTCGACCTCGAGCTCGCGCCCGGCACCGTCGTCGACGCCGTCACGCGTGCGGGGCAGTGGCTCGGGCACGACGTCGTCCTGGCCGGGTCGCCCGAGATGATCCGGGCCACCACGGCCGCGCTGCTGGTCGACGGCACGCCGCTGGACCGCATCCACTACGACCCCTTCACCGAGGACGACGAGGACTGAGCGGCGCCGGGGGCGTCACGATGCGCCGTCGCCGTCCGGGGGCTCCCCGGCAGCACCGGGACCGCGCCGGCCGGGCTGCCAGACCACGACGGATTGGGTCCGGCGGACCGGGAGCAGATCCCCGCGGCGCCCGCCCTGTTCGATCAGTGCCTGGAGCCTGGTCTGGCTGCGCGCCAGCTCGTCGGTGACCTCGGCCAGCCGATCGGTGAGCTGGTCGACCTCGCGCTCGAGCTCGATGATCCGCTTGATGCCCGCGAGGTTGACGCCCTCCTCCTGGGAGAGCCGCTGCACCTCGCGGAGCAGGGCGATGTCGCGCACCGAGTAACGCCGCCCGCCACCGCTCGCGCGTCCGGGCCGCACCAGGCCGATGCGGTCGTAGGAGCGCAGCGTCTGGGCGTGCATGCCGGAGAACTCCGCGGCGATGGAGATGACGAAGACCGGGGTGTCCTCGTCCGCCCACGACGGGAGCCCCGGGATCGGGGAGCCGCCCGGTGGGCGTCCAGGACCGGCACCGCGGGCACCCTCGCCCGGCCCGCGCCCGCCGGTCACGACGCCGCCTCCTTGCGGCCGGCCTCCGCCCGATCCGTGAGGTGGGCGCGGGGATCCTCGTCGGCGGTCGCCGCGGCGTAGGCGTCCAGCGCCTCGCTCGCCTCGGTCGAGAGCCGCGAGGGCACAGCCAGCTCGAGGGTCACGAGCAGGTCCCCGGTGTGCTCCTTGCGCTTCACCCCGCGGCCGCGGACCCGCAGCGTGCGCCCCGAGGAACTGCCCGGCGGCACCTTGAGCGAGATGCGGCCTTCGAGGGTGGGGACGGCGACCGTGGCGCCGCGGACGAGCTCCGGGTAGGTCACCGGCAGCGCGAGCGTCAGGTCGTCGGGGTTCTTGGTCGACCGGCCGAACACGGGGTCGGCACTCACGTGCACGACGACGTAGAGGTCACCCGCCGGCCCGCCGCTCGGACCGGGCTGGCCCTTGCCCGCGAGCCGGATGCGCTTCCCGTCCTCCACGCCCGCGGGAACGCGGATCGTCAGCGTGCGCGGGCGGGAGCTCACGCCGTCGCCACCGCACTCGGAGCACGGGTCGTCGACGAGGTGGCCGGAGCCACGGCAGTCGGGGCACGGCTCGCTGAACGCGAACGCGCCCTGGCTGCGCGAGACGAGCCCGGCGCCGCCGCAGCGCGGGCAGGTGCGGGGCGTGGTGCCCGGCTTCGCGCCGGAGCCCTCGCAGGTACCGCAGCGCATCGGCGACGTCAGCCGCATCGGCAGCGTCGCGCCGTTCACGGCCTCGGCGAAGTCGATGCGGACCTCGGTCTCGACGTCGGCACCGCGGCGCTGGCGGGGAGCGCCACCGAGGCCACCGCCCATGCCTCCCGGGCCGCCCATGCCGCCGGTCGGGTCGGCCTGGCCGGGGCCGCCAGCCCCGCCCATGCCGCCGAAGATGCCGCCGAGCAGGTCGCCGAGGCCTCCGGCCCCGCCACCGCCGCGGCCGGCGCCGCCGAACAGGTCGTTGACGTCGAAGCCGCCGGGGGCGCTCGTGGCGCCACCGCGGCCGCCACCACCACCGAAGCCGCCGAAGCGGCCGCCCGCCATCAGCGTGCGGGCCTCGTCGTACTCCGAGCGCTTGGTCGGGTCGGACAGGACGCCGTACGCCTCGCCCGCCGCCTTGAACCGCGCCTCGGCCTTCGCGTCACCGGGCTTGGTGTCGGGATGGTTCTCCCGGGCGATCTTGCGGTATGCCTTCTTGATCTCGTCCTGCGAGGCGTCCTTGGCGACGCCGAGCTCGCGGTAGAAGTCCTTCTCGAGCCAGTCACGATTGGCCATCGTGGGTTCGTCCTCCCTCCCGCGAGCCCGGCGTGCGCGCGGGCACTCTCGTCAGTTCCGATCCTCGCCCGGAAAGGGTCCGGCACAGCGACCGTCAGGCCGACTCGCCGCCGCCCGCGGACCCGCTGCCCGCGGGCACCGCGTCCGGATCGTGGTCGGTGACCTCCACCATGGCAGGCCGGAGGACCTTCTCACCGAATCGGTAGCCCCGGCGCATCACGGTGGTGACGGTCGGACCGTCCACCTCCGCCGACGTGCCGTGGGCGACCGCCTCGTGCACCGATGGGTCGAACGCGTCGCCCACCTCGCCGAAGCCGGCCAGCCCGGCCCGCGTCAGGGTCTCGGTGAGCCGGTCGGCCACCACCTTGAACGGGCCGGTCAGGTCGCCGTGGGCACCCGCCCGCTCGACGTCGTCGAGCACGGTGAGCAGCTCGCCGGCCACCTGGGCCTTGGCACCGGTGATCGTGGCCTCACGGTCACGCTCCACCCGGCGCCGGTAGTTCGTGTACTCCGCCGACACGCGCTTGAGGTCGGCGGTGCGTTCGTCGAGCTCGGTGCGCAGCCGGGTGAGCTCGGGGTCGGGCAGGTCCGACGGAGCCTCGGCTCCGGCGTCGCCGCCCGTCCCCGTCGTCGGCATCCCGCCGACGGCGGCGTCGGGGACCTGGTCCCCGTCCGCGGGCGCACCCTCGACGGTCACGCCCTCCGGCGCAGCCCCGTTCTGCGGCTCCTGCACCGACTCGTCCCGGTGGACCTGGGTCGGGTCCTGCACGGTGACCTCCTCCTCGGGTCCGCCGCGCCCGGCCGTGGGGCCGGGCGCGGCGCCGGTGTCCGGTCCGGTCACTGCTTCTTGTCGTCGTCGACGATCTCGGCGTCGACCACGTCGTCGTCACCGGCGGAGCCGGAGGAACCGTCGGCCGCGCCCGCGGCATCGGTGGCGTCGCCGCCGTCCTGCTGCGAGTAGATCGCTTGGCCGAGCTCCTGGGAGTCGGTGGCGAGCTTCTCGACCGCGGACTTCACGGCGTCGGTGTCGTCGCCCTCGAGCGCCTTCTTGAGGTCGTCGAGCGAGCCCTGGACCTTGTCCTTGACCTCGGACGGGACCTTGTCGCCGTTCTCCGAGAGGACCTTCTCGGTCTGGTGGACCAGCGACTCCGCCTGGTTGCGGGTCTCGGCCTCCTCGCGGCGCTGACGGTCCTCGTCGGCGTGGGCCTCGGCGTCCGAGACCATCCGGTCGATCTCGTCCTTGGACAGGGCCGACCCGCCGGTGATCGTCATGGCCTGCGACTTGCCGGTGCCCTTGTCGACCGCCGACACGTTGACGATGCCGTTCGCGTCGATGTCGAAGGTGACCTCGATCTGCGGCACGCCCTGCGGGGCGGGCGGCAGGCCGGTCAGCTCGAACATGCCGAGCTTCTTGTTGTAGGCCGCGATCTCACGCTCACCCTGGAAGACCTGGATCTGCACCGAGGGCTGGTTGTTCTCCGCCGTCGTGAAGACCTCGGACTTCTTGGTGGGGATGGTCGTGTTCTTCTCGATCAGCTTCGTCATCACGCCGCCCTTGGTCTCGATGCCGAGGGAGAGCGGGGTGACGTCGAGCAGCAGGACGTCCTTGACGTCACCGCGCAGCACGCCGGCCTGGAGGGTGGCGCCGACGGCGACGACCTCGTCCGGGTTGACCCCCTTGTTGGGCTCCTTCCCGCCGAGGAGCTCCTTGACCAGCTCGGTCACGGCGGGCATGCGGGTGGAACCACCGACCATGACCACGTGGCTGATCTGGCCGACCGAGATGCCCGCGTCCTTGATGACCTGGTTGAACGGCTTACGGCAGCGCTCGAGCAGGTCGGACGTGATCCGCTGGAACTCCGAGCGCGAGAGCGTCTCGTCGAGGAACAGCGGGTTCTTGTCGGAGTCGACCGTGATGTAGGGCAGGTTGATGCTCGTGGACGACGAGCTGGACAGCTCGATCTTCGCCTTCTCCGCGGCCTCGCGGAGACGCTGCATCGCCATCTTGTCCTTGGACAGGTCGATGCCCTGCGAGCTCTTGAACTTGTCGACCAACCAGCCGATGATCTTCTCGTCCCAGTCGTCGCCACCGAGGTTGTTGTCGCCGTTGGTGGCGCGCACCTCGACGACGCCGTCGCCGATGTCGAGCAGCGAGACGTCGAACGTGCCGCCGCCGAGGTCGAAGACGAGGATCGTCTGCTCGCTCTCGCCCTTCTCCAACCCGTAGGCGAGGGCGGCCGCGGTGGGCTCGTTGACGATGCGCAGCACGTTGAGGCCCGCGATCTGGCCGGCCTCCTTGGTGGCCTGGCGCTGCGCGTCCTCGAAGTAGGCCGGGACGGTGATCACCGCGTCGGTGACCTCCTCGCCGAGGTAGGACTCGGCGTCGCGCTTGAGCTTCATCAGCGTGCGGGCGCTGATCTCCTGCGCGGTGTACTTCTTGTCGTCGATCTCGGTGGACCAGTCGGTGCCCATGTGCCGCTTCACCGAACGGATCGTGCGGTCCACGTTGGTGACGGCCTGGTTCTTGGCCGACTGGCCGACCAGCACGTCCCCGTTGCGGGCGAACGCGACCACCGAGGGGGTGGTGCGGCTGCCCTCCGAGTTGGCGATGACCGTCGGCTCGCCGCCCTCCAGGACGGCGACGACGGAGTTGGTGGTGCCGAGGTCGATGCCGACCGCTCGCGCCATGGGAGATGACTCCTCTCAACAAAGGTTCGGTGTGAGCCCGTTGCACTCAAGTCTAGCGATCCCGGTGAGTCCGGTGCGACCCGAGTGTGAGTCACGGAGGCTCAACTTGCTCTCGGTACCCCCAACGAGAGCGGTGCCCACCGTGTTCCCACCCGGCGGAGATCACACCGGCGGCGCGGTACCCGGACGCGTCGCGAGCGGAACCATGCCCTTCTCGGGGAGCTTCACCGGCCGCACCGCGAGGGGCACCCCGGTCTGCTGCGCCTCCATGATCTTCCCGTCGCCCAGGTAGAGCGCGACGTGGTGGATCGTGTTCGGATCGGACGAGTCGTACGCCCAGAACAGCAGGTCCCCGGGCTGGGCCTGCGCCACGGGCACGTGGGCGCCCGCCCCGTACTGGTCCTGGGACACGCGCGGCAGCACCACGCCGGCGGCCTGGAAGGCGCGGAGCATCAGGCCCGAGCAGTCGTAGCTCGACGGGCCGGTCGCGCCCCACACGTAGGGCTTGCCGCTCGCGGCGACCGCGAAGTCGATGGCGGTCTTGGCGACGCCCGGCGGCAGGGTCGTGGCGATCCCGGCGGCCGGGCCCTCGGCGCACGGCCGGATCGCGCTCGTCACTCCCGCGAGGTCACCGACCAGGCTCGCCGCCAGCGGCTCCCATTTGGCGTAGGCGCCGGGGAACGCCGAGCGCTGGACGGTCTGGGCGGCCAGGGTGATCGGCATGTCCTGCCAGTCCGGGATGGCGAGCAGGCGGGACAGGAAGGTGCGGGTCGAGTAGACGGGGTCACGGATCTCGTCGGCGGTACCCCATCCCTGGCTGGGCCGCTGCTGGAACAGTCCCAGCGAGTCGTGGTCGACCGCGACGTCCATGCCCGCCGTCCCCATCCGGGACTCCTGCATGGCCGTGGCGAGCGCGACGATCCACGCCCGCGGCGGGGCCGCCATGCCCTTGGCCGCCCCGACGATCGTCGCGGCGGCCTGGCGCTGGACCGGTTGCAGGTCGGCGGCGGTCCGGGGGACCCCGACGGCGGACCGGTCGGCGCCCGCGTCGCACGTCCCGGCCGCCTGCTGGTCGCCGCCGACCGTGAACTGACCGACGACGAGCAGCCCGCCGAGCAGCACCACCACCAGGCCGAGCGCGAGCACCCCGACGGGGATCAGCAGCCGCAGGAACCGCAGTCGCGAGGGGAGACGCGGGATGCGCAGGGGGAACGGGCCCGACCCGTCCGGCCGGCGGCGCGGCGGACCGTCACGGCGGGGCGGACGGACCTGGGTGGACACGAGGCGTCCTCACGACGCCCGGTCGTAGCCCGCGACGCGCCAGTCGCCCGCCCCGATCTGGACGAGCAGGAGCTGCAGGGTCACGGCGTCGGTGGGGACCTGGACGCGCACCGAGTCCGGGCGCACCTCGACCGCCCGGGGTGATCCGGTGACCCGCGAGGACGGGATGTTGCCCGGGTCGACCGACGCGAGGACCGGCAGGTACTCGTCGGTGGTGTAGGGCCGCAACCGGTCGCTCCACTGGGCGCCGGTCGTCCCGGCGGGGTGGTCGGCCCAGGCCGTGGCCCAGCGCTGCGCGACGCCGAGTGCCGCGGGCGGGGCGGCCGAGAGCGGCAGGGTGGTCGGGGTGAGCTCCGGCGGGGGCGCGGTCGGCACGCTCGGGACCGCGGTCACCGTCGGGACGTCGGGGACCGGGGCGAGGGCGCCGCGCGAGCGGCCCGGACCCGACGAGGCCCAGCTCCCGAGGTACGCGACCCCCCCGACGACCACCGCGAGGAGCACGAGGACGACCAGGAACCGGACCGGCGAGTGCAGCGGCCACTCCCACAGGCCGCGGTAGGCCGACGACCGGCCGCGCCTAGTCCGGATCGGCACGCGGGGCTCCCGGGGTCGGCGTCACGGCCGGGCCGGAGCGGTCGGAGGCCGATCCCTGGTCCACGCGGCTGTCGAGCACCCGCCCCTCGACGACCTGTTCCGGCCGTCCGTCGACGCCCGGCCGGCGCGCGGGGCGGTAGAGGCGCTGCGAGGGGGCGCCGTCGACCTCGGGGACGCGCGGCGCGGCACGGGGCAGGGCCGGGCGGGAGGCGTCGATCTCGCGGTGGGGCACGCCGTCCCTCGGTCCCGACGAGCCCGGCGAGCCCGTGGTCGGACGCACGATCTCGGAGTCGACGTGCACGGCCCGGCCGGAGCGGGCGCGCACCGCCTCGTCGCCCCCGGACTCCTCCGGACGCAGCATCGACCCGCCGCGGCGGCGCTCGACGCGCTCGCCCCACCAGGACTCCTCGTGGGGATCGGCGCCGCGCATCCGCCCGACCGCACGGCCCAGCGCCCCGGTACCCGAGGCCGGGAAGAAGCCGCCGACCTGCTCGCGGGTGAGGCTGACCATGGAGGTCAGCCGGCGGAACGGTCGCGACACCGCCCAGAGGATCACCGTGACGACGCCGGTGACCAGCAGCGCGAGCCACGTGTCGACCCCCGAGCCGGGGCGGAAGAGCGAGATCACCAGTAGCGAGTGCAGCCCGGCCAGAGCGCCGACGAGCAGTGTGTTGACCAGCGCCGCGCCGCCGATCCGCAGCATCGCGGGCAGCACCTCGGGCTTGAGCAGCGCCACCACCGCGAGGGCGGGCGCCACCATCACGAGCAGCCTGATCATGAGCATCGACACCAGCACGAGCACCTTGCTCATCAGCTGGAACAGCGCGATGCAGGCGGCCTGGATCAGCGCGAGCGCCCCGGCACCGACCCGCGAGCCGGAACGCCCCTGGAAGTAGGAGTAGCGGTCACCGACCTTGTTCGCGACGTCGGTGAACTGCTGCTTCTTGGCGTCGGCCTGGGCCTGGCCGTCCTGGCCGGTCGCGACCTCGACCTTGGTGAACGTCTGCGCCTGCAGCAACGGCCTGCCGAGGTCCCGCGCCTGGGGCACGTCGGCGGACCCGAACTCGCCGCGCAGCCAGTTCGAGTAGACGATCTGATCGGTGAGCACGGTGGGGAGGGTGTTCTGATCCCCGACGCCGACCTGGCGCAGGAATCCCTGCTGCATGGCGGTGACCCCGTCGAGGAGCACCCCGTCGAGGGCGCGCGACCACTGGATCGGCGCCGCGTACGCCGCCGCGGCCAGGCCCAGCGCGAGGACCGCGACGAACCCCCGCCGCGCCTGCTGCGAGAGCTCGCCGCGCATGGCCAGCACCAGCAGGATCGCCGCGAGCGCAGCCAGCGCCACCCCCACCCAGGTGGTGAAGACCGCCTCGTACATCGCCCGGGTCCCGGTCTGGATCACCGCGTCCAGGGGTGTGAGCAGGCTCGACCCGCGGGCGATCAGGTAGTGCGCCCAGTTGACCCCGCCGACGATCAGCTTGGCGACGTCGAACACCTGGTTGCCCAGCCAGGTGTCGGTCGAGGCGGCCGGATCCCGGGCCCCGCCCGGACCGCACCCCAGGTCGTAGGTCCACCAGACCTGCCCGGCGTAGCCGACCTCGTCGTACACGCTGCCCGGCGCGCCGACGCCGATCGGGGCGGGGTCGAGCGACCCGACGAGGCCCGTGGCCGGCCGGTCGGGGTCGGGTGGGGCCTTGCAGTCGAACGCCTGCGCCGAGGCCGTGCCGCCGACGAGGACGAGGCCCCCGACCAGCGACACGATGACCAGGAGCGCGCGGGCGCGCCGCGTGCGGGGCAGCCGGAGCCGGCGCCGCGAACGAGTGGATGGCGTCGTGCGCTCGTCAGAGGGAGGGGAGCACGCCGATAGGGGGCCATTGCCGGCACGGCGGGACCGTCGGGATCCCCGCCGCCAGCCGATGACGAGTGCCGCGACGAGGATGCCGACGACGACGATCACCCGTCGCCTCCACCCCGGCCGGGTCCCCGGGCCGCCGGGACGCCGTCGTCGGAGTCGTCCGTGTCGTCGGTGGCCGCGGGACCGAACGGCGGGTCGGGACGGTCGGGCGTTCCGGTGCCGTGGCCCGGGTCCTGGTCTCCGGGCTCCCGGGTCTGCGGTGCGGTGCGGTGCGGTGTCGTGGGCAGGTGGGCGCGGCGCGCGTCGGGGTTGGTGTCCAGCGCCGTGCGCAGGTGCGAGAGGTGCGGGCCCTCGAGGTCGACGCGGATCTTCTCGACGCCGCCGTGCCCGTCGGAGAAGACGAACTGTCGGGGGGTGTCGTCCGGGTTCTCGTCGTGCTCGCCGAGGGAACGGCCCGACGTCGGCCGGGGCGAGAGGGTGCCGAGCATCTCCTCGTACCCGACGTCGGTCGGGACCCGCAGCAGCCGCAGCGCCTCGGCCTGCGCCTCGCTGTCGTCGGTGCGCCCGACGAAGACCGCGTCCACCAGCGACGCGAACCCGGGCACCCGCAGCAGGTCGCCGGCGAGCTGCGAGGCGAACAGCGCACGGACGTTGAACTTGCGGGAGTCGCGCGCGAGCCGGTCGATCAGCACCTTGCCGGTGGGGATCTGGGACAGGAAGTGTGTCTCGTCGAGGGCGACGCCCTTCCGCAGGTCCCGGTCGGCGGTGTACACGGTCCGCTGGGTCAGCCAGGAGGCGAGGTTGAGCAGCTCGACGGCCAGCGACTCGCCGTCGGTCCACTCCTCGCGCGGGCTGCCGGGGCGCGGCAGCGACATGCCCTGCATCGTCAGGACGGTGAGCCGGTACTCCTCCTCGTCCAGGATCGAGGGGTCGCCGGTCGCCCTGCCACCCGCCCCCTCGTCGGGACCGCGCGGGTCCGCCGGGTCGACGGTGTGCTCGGGGAAGAGCAGGGCGGCCTGCGGCAGCTCGCGACGCTCCTCGAGGAAGTCCGCGACCACGTCGGCGTGCTCCTCGCCCTCCCGCGCGTGCCTGCGCAGGGTCGAGATGACCTGGCCCGGGTCGCGGTGCTGGCCACCCCCGACCTCGCGGACGGCGCGCAGCAGGACGATCCGGGTGTGGGGCATGCGCGCCACGTCGTAGGGCAGCAGGCCGGTGAGCACGTCGAGCACGAGCCTGCGGCGGGTGGCGGCGGCGAGCGAGCGCTCGCGGCGCCACGCCTTCTCCGGGTCGGGCTCGTCGAGGAAGTGGTCGCGGCGCGGCTCGGCGACGACCCGGTAGGGGTTGAGGATGCCGGGATCGGCACCGAGCAGGTGGATGTGCCGGGAGAACGGGGCGAGCTCGGGCAGCCGCGTCAGGGCGGCGAGCGGACCGGACGGGTCGAGCACCGTCCACCGCGCCCCGGCCCGCAGCGTCTTGTAGACCATCAGTCCGGTCAGGAACGACTTCCCCGAGCCCAGGCCGCCGACGACGGCGGTGAGGCCCGAGGCCCGACGGACCTCCTGCGCCATCCACGGGTCCCAGGCGACCGGGCGCCGCGTCGCGGTGCAGGTCTCGCCGAGCAGGACCCCGCGCCGGTCGCCTACCGAGGCCGAGGCGGCGGGCACGCCCGCGGCCACCCAGGTCACCGAGCCGCGCCGCCGGTAGGCGGTGGAGGCCAGCGGCTCGCCGGGGATGAACTCGCGCGCGTAGGCGTACTGCGCCTCGGGGTGCTCGAGGGCCACGCGGGGCCGATAGAGGTCGAGGACCTGCTGCGCGCGGGTGAGGGCCTCGGACTCGTCCCGGCCGGACACCGCGACCCGCCACCAGCCGTACACCCGGGTGTTGAGCTGGGTGAGCCCGCCGGAGAGCTCGTCCTCGATCTGCAGCACCCGGTCGGCCTGGCGCTCCAGCGACATCGGCGGGTCGAGGTCGTGGTCGTGGGTGTAGTGCCGGATCTGGCTGCGGACCTTGCCCATCTGACGCTGCAGCTCGCCCGAGACCTCCTCGGGCCGGCGCACGTAGATCCGCGCGGACCACTCCACGGGGAAGGGCAGACGGTCGCTGCGCTGCATCCACGGGTCGTCGGCCTCGGGGATGCGCAGCGAGTCCATCAGCCCGACCGAGAGCACGGCCACGTGCCGCGAGACCGGCTGCAGACCGTGCCTGCCCGCGACGGTGACGGTGGGCGCGTAGGGCTCCTGGTGCATGGCGACGCCGTCGGTGAACGCGGCGAGGTCCTCGGCCTCCCACGCGACGCCGGGCTCGGCGTGCACCGACCGCGGCGCGGGCAGTCCCAGCGCGCAGGAGCGGTGCATGAGCCAGGCCATGTCCTCGGCACTGCAGGGGACCCCGTCGAGCCCCGGGCCCGACACCAGCGCGTCGACGTGCGCGATCTCGGTCTCGAGCGCGGTGAGTTCGGCGTTGGCGGCCGACGGGAGGACCCGGTGCAGGACGGGGGCCGCGGTCTCGAGCCAGCGGTCCACGACCGAGCGGCCGGACACCTCGACGCCGAGGAACACCTCCTTGTCGGCCATCGACAGGCCCATGAGGTGCTGCTGCTCGCCGGTGAGGAAGTCCTCCCACCCGAGGGCGTCCCCGACGTCGGGCGGGCGGCCGGGCGAGTTGCGGTCGAAGGCCTCCGCCCAGCCCGCGACCGGGAACGGGCGGGTGGTCACGCGCAGGTGGCACCAGCGGCCCTGCAGCTCGCCGAGCTGGTTGGCGATACGCCGGATGAGCGCCTCGCGCTGGGAGTCCGACCGGAAGCTCCACGGCTGTGGCGCGAGCCGGTACCACGCGGTGACCGCCGAGCCGGTGCGCGCGATGTTGCCGTCGATGGAGCGCAGCGCGATGGCGGAACGGTAGGTCGGCGCCGCGGCCGCCCCGGCGCGCGCCCGGCCCCGACGCCGGCGGGAGCCTGCGGTGCGCAGTGCCGACGGAGGCGTGTCGTCTCCGGGCGGTTCCGGCTCGTCCCACGACTCGCCTGCGTCGTCGCCGAAGCTCCCGAGCAGGTCGTCGTCGGTCGCCGGGCCGGGGTCCTCCGGGACGTCCCGGCGCTCGACGGGGACGACCTCCGCGGGCGTCGGCGCGTAGCCGGCCGGGTACGAGCCCCATCCCGTGGTCGCCTCGGGCTCGGCGTCGCGCGCGTCGGGCCAGGGGTCCGACCACGACGAGCGACGGCCCCGGCCCGTCTCAGGACCGCGCCGGCGCAGCACCGTCGCCCTCCTCGTCGTGTCGCGACCCGTCCGGTGCGGGTCCGTCGGAGCCCTCGGTCGTGGCCCGGGCGCTCGGGCCGAACCGGCGGGGTCCGCCGGTGGGCCGTGTGCGCGGTCGGCGCGCCCGGGACGCGGGTGACCGGTCGGCGCGCCGGGCGGTGACGTGCAGCACGCCGTCGTCGTCCCCGGCGGTGGTCGTGGTCTCCCGGGACCCCGCCGACGGCGACGGCCCCGATGCCTGCGGTGGGGCGGCCCGGTCGCCGCGCGTCGTCCAGGAACGGCGGGACGGCCGACGGCGACGGCGGGTGCGGTCCTCGTCGTCGGGGACCCGGCGGGCGCCCGTGCCCCCGGACCGGTCGGACACCGTGGCCACCGCGGCCCGCGGGTCGGTGTGCCCGGCGGGCAGCGCCCGCTGCGGGCGGGCCGACTCGATCGCGACGTGGCCGGTGCCGACGGTGCTGCCCTCCCCGCGGGTACGCCTGCGGGGTCCGCGCAGTTCGTGGACGAAGAGGGTGAGCCACTCCAGCAGCGGCCGGTCCTCGTCGATCCGCTTCGCGACGAAGCGGACGACGACGACCGTGATGAGCAGGGCCCAGGCCACCGAGAAGAAGCCGATGGGAATGCCGAGCCGACGCTGGAAGAACATCACGGCGACCATCACGATCAGCCCGACGCCGTAGCTCGAGTAGCGGGCGCGCCACGGGAACGTCGCCCGGGGCGGGCCGAGCCAGACGGCGTCGACCCGGTACACGTCGTCGTCGGTGCGGATCTGCACCCGCGTCACCCCGTGATCAGCTGGGCCAGGAACTGACCGACCGCAGGCCCGTTGCCCGAGACCGCGATGCCGAGCGCGACCAGGCCCACGAGCAGGCCGACCCCCCGGCGGGCGACCCCGGCGTTGTCACCACGGCCGCCGATCCACAGCATGATGACGGCGATACCGAGAAGCAGCAGCGGGACGATGTTGTCGCGGATCCAGCCCTGCAGGCCGTTCGTCCCGAGGCCCTGCGCCACCACGGCCGACCCGAAGGAGTGCAGGTCGGCGATCGGGAGGCCCGAGCCGACCACCGCAGCACCGAGGGTCGTGACGGTCATGGCGGTGGTCCTCCCCGGACGTTCGATGGCGCTGTCCTCGGCCGTTCTCGACCGGTCGAGTAAACACGGCGGCCGCCGGACCTGACCACCCCCCGCCGTTGCGGCGCGCGACGGACTGCCACACGGACGGTCACCGTGTGCCATGCGTTCTGCTCCGTCGTCCCCGACCACGACTCATGGTGGCCCGAACACCGCCGCAGTGGGGGGACGCGCGCCCACGGGACTGCGCCGGTCGCCGCATCCGCTCACCACGGAGTGACATCGAGCGGTCACCGGGGGTCGAGTGCACCCGTTCGCGCAGACTTCGGGTTACTGGTGAGTAGGTTCTCATTGCCCTCGGCGGGCCGCCGCCCGGACCAGCCGATACAGTGCGCCGAACGACGGTTCTCGACCCGTGCCGCCCGGGCAGGGGTCCGCTGGGAGGTCGAACAGTGCTCGTCCGATTGATCCTGGGCCTCGCCCTCACGGTGGCCGTGGGAGTCGTCGCCGCCCGCCGGGCGTGGTGGCTCTTCACGCTCATCCGCTCGGGCCAGCCCGACGCGAAGCGCGCCGACGGGCTCGGCGGCCGTGTGCGCGCACAGTTCGTCGAGGTCTTCGGTCAGCGCAAGCTGCTGCGCTGGTCGATCCCGGGTCTCGCCCACCTCTTCACGATGTGGGGCTTCATCATCCTGCTGACGGTCTACATCGAGGCCTACGGCGCACTGTTCGTGGACGACTTCGCGATCCCCGGCATCGGCCACTCCCCGATCCTGGGTTTCCTGCAGGACTTCATCGCCGTGATGGTCCTGATCTCGATCATCACGTTCGCGGTCATGCGCGTGCGCCAGGACCCGGAGCGCAAGCAGCGCTCCTCCCGGTTCTACGGCTCGCACTCCAGCGGTGCGTGGATCGTGCTGTTCCTCATCTTCAACGTCGTCTGGACGCTCTTCGTCTTCCGGGGCGTGGAGTCCGCGGCAGGCAACCTGCCCTACACCTCGGGCGCCTGGGTCTCGATCGCGGTCGGTCAGCTCTTCACGGGGCTCTCCCCGACGACGCTGTTCGTCCTCGAGACGATCTTCCTGCTGCTCCACATCGGTGTGGCGCTGGTCTTCCTCGTCCAGGTGCTCTACTCGAAGCACCTGCACATCTTCATCGCCCCGATCAACGTCGCCGCGAAGCGGCTGCCCAAGGCCCTCGGTCCGCTGCAGCCCCTCGAGCACGAGGGCAGGCCGATCGACTTCGAGGATCCGCCGGAGGACGCCTCGTTCGGCCGCGGCAAGATCGAGGACTTCACGTGGAAGGGCATGCTCGACTTCGAGACGTGCACCGAGTGCGGCCGCTGCCAGTCGCAGTGCCCCGCGTGGAACACAGGCAAGCCGCTCTCGCCGAAGCTGCTGATCATGGACCTCCGCGACCACATGCTCGCGAAGGCGCCGTACCTGATCGGCGGCAAGGAGATGCCCGACCACGGGTCGGTGGACCTCCTGGGCGCCGGCGGCAACGGTCACGGAGTCCCGGAGTCCGGCTACGAGCGCCACACCGGCTCCGACGACGCCCAGGCCGTCCGCCCGCTCGTCGGCACCGCCCAGCAGCTCGGGGTCATCGACCCCGAGGTCCTCTGGGCCTGCACCACCTGCGGCGCCTGCGTCGAGCAGTGCCCGGTGGACATCGAGCACGTCGACCACATCGTCGACATGCGCCGTAACCAGGTCATGATCGAGTCGGAGTTCCCCGGTGAGCTCGGGGTGCTCTTCCGCAACCTGGAGAACAAGGGCAACCCCTGGGGCCAGAACAACTCCTCGCGCATGGACTGGGCGAAGGACCTGCCCTTCGACGTGCCCGAGTTCGACGGCGAGCTCTCGCCCGAGACCGAGTACCTCTTCTTCATCGGCTGCGCGGGTGCGTTCGACGACAACGCGAAGAAGACGGTGCGCGCCACCGCCGAGCTGCTGCACATCGCGGGCGTGGACTACGTCGTGCTCGGCAAGGAGGAGAGCTGCACCGGTGACCCGGCGCGGCGCTCGGGCAACGAGTTCCTCTTCCAGATGATGGCCCAGCAGACCGCGGAGATGCTCAACACCGTCTTCGAGGGCCGCGAGCCGGGGACGCGCAAGATCGTCACCACCTGCCCGCACTGCATGAACACCCTCGGGCGTGAGTACCCGCAGCTCGACGGTCACTACGAGGTCGTCCACCACACCCAGCTGCTCAACCAGCTGGTCCGTGAGAAGAAGCTCGTGCCGGTCGCGCCCGAGCCCTCGCCGGTTCCCGCCGCGAAGCTGGACATCCGGCCGGCCACGAACCTGCAGTACCACGGTCCGCAGAACGACGGCACCGAGCGCGCGCTCGTCACCGCGAACGGGCACTCGACGGCCGGGCGGGAAGGGTCGGGCGAGGGCGCCGACCAGGCCGCGCCTGCCGCCGTCGCGCTCGCGGAGAACGAGGGCGCCGGCTCGAACGGGTCGTCCGCTCCCGGGTCGTCGTCGAACGGGTCCTCGTCCAACTCCTCGAACGGGCACGGCGGCGGAGCCGCCGGGCCGAAGACGGTGACCTACCACGACCCCTGCTACCTGGGCCGGCACAACGAGGTCTACACGCCGCCGCGCGAGCTGGTGGAGGCGGCGGGCGCGGTGCTCAAGGAGATGCCGCGTCACGCGGACCGGGCGCTGTGCTGCGGCGCGGGTGGTGCGCGGATGTGGATGGAGGAGAACATCGGCAAGCGCATCAACATGGAGCGCGTCGACGAGGCCATCTCCACCGAGACCGACACCATCGCGACCGGTTGCCCGTTCTGCCGCGTCATGCTGACCGACGGCCTCACCGAGCGCCAGAGCGAGGCCAAGGCCGTCGACACCGAGGTCATGGACGTCTCGCAGATGCTTCTGGCCGCCGTCAAGCGCGGAACGCCGGCACCGGGTGCGGCGGCCGCCGGGACGGATGCCGAGACGGTGGCGGTGTCCTCGGTCGACGCGGAGACCACGGCCGTGTCGTCGGTCGACGCGGAGACCACCGCCGTCTCCCCGGTCGACGCCGAGACCACGGCCGTGTCGTCCGTCGACGCCGAGACCACCGCCGTCGCCCCGGTCGACGCCGAGACCACCGCGGTCCCGAAGACCGACTCCGAGACGGCTGCCGTGCCGGAGACCGACTCCGAGACGGCTGCGGGGTCGGACGCCTCCGGGGCCGGGTCGGACGCCGCCCCCGAGGGCGGGTCGGATCCCGCCCCGGAGACCGAGACCGACGGGCCCGGTGACACCGACCCGTCGACCTCCGCCACCTCGGCGAACGTGAAGAACCCGGGCGAGTAGCCGCGGTTCTCGAGCGCAGGGCCCCTCCGGTCGGTCTGTCCGGCCGGAGGGGCCCTTCGCTCGTCCCGGGGCGCCTCCGCACGGGCGGAGATCCGGCGGGCCCGTGGGCGGCCCCTCGGCCTGTCGCCTGCGCCGATAGTGTGCGCGGGTGCTGCTCTCCGACCGCGACATCCGCGCCGAGATCACCGCCGGACGCGTCGCGCTCGACCCCTTCGACGAGACGCTGCTGCAGCCCTCGAGCGTGGACCTGCGCCTGGACCGGCACTTCCGCACGTTCAACAACCACGCCTACACCCACATCGACCCGGCGTTGCAGCAGGACGACCTGACGCGGATGGTCGAGCCTGCGCCGGACGAGGCGTTCGTGCTGCACCCGGGCGAGTTCGTGCTGGGCTCGACCTACGAGGTCATCACACTGCCCGACGACGTGGCGGGGCGGCTCGAGGGCAAGTCGAGTCTCGGGCGCCTCGGCCTGCTCACCCACTCGACGGCGGGCTTCATCGACCCGGGCTTCTCCGGGCATGTGACGCTGGAGCTCTCCAACGTCGCGAATCTGCCGATCCGGCTGTGGCCGGGCATGAAGGTCGGCCAGTTGTGCCTGTTCCGGCTCTCCTCGCCGTCGGAGCACCCGTACGGCTCCCCTGTCTACGGGTCGCGCTATCAGGACCAGCGGGGCCCGACGCCGTCGCGCTCGTACGTCAACTTCCGGCGTGGCCTGTAGCGGGCGTCAGCCCACCAGCTGGCCGGCGCGGTGCACGCGGTTGCGGCCGGAGTTCTTCGCGGAGTAGAGCGCGCGGTCGGCCTCGGAGACGAGTCCCTCGCCGTCGCCCGCGTGCTCGGGCAGCGTCGCGATCCCGAACGACGCGGTGACGAGCTGGCGACCACCGCGCTTGAAGTCCGCCTCGACCCGCTCGCGGAGGCGCTCGGCGAGCGCGGCGGCGTCGTCCGGGCCGCCCTGGGTGATGAGGATGGCGAACTCCTCGCCGCCGTAGCGGTAGGCCGTCTCGCCGTCGCGCATCGAGGCACGCAGGGTGCTGGCGACCTCCTGGAGGACGACGTCGCCCTGCTGGTGGCCGTAGCGGTCGTTCAGCTCCTTGAAGTGATCGAGGTCGAGCATGATCACCGACATCGGGTGGCCGTGCCGCTTGGCGTTCGCGACGGCGTTGTCGAGATCGGTGCCGAGCCTGCGGCGATTGGCGAGCTGGGTGAGCGGGTCGTACTGGGAGAGCCGCTCGGTCGCGGCGTGCAGGCGGCTCGCCTCGATCGAGGAGCCGGCGAGGGTCGCCAGCATCTCGACCGCGGACAGGGCCTGCCCGCCCACCTCGCCCTCGATCCCGTCGAAGCACTCGAGGACGCCGATGACCCGCGCGCCGACGACGAGCGGGACCGCCACCGACGCCGCGTCGTCCGTGTCCGGGTCTCCTCGCGAGATCTGCCCGTAGCGGGCGGACCGGCCGACGACACCGACCCCGAGGCTGCGCTGGCACTCGAGCGGCGGGACGGCGCCCCGCTCCGAGTCGTAGGCCAGCTCCAGGCCCGCGCCGTCCTCGTCGAGCAGCCAGAGCATCACGCGGCCGTCGGTGACCGCCACGGCGGCCTGCACCGTGGAGTCCACGACGTATCGGGTGTTGAGCGAGCCCGCGATCTCGCGGGTCATGATCAGAATGGTCCGCAGCCGGTCGGTCTGGGCCTGGAGGCGCTCCGCCTGGGCGGTCGTCTCCTCCTGCTGGTGGCGCAGGGCCACCGTCATGTCGGCCAGACCGTCACGCAGGGCCACCAGCTCGGCCGAGCCCGTCACGGGCTCGGGCGGATAGAGCCGTCCCTCGGAAATCCCCCGGACCGACGCGAGGAGGCCCTCGACCGGGGCGACGACGTGACGCTCGAGACGCCGCCGACCACGAAGCGCGACCGCGAGCGTCGCGAGCCCGACGAGGACGAGCACGACGGCGACGGACCATTGCGCGAAGGTGGCCTGCCGCGCGGTGTCGTCCAGGGCGACGAGCGTCGCCGCGCGCGTGTCGTCCTTGCGGTCCCGGTAGCTCTGGAACAGGGCCTTGCCCTGGAGCAGGAACGCCTCGGTACCACCGGGCGGCGGGACCTGGCGGGCGACATCGGCCCACTCGGTCCGCCAGCGCTGCTGGGCGAGCAGCAGCCCCAGCACGCTCTGGCGCAGCGCCGGCTCCTCGAGCAGGTTGACCATCTGGGTGTCCGCGGCGGCCAGCGCCGGGCTCGACCTCGTGGCCTCGTCGGCGAAGAACTTGTCACCGGTCGCGAGGTATCCGCGCAGCGACGAGTCCATCTCGAGCATGGCCTGGTTCGAGTCCTCGACGGCGAGGAGACCCGCCTGCAGGCGGTCCTGGGCGGGTCCGGTCACCCCGGCGCTGAAGAGGACCCGGGCGACGACGAGCAGCACGATGACGAGTGCCGCCACCGACACGGTCACACCGAGACGCTGGACCTCGGTGATCAACCTCGGCGCCCGTCTCACCCGCCCACACCCCTCCGAGGGTCCGGCCCCTCACGGGTCCCGGTCCGCTGACCGGAGCCCTCCCCCTGCACATCACCGCTCGGACGCATGACGTTAGCCGTTCCGGGGAATTGGTCACAGATTTCCCGGGGCGTGAGGGGAGACCACCGCGCTGGATAGCGCCGGACGGACGAACAGGCTGCGCCGAAAGGGCCTGGCAATCAGGCAGTCATCGACGAGCGCGAGCCCCGCCCGGACGGCATCCGGACGACCGTCGGATCGGCCGCCCGGTGGCGGTGCGGGGGCGGGGGTTCGAGCAGGCGGTGCACCAGCAGATCGATCTCGGTGGGGTACGGCATTCCGCCCGCCGGCGAGGTCTGCCAGGCCACCAGCTCGGCCAGCGCGGCCTGGGTCGCGGCATGCTCGGCACTGTCGGGCTCGACCGAGAGGTGGAGCACCGGGACGCACAGCCGCAGGGCGCTGCGGGCCGCCGCGAGGGCCGCTTCGGTGCCCCCGCGGACGACGACGCCCGCGGGCGGCTCCTCGGCGAGCAGCGCGTCGAGACGCACGACCATGCGCGCGGCCTCCTCCGCCCAGGTCTCGCAGGGGCTGTCGAGCAGGAGGAGTCGCCCGGCGGGCGCGTCCAGGTCGTCGAGGGCGGCGTCCACGTCGAGCGGCTCGGGCCCGGTGGCGACCAGGACCGGGTGCACCGGCCCGTCCGCGTCGTCCTGACCCGGGCGGACCGGGCGTCCGAGGGGCGCGAGCGCGGCCGCGTCGTCGGCGGTGGCGACGACCACCAGGAGATCCGGCACGGCCGCGACGGGGCCCCCGGCGCCCTCCTCGATCGTGTGATCACGGAAAGTCATGTTCACCTGCTCCCCCTCGACGGTCGTGCACCCTCGGCAACAGCACACACCACAACGTCCCCGCGGGACAGGCGATTGCTCCAGGAGTACCGCTTGGGCGCAATCGTTTCCACGCACCGTGACCGAGGCGTCGGCAATCAGTCCGAGACCATGCTGTGATCCGAGTGAGTTACACCCATGTCGTTGCGGTATGCGCGGGACCGTCCGTCCGCGGACAGGGGGTCGGCCGGGGATCGGCGCTGCCCGTGTATCGTGTTCAGCGCAGCAGGCGAGTGTAGTTCAATGGTAGAACATCAGCTTCCCAAGCTGAATACGCGGGTTCGATTCCCGTCACTCGCTCCACCAGGATTTCCCCAGCTCGCAGGCCCGTCACCGGATCATCCGGAGGCGGGCCGCCGTCGTCTCCGGACCCGGTCGCGCTCAGGCGTCGGGGCCGCGCTCACCCCTGTCCGAGGTCCGACGGGACCTCGACCTCGCGATGGAGGATCTTCCCGGTGGGTCCCTTGGGGAGGGCCTCGACGAGCCACACGTGCCGGGGGTACTTGTAGGCCGCGACGCGTTGCTTGACGAACTCGCGGAGCTCCTCGGGGGTGGCCTCGGCGTCGGGGGCGAGCGCGATGGCGGCGGCGACCTCCTCGCCGAGCGCCGGGTGGGGAACCCCGATGACGGCGGCCTCGGCGACGGCCGGGTGCTCGTAGAGCGCCTCCTCGACCTCACGCGGGTAGACGTTGTAGCCACCGCGGATGATCAGCTGCTTCTTGCGGTCGACGATCCAGAGGTAGCCGTCGGTGTCGCGGCGGGCGAGGTCGCCGGTGCGGAACCAGCCGTCGGGGACGGCCTCGGCGGTGGCCTCGGGGCGTCGCCAGTAGCCGCGCATCAGGCCCTCGCCCCGGACCGCGACCTCGCCGACCTCGCCGTCGCGGACCTGCTCTCCGGTGTCGTCGAGGACGCGGACCTCGACGCCACGGATCGGGGTACCGATCGAGCCGGGCCGACTGGGGCGGTCAGGATGGTTGAAGCTCACGACCGGGGACGTCTCGGACAGGCCGTAGCCCTCGAGGACCTTCGCGTCGAACTTCTCCTCGAAGCCGGTGAGGACCTCGACGGGCATGGCGGAGCCACCGGAGACGCAGGCGCGCAGGCTGGTGGTGTCGTAGCCATCAGCGTCGCCGTGGTGCAGCAGCGCGGAGTACATCGTGGGGACGCCCTCGAACACGGTCACCCGGTGCTCGGCGACGAGCTCGAGCGCACGGGAGGGCCCGAAGCGCGGGAGCAGGGCCAGGCACGCGCCGGTGAACAGGGACGCGTTGAGCCCGCAGGTCAGCCCGAAGACGTGGAACAAGGGGAGGCAGCCCATGACGACGTCGTCGGGGCCGAGGTCGAGCAGGGTCTCGGCGACGGTGGTGGCGTTGGTGGCCAGGTTGCCGTGGGTCAGCTCGGCGCCTTTGGGCGCACCCGTGGTCCCGGACGTGTAGAGCAGCACGGCGAGGTCCTCGCCGTCGCGTTCCACCGCGCCGTCGAGCGGGGTGAGAGCGGCGAGTTCGTCCTCCGGCAGACCGGTGGCGGACACCGTGACCACATCGACGCCGCTGCTGGCGGAGGCAGCGTGGGCGGCGGCGCCGCCGTCGGGCACCGAGTCGACGACGAGGACCAGCGCCACCTCGGCGTCGTCGAGGTAGTGGGTGATCTCGCGCTCGGTGAGCAGGGGGTTCATCGGGACGACGACGGCTCCGGCCGCGAGCGCGCCGTGGAAGAGCACCGCGAACCCGGGGACGTTCGGTGCGATCAGGGCGATCCGCTCGCCCGGGGCCACGTCGCGGGCGCGCAGCCACGCGGCACTGGCCCGCACGGCGGTGTCGAGCTCGCGATAGCTGGTGGCCTGGTCGCCCAGGCGCAGCGCGGGCCGGTCCGGGAACGTGGCGGCGGTCGTGGCCAGGATGTCGGCGAGGTTCATGGCTGGGGCCTCCTCCCTAGAGGTATGCGGGCATGCGCTTGACGACGTGGAAGAAGTTGCCGGGCATGAGCTCGGGCTCTCCCGCGGTGATCTGCGGGGCGCGGGTGAGCAGCTCGGTGAACAGCGCGCGCAGCTGGAAGCGGGCGAGCTGGTTGCCCAGGCAGTGGTGGATGCCGCCGCCCCCGAAGCTGATGTGCGGGTTCGGGCTGCGCGACAGGTCGAGCTCGTGGGCCCGGTCGATCCGGGACTCGTCGCGGTTGGCCGAGCTGTAGACCATGACGACCTTGTCGCCCTGGGTGATCTGCTGGCCGCGGAACTCCAGGTCGTGCGACGCGGTGCGGCGGAAGGTCATGATCGGGGTCGTCCAGCGCACGAACTCCTCGACCGCAGGCTGGATGCGGTTCTCGAGATCGTCGAGCAGCCACTGGCGCTGGTCGGGATGGTCGGTCAGGGCGCGCAGGCCGTGGCTGGTGGACTGCCGGGTGGTGTCGGTGCCCGCGATCGTGAGCAGGCAGAAGAACGCGGCGATGTCCTCGTCGGCGAGCTGCTCGCCGTCGACCTCCGCCTGCACCAGCGCGGTGATCAGGTCCTCCTGCGGTTCGCGGCGGCGCTCGTCGGCGAGGCGCAGGCACAGCTGGTGGGTCGACACGATGGCCTGGAACATCCGGCCCACGCGCTCCTCCTGCGAGTGCCCGACCAGCTCCGGGTCGTTCCAGCCCACGAGGACCTTCATCTCGCGGTTGGCTTCCTGCCGGTCGCCGTCGGGGACGCCCATCATGTCGTTGATGTTGTGCATCGGCAGCAGCTCGGCGCACTCGGCGACGAACTCGGTGGTGCCCTCACCGGCGCTCGCCTTCTCGACGAGGTTGTCGACGACCTTGCGGGCGTTGGCCTCGATGCGGTCGTTGATACGGCGCATCTGCTTGGGGGTGAACGCCGCGGCGACCAGCTTGCGCATCTTCGTGTGCCGGGGCGGGTCCATCGCGATGATCGACTGCGCGGACTCGACGAGCTCGGGCGGCAGGCTCTCCATCAGGATGCCCGGCCCGGAGAGGAAGTCGTCGGGACGCCTGGTGACCTCGACCAGGTCGTCGTAGGTCGTCACCGCCCAGAACCCGAAGTCCTCCGGGTCGTCGAGCAGCGAGTCCTCGAAGGGCGCGTGCCACGTGATCGTGCCCCGCTCGCGCAGCCGGGCGAAGGTCTTCTCCCGCTCGTCGGCGGTGGACGCCCAGAACGCCCGCGACGAGATGTCCTCGTGGTCGCGGGGTCGGTCGGGGTTTCCGCTGGCGGTGCTGGTCACGTGTTCGGACATCGCTGGCCTCCTCGTGCGGGCCGTCAGGGCGGCGGACGTGACGGCGACGACACCGAGGATGGACACTCACGAGCAAGTTGTCAAACACATTGGGTATTTGTGTCCATGAAGTCGACTGATGTGGCTCTGGTGCCTACCATCGCGGCATGGCGAACCGCTTTCGGGACTCCGCGCGACAGTTGATGCGTGACGCCGTGCTCGACATCGCGGCCGAGGAGGTCATCGCCCACGGCTGGGACGGGCTGCAGGTCCGCGCGGTCGCCAACCGCGCCGGGGTCAGCCGCCAGACCGTCTACAACGCCTTCGGCGACAAGCACGGCGTGGCCGAGGCGCTCATCGAGCGACTGCTCGACCGCTTCCTCGAGGGCATCGACGCCGCCATCGCCGGGGAATCAGCGCTGCGCGAGCAGTGGGAGGCCACCGTGCGCTTCGCGCTGGAGACGGCCGCGACCGAACCTCTCCTCGCCGCCGTCCTCACCGGCACCAGCAGCGACGAGTTCCTCCCGCTGCTCACCACCGACGGCGGGCCGGTGATCACCCGGGCCCGCGACCACGTCTGCGCCACCCTCGGCGGCTACCACCCCGACATCGATCCCCGGGCCCTCACGGCGACCTCGGAGACCGTCACCCGGCTCACGATCAGCCACATCGTGCTACCGCTGCACACGCCCCAGAAGGTCGCCGCCCACATCGCCGATCTCGCCGCGACCGTCGCGCCCGCTCCCGCCGCGGCCGGCGTCTGACCGGTCCCGCGCCGATGGCCGCGACCCCGGGCGCCCCCGGCCCGGGTCGTCACCCGATCCCCTCCCGGGGCGGGGCCGCCCGCGGGTCGACAGGAGGACCGTCCACGTCCCGGAAGCTGGTCGGCCGCGCGGACCCGAGCTCGGCGGCGAGGGCCTCCGGCAGGTCGCGGAGCTCGACGCTGGCCCCGTCGACGAGGTGCTGGATCCGCGCGTGGGCCAGTACACGGGCCAGGTGCGGGTGCCACGGCCCGAGCGCGGTCAGGGTGATGAGCAGTTCGCGGCGGCCGTGCACGCGGACCCGGCCGAGCATCGCTTGCAGGCGCTCGGCCGCGGGACGGTCGACCGGACCGGCGATCCCGAGACAGAGACAGCCGGGCCCGAAGTCACGCAGGGCCACCGCGGGCGGGCCCGCGCTGCGGTGGGCGGGACCCAGTTCCGCGGCGATCTCGCCCAGCGCGCGCCGTCGACGCTGGGACAGCCCGGCCGCCCACGGACTGACCGGTGTGACCCCCGGCTCGAGGTCGGGGTCGCTCACCCCGCCCGCCACCGGGCGCTCCAGTGGTTGATGGGCAGCCCGGCGGCGTGGCTGGGATCGGTGCAGTTCCGGGCCGGGTTGGTGCCGTGGCACGTGTCGAGGCCGAACCGGGGCGGCGCGAACACGTAGCTGTTCTCGGCGCGCTCACCGGCGCATCGGATGCACACCGGTTCGACGTCCCCGGCCGGATCGGCTCCGCAGAACACGCACGATCCGCCCGAGGTGGTCATCGGTCGACGCGGCCGGTGGTCCCCGGGCCGGGCGCGGGCGCTCTCGGATCGGTCGGGCCGGGGTCCGGCTTCTCGGCCGGCCGGCCGCCAACGCGCGCGACACGCCGCCGCGGCGGTGGCGGGCCGATGAGGGCCAGATCCCGCTCGGTGATCATTCGCGCTCCCCGGACCGCACGGGGGGCAGGCCGTGCGCGACGTCCATGCCCCCGGTCGCGCACGGCCTGGGTGACACCACGGACCGCGGCCGCGGCCGGAACGCGATGCCACCGGAAGCCCGGTCCGCCATCACGGGGCGACCGGGCGGGCGGACTCGGAGGACGCCCGGGACAGGGTCACCGGGGCGTCGGCCGAGGGGTGTCGGGGCGTGGCGCGGACACCCGGGCGCGACGGACGGCGTGCTCGCCGTCGGTCGGACCGTGGTCGGTCTCGCGGGTGCCACCATGTCAAGCCCCTGGGTGCGGGCCCTGTGTCCAGGGCTGCCGCCGGGGTCCGGGGCGACGAGTCTCGTCGATCGCCCGGTGGCGGAAGGCCACGAGCGACCGGTCTGTCCAGTCCGCAAAGAGTAGCGGCGCAGCAACACGGTGACCACCGGGTAACTCCGGGTGCATACCGGTCACGGACAGCGAGACCGTGGTCTCTCCCCGCTCACACCACCCCGGCTGGAGGGCGAACCTCGCGGCATCCGCCGAGGCCCCGCGCGCCGGGCGTCGCGGGGAGTAGCCGTCCCGGGCGGGCCGAGGGCACCCGTGCCAGGCTCGCCGGGGTGAGCAACGCCCTGGACCCCGAGCTCGCCACCGCGATCGACCGACTCGCCGCCGACGGCCGGCTCCCGTTGACCCGCGAGGACGTGGACGAGGCCCGACGCAACTACCGCGACCTCGCGCTGATCCGTCGCGGCGCGGGGGACCAGCCTGTCGCCTCGGTCCACGACGACGTGGTCGAGGGTCCCGACGCCGACGTCGTGGTGCGCGTCTACACACCGCCCGAGCCCCGCGACCTCACCGTGGTGTGGTTGCACGGCGGCGGCTGGGTGCTCGGCGACCTCGACACCGCCGACGCCGCGGCCCGCCGCGTCTGCCGACACCTCGGGGCCACCGTGGTGTCCGCGGACTACCGCCTCGCGCCCGAGCACCCCCACCCCGCGCCGCTGCAGGACGCGCACGCCGTGCTGCGCTGGGCATCGGGCCGCACCGGGCGGCTCGTCGTGGGCGGGGACAGTGCCGGGGCAGGCATCGCGGCGGGATGCGCTCTGCTCGCCCGCGACTGGGGCCCCCACCTCGACGCCCAACTGCTCCTCTATCCCGGGCTCGACCCGACGATGTCGCACCCGAGCGTGACCGAGAACGCCGACGGGCCGTTCCTCACCGCCGCGGACATGCGGTGGTTCTGGGACCGCTACGTGCCCGAGGAGCAGGCACGGCTCGATCCGTCGGTGAACCTCGGGGAGGCCGCACGCCTCGGCGAGCTGGAGGAGCTCGCACCCGCGGTCGTTGCCACCGCCGCGCTCGACCCGTTGCGCGACGAGGGCCTGGCGCATGCGGCGGCGCTGACGGCGGCGAACGTCCGCGTGCACGTGCTGCACGGTGCGGGACTCGTCCACGGGTACTTCGGCCTCGGGACGGCCTCGGCCGCGGCCCGGGCCGAGGGGGATCGCGCGCTCGACGCGCTCTCCGCGCTGCTGGACCAGCCGACTGAGCTGCGGGCGTCGACGACCTGAGCCCAGGCTGAGGTGGCTCGTCCGAACGGCGGCACGCGGCACACCCGGACGCGCCGACCACGACGAAAAGCCGGTTCTCGTCGCCGGGAGGTCGTCCGCCTGCCGATCGGCCGCTCGACGGTCGACGGCTCGTCGTGGTGCCGCTCGTCCCGACCGCTCAGCGCGCGCCGGACCCTCGTTCGGGGCCGATCGGGTCGGTGGACGGTGGATTCCGTCCGGCCGGTCTCACCGGATCCCGACGACTGCGCCTGCGGAGCACCCGATTCCGCTCCGCAGTCGAACCCTCACTGCCGGAGACGGTCACGGTCCCGTTATGTTTCACCGGACCAGATCACGACGAGGTCACGACATCACGCCGGTGTCACGCTCCCCAGCGGCCTCGTCACTCGATCCCCTGCGGCGACGGGCGAGAACGTGGCGCGACACGGCACAACGAACGGGCCTTCATTCGGGGCTACCCGCCCCGCCTTCGGCTACACGCCCGGATTCGCCGCAGCCGCGCCCGCTCGCCCGATGCCCTCGCGCGCCAGCGTCTACGACCCCCGCCCCGCGCCGCCCCGTCCGGCGCCCCGCTCGCTCTCGGCCGCCACCTCGGGGAAGATCCTCGTGGCGGCCGTCGCGGCGGGCGCGGTCGTGCCCGCCGTCCAGACCCTCGACACCACGCACAGCGCGGACGCCGAGTCCGGCGCCACGACGCAGCTCTCCGCCGCGCAGATGTCGCTCGCGGCGCAGCACGGTGCGGGGCAGGCCGCCGCCCGGCCGGCCGCCGCGGCAGCGTCCGCGCCGCAGGTGATCAGCGACGTCACGACGGTCTCGATGTCGAAGGACGCCCTCGCGGCGGCCGCGAAGCCCTCCGACTCCGGGGTCAAGAACCTCAGCAAGGCCATGTCCATGGCCCGTGAGAACGGCCCCGTGGAGTTCGGCCGGCCCTACTCGGCGGGCGACGACGAGGACCTCAACGGCCAGATCTCGCAGGCCCTCGGTCTCATGGGCCTCCCGCAGAAGCTCGCCCCCGGAGTCAAGAAGATCATCATGCGGGAGTCGACCGGCAAGGCGAACGCCGTCAACGGCTGGGACTCCAACGCCTCCGCGGGCACGCCCTCGAAGGGCCTCATGCAGCTGATCGACACGACGTTCCGCAACGCCGTGCTCCCCTCGCTCGCCGACAAGGGCATCTTCGACCCGGTCGCGAACATCACCGCCGGGGTCCGCACCATGATCGCCAACCACGGGCTCGACGCCGTGATGGACGGCGGTCTCACGAACTCCTCCGGCAGCTACGTCGGCTACGGCGGCGCGAAGCTCCCCACCGACGGGCTGGGCCGGGCCTCCTAGCCCAGAGCGCAGCCGGGCTCCACCGCCCGTCCCGTCGCGGGGGAGAGCGCGTCAGGCACCCGGGCCCTTCTGGAGCACCGGGCGCAGGGTGTCGAGGACCGTCGCGTCGTCGATCGTCGAGGGCACCATCGCGTCCTGGCCGTCCGCGATCTGGCGCATCGTCTTGCGCAGCACCTTCCCCGAGCGCGTCTTGGGCAGGGCCGGGACCACGGCGACGTCCTTGAACGAGGCCACCGCGCCCACCTCGTCGCGGACCAGCGCGACCAGCTCCGGCCCGATCTCGGCCTCGCCGCGGGTCACGCCCGCCTTCAGCACGACGAGCCCGCGGGGGACCTGGCCCTTGAGCGAGTCCGCCACGCCGATCACCGCGCACTCGGCGACGTCCGGGTGGCCCGCGAGGACCTCCTCCATCGAGCCCGTCGACAGTCGGTGGCCCGCCACGTTGATCACGTCGTCGGTACGGCCCATGACGAACACGTAGCCGTCCTCGTCGAGGTAGCCGCCGTCGCCGGTGAGGTAGTAGCCGTCGTAGCGCGACATGTATGACTCGCGGAACCGCTCGTCGTCCTCCCACAGCGTCTGCAGGCAGCCCGGCGGCATCGGGAGCTTGATGACGATCGCGCCCTCCTCGCCCGCGGGGAGCTTCGAACCGTCGACGTCGAGGATCTCGACCTGGTAGCCGGGCACCGGCACCGACGGCGAGCCCGCCTTGAGCTCGAGGGGCTCCAGCCCGCGCAGGTTGGCCGCGATCGACCAGCCGGTCTCGGTCTGCCACCAGTGGTCGACCACCGGGACGCCGAGCTTCTCGGAGGCCCAGTGCCAGGTCTCGGGGTCGAGCCGCTCGCCGGCGAGGAAGAGCGTCTGGAGCGAGGAGATGTCGTAGTCGGCGAGCAGCGTCGCGTCGGGGTCCTCCTTCTTGATGCCCCGGAACGCGGTCGGCGCCGTGAACAACGCCTTCACCCGGTGCTCCTGGATCACCCGCCAGAAGGCCCCGGCGTCGGGGGTGCCCACGGGCTTGCCCTCGTACATCACCGTCGTCGCCCCGGTGAGCAGCGGCGCGTAGACGATGTAGGAGTGTCCGACGACCCAGCCGACGTCGGAGGCGGTGAACATGACCTCGCCCGGGCCGACGTCGTAGATCGCGGGCAGCGACCACCGCAGCGCCACGGCGTGACCGCCGTTGTCGCGCTGGACGCCCTTGGGCTTGCCGGTGGTGCCCGAGGTGTAGAGCACGTAGAGCGGGTCGGTCGCGGCGACCGGCACGCACTCGGTCGGCTCGGCCGTGCGCATCGCCTCGGCCCAGTCGAGGTCCCGGTCGGTCATCGTGGCCCGGGCCTGCGGACGCTGCAGGACGATCGAGCGGCCGGGGTCGTGCTCGGCGAGATCGATGGCCCGGTCGAGCAGCGGCTTGTACTCGATGACCCGCTTGCCCTCGATACCGCAGGATGCCGAGACGATCGCGGAGGGCTTGGCGTCGTCGATGCGCACCGCCAGCTCGCGGGCCGCGAACCCGCCGAACACCACGCTGTGGATCGCGCCGAGCCGCGCGCACGCCAGCATCGCGATCGCGGCCTCGGGGACCATCGGCATGTAGATGATCACCCGGTCGCCCTTGCCGACACCGACCGAGCGCAGCACCCCGGCGAAGCGGGCGACGAGGTCGCGCAGCTCGGTGTAGGTGAACTTCTGGCGGCCGTCGGTCACCGGCGAGTCGTGGATGAGCGCCACCTGGTCGCCGCGCCCCGCATCGACGTGCCGGTCGAGGCAGTTGTGGCAGGTGTTCAGCACCCCGCCCGCGAACCAGCGGGAGAACGGCAGTGCCGAGTCGTCCATGATCGTCTCTGGCTCGGTGTACCAGTCGATGAGCGAGGCGGCCTCGCGCCAGAACCCGTCCGGGTCGGTCATGCTCCGCTGATACGCCTGCTGGTACTCACCGCTCATGGTGGACGAGGCTGCCACGACAGGTGACGTAGCGCACCCGCCCGGACGGACGCAGTGATCACCCTTTGATCCGGCGGCCCGACGTCCGGGCGGCGGCCAGGATCTCCCCCGGGTCCACCCGGGTGGGGGCGCGGTCGGCCAGCACGGGATCGCCCGCCACCCAGACGTCACGGACCGCCCGCGCGCCCGCCGACCACACCAGGTTGGAGACGAGCTGGGCGTCGTCGTCCGGGTCGACGAAGGCGGGGTCGTCGAGGTCGATGTGGACGACGTCGCCCCACGCACCCGGCCGCAGCCGGCCCAGGTCGTCCCGACCCAGGGCCTCGGCGCCGCCCGCCGTCGCGAGGTGGAGCACGTCGGCGGCGGTCAGCGCCGTGGCGTCGGCTGCCCGCTGGCGCGCGAACAGGGACGCGAGCCGCTGCTCCTCCCACAGGTCGAGGTCGTCGTTCGAGGCGGGCGAGTCGGTGCCCAGGCCCACGCGCAGCCCGGCGGTGAGCATCTCGGCGACCTTCGCGACGCCCGCCGCGAGCTTGGCGTTCGAGCCGGGGCAGTGGGCCACGGCGACGTCGTGGCGGGCGAAGATCTCGAGGTCGTAGTCGGAGAGCTGGATGGCGTGCGCGGCGAGCACACGGCCGTCGAGGCTGCCCGTGGTCTCCAGCATCGCCGGCACCGATCCGAAGACCCCCCGGACCTCGTCGTCCTCGCCCGCGGCCTCGGCGACGTGGATGTGCAGCAGGGCGTCGCGCTCGCGGGCGGCGGCGGCCGTCGACGCGACCGCTTCCGGGGTCAGCGTGTAGGCCGAGTGCGCGCCGTACCCGAGCTCGACGCGCTCGCCCGGCCCGAAGCGCAGCCCGTCGGCGTCGATCCAGCGCGAGATGCCGTCACGCATCTGCTCCCAGGTGCCGAGCCGGTCCATCCCCGGGGCCGTGATGATCCCCGGCGTCATCACCACCCGGGAGCCGAGCTCGAGGACGGCGTCGACCACGGTGTCGGCCCAGAAGTACATCTCGGTGGAGGTGGTGACCCCGTGGCGCAGCATCTCGAGACCGCCCGCGAGCATCCCGGCGCGCACGTCCGGTGCCTCGAGGCGAGCCTCGGCGGGCCAGACGACCTCGGTGAGCCAGCGCATGAGTGGCAGGTCGCCGCCCATCCCGCGCAGCAGGGCCAGCGGGGTGTGGGCGTGCGTGTTGACCAGCCCGGGCATGAGCAGGCCGGACAGCGCCGTCGTCGGGGCGTCCGTGGCGGGGGCGTCGGCCCGGGACCCGACGAAGGTGATCCGGCCGTCGTCGTCGACGTCCACGACCGCGTCGCGCAGGACGGGCAGGCTCTCCTCACAGGTCAGGACGATCGGGGCGTGGAGTCGCCGGGCGCTCATGGAGTCCAGTCTGGTCAGAGCGCCGCGAGGGCGGCGAGACGGGTCAGCTGGCGGCGCATCATCACGAGGTCGCCCCACGCGAGGGCGTACCGGACGGCGGAGGCGACGGCGCCGGGGGTGCCGTCGACGACGACGGTGGCGACGAGGCGGGTGCGTCCCTCACCGTCGGGGCGCACCGCGTACGTGACCGCGAACTCGGCCACCCGTCCCCGACCACGTCGGGAACGCCGCAGCGTGAGGTGCTCGCCGCTGACGAACGAGTCGAGCACGAAGAGGACGAGCAGACGCTGCCCGACGTCCAGCTCGTCGGCGCCGGGCGTGATCGTGTGCGGGCTGCGACGGCCCCGGTTGTCGAGGAGGTCGTAGCCCTACGGCGCGACGGTGAGCTGGCAGAGCCATCGCCAGAGCCGGTCGGGAGTGGCGGCGGCCGTGGTGCCGCGGGTCCAGCGGGTGGCCGGGGAGGGTACGAGCGCGTCGGCGGGCGTCGCCCGGGCGCGCTCCGCCGAGGAGGTCCCCCAGTGCTCCGGCGCGTCCACCCCCGCAGTGTGCTCGCGCGGCGGCCGCCCCACACCGTCGTCGGGTCAGGGGTGGGCGAGGCCGTCGATCATCAGGCCGAGGGTGAAGTCGAACCGGTCGTGGCCCTCGCCCGCGGTGAGCTCGTCGGCGTGGCGGGTCGTGTGGGGGAAGGTCGCGGCGGGCAGCGCGGTGAGCCGGCGCCGCAGTTCCTCGCGGTCGAGGACCCACGCGTCGTCGTCGTGCGTGGCCCGTTGGCGCACGATCGAGGTCTCGAGGCAGTAGGCGGCGGTGTAGAGCAGGAGGGCGTCGTTGGCCCAGGCGGCGGTCTGCGGGGCGACGCCGCCGGTCAGCAGGATCGCCAGCATTCCCTCGCTGACGCGGGCGATCTCCAGGTCGGTGGGGGCCATCGCGAGCGCGGCGCGGGAGATACCGGGGTAGGTCAGGTACTGGTCGCGGATCCGGGTGCACACGCCGCGGATCTGGTCCCGCCACGTCGCGGGGTCGGGCTCGGGGAGGACGAGCTCGGCGCACAGTCGCCCGATGAGCAGCTCGTCGAGGTCGGCCTTGTTCACCACGTGCGCGTAGAGCGAGGCGGGACCGGTGTCGAGAGCGCCGGCGAGCCGGCGCATGGTCAGCGCTTCGTAGCCCTCGGTGGCGATGACGTCCAGCGCCGCGTCGACGACCTGGTCGACGGTGATCGGGGCCGCGCGGCGGCGCGGGCCGGGCTCGCCCCCGGGGGTCGGCGGCTGGTGGCGCGCCGCGCGTCGCTCTCGCGGGTTCACCCGGCCACCCTAGCGTGGCTGGAACGTCGTTCGTCGCTGGAACGCCGTTCGCCCGGGTCCGTCCCCACGGTGGCCGGGCCCCGCGTCTACCGGTCGAGCAGCGAGCGCAGCGAACGCAGCGGCTGGAGCCAGGCACCACCGGCGGGCAGGGTGTCGAGGCTGACGCGCGGCAGCGGCTCGCGGAACACGCCGTCGATCTCCTCGAGGTCGAGGAACGTGACGACCTCGGACGCCACCGCGAACGCGGCGTACTCCCGGAACCCGATGACGGTGACCCGGACGCCCTGCTCGACGAGCTCCTCGAGCGGCTCACGGAACGCGCGCCCGTCCCCGGAGGCGACGACGACGTGGGCCAGCCCGCCCTCGGCGTGCCGCGCCTCGATGTGGGCGAGCATGTCGTCGTCGACGTCGGAGTCGTCGGCGGACTTGGGCTTGGCGAAGACCGCGAAACCGACGTTGCGCAGCGCCTCGACCCACGGGCGCACGATCTCCGTCGACCCCGGGACGACGTTGGTGAACACCGTCGCCTCGGCGAGCCCGTCCGGTCCGGCGAGCCCGAGCAGCCACCGGCCGACGGCGTCGAAGCGCGGCCGGAAGGCCGAGGTCGGGCGCGCGCCGAGCAGCGACCCGAGGCTCATGTCCATGTTGGGCGCGTCCCAGACGAGCAGGGTGCGCTCGGGTCCCTCGTGCTCGACGACGGGGCCGGGATCGACGTCCGGCGCCCCGCCTGCGAGCCCACCCGGGACGCTCACGGCGTGCGCGAGGTCGGCCGGGGACGGCAAGGGGGAGGGCGACACGGGGGCGACTCTAACCGCCCGCCGTCGCCGCGTCCGCCGCGCGATCACGAGCCGGTGCCCGACGTCGGGAACCCACCCGTGCGCACCAGCAGGAGGTCCCGGCTGGGGCGTCCGTCGACCTCGGCCCGGCTCTCGAACTTGGTCCGTGGCCGCCACGCGGGACGGGGCGCGAAGCCGCCGTGCGGGTTCTCGAGCGTCGGCTCGGCGTCGGTGACCTCGAGCATCCAGTCGGCGTAGTCGGCGACGTCCGTGGCGAGGTGCAGGACGCCGCCGGGCCGCAGGCGCGAGGCCATGAGGGCGACGGTCTCGGGCTGGACCAGACGACGCTTGTGGTGGCGGCGTTTGGGCCACGGGTCCGGGTAGAAGACCCGCAGCCCGGCGAGGCGGTCCGGGGCGATGCGGTCGCTGAGGACCACGACGGCGTCGCCCCGCAGCAGCCGCAGGTTCGCGAGGCCGGCCTCGTCGGCGCGCATGAGGAGCTGGCCGAGCCCGGGCGGATAGACCTCGACGGCGACGTGGTCGACGTCGGGCTCGGCCGCGGCGAGGGCGGCGGTCGTCTCCCCCATCCCGGAACCGATCTCCAGACGGAGATCCGCCTCGCGGCCGAACCAGGCGGCCGGGTCCAGGCGCCCGTCGTCGTCGAGCAGGTCGGCCCGGCGGCCGTCCGGCGTCAGATCGGCGAGGTCCGCCCCGAGCCGTGGCCAGGACCGGTCCCAGGCCCGCTGCTGGCCCGCGGTCATGCGGCCACCGCGGTCGGCGAAGCTGACGATGCCCCGGCGGGCATGCGTCGCGCGCTCCTCCACCCCGACCGGCCTCGGGTGCTCCTGACCCACCCCGCGATCCTCACATCCCGGTCGTCCGGGCACGGCCACCGGCCGGTCGTGGGGAGACGTCTCACATCGGGGTATGGCGGTCCGGTCGCGCCGGTCACCCTTCCGGTCGAACCCTGACACCGATGTCCGCCGGGAGGTCCTCTTCGTGCGCACGCCCGAGTCCCTGACCGCTCTCGTGACCGGGGCCACCGACGGCGTCGGCCGCGAAGTGGCCACGCGACTCGCCCAGCTCGGCGCGACGGTGCTCGTGCACGGGCGCGACGATGCGCGCATCGAGGCGACGATCGCGGCCATCCGGGAACGGACCGGCGCCTGCGACCTGCGGCCACTGCGCGCCGACCTCTCGCGCCTCGCGGAGGTGGACGGCCTGGCCGACGAGGTGCTCGCCTCGGTCGACGAGCTGAACCTGGTCGTCTCCAACGCCGGTGTCGGGTTCGGACCGCCCACCGGGCACCGCGAGGTCTCCCCGGACGGCCACGAGCTGCGCTGGGCGGTCAACCACCTCGCGCCGCACCACCTGCTGCGCCGTCTCGCGCCGTTGCTGTGCCGGTCCGCCCCCGCTCGCGTCGTCGCGGTGACCTCGATCGGTCAGGCGGCCCTGGACCTCGACGACCTGCAGACCGAGCACGACTGGGACGGCACGCTCGCCTACCGCCGCTCCAAGCTCGCCGCCACGATGTCCGCCTTCGACCTCGCCGAGGGACTCCGGGGCACCGGCGTCGCGGTCCACGTCCTGCACCCGGCGACGCTCATGGACACCGCCATGATCCGGGAGGCGGAGGTGCCCCCGGAGAGCACCGTCGAGCAGGGCGTGACCGCCCTGGTCCGGCTCACGCTCGATCCCGAGCTCGACCACCGCACCGCAGGCTTCTTCTCCGGCTCCTACCCCGACGACGCCGCGCTGCACGCCCAGGTCTCCGACGAGCACGTCCGGGCCGAGCTGCGCCGGCGCACCGAGGAGACCGTCGCGGCCACGCTGGGCGGGCCGGACGTCCCGGCGCAGGCCGGGACGCCCGACGCTCAGCCGGACTCGATGACCTTCGTCTGATCCCGGGAGTCGTGCGGCGGGCGTCGCCCGCCGCTGCGCAGCGACGCGGCCATCCGCTGGGCGCGGCTGTTGTTCCGCACGCGTGTGAGGACGAACAGCGTCCCCATGTGGAGGATCCCGAGGAAGAACAGGATCCCGCCGATCTTGGTGACGACCAGCTGGGCGGTGTTCTGGACGGTGACCGGGTCCCAGGTCGAGATCAGCGCCAGGAAACCCAGCGCGACCAGGTGGAAACCGACCCCCAGCAGCCGGGTGATCGACATGGCGATGTCGTTGTCCTCGAAGACATCGCGGAGGAAGCCCACTCCGGAGCGCATGAGGATCTGCCCGACGATCAGCGTCAGGACAGCGGCGATCCCCACGATGAGCAGGTAGGTGCCCGTGTCGGCACTCGTGGCCACGGTGGTGCCTTTCTGCCGTCGTCGGACCCCCTGTCATCACCGGTCCGAGGACCAGCATCCCCGTCCGCGCGATCAGGCGAAACCCGGTACGCGCGTGACACCAGCGACGGACGCGACGGATGAGGTCCGGACGGGTCTGTCCGAACGGCCTCCGCGCGTCCCCGGCGCTCCCTACGCTGCGGCGACGGGAGGGCACGCGACGACGGAGGTGGCGGTGGGGCGGTGGGCCCGGGACACGGCGCAGGCATGCCGGGCGGCCGCGCCCGCGGTGGCGCTGCCGACGGCCGACGCGCTGGACGCGGTGGCGGCCCGCGCCGAGGGGACGCCGTCGCTCGTGGTCACCGGGCCGGTGTCCTCGGGGAAGTCGACGCTGGTCAACGCGCTCGTCGGGCGCCGGGTCGCCCCCACCGGCGCCGGGGAGTGCACCCGGCTCGTCGCGCGGTACGTGCGCGGGCCGGTCGACCGCCTCGACGTCGTCCTCGCCGACGGCACCCGCCGCCCGCTGCCGCTGGCCGACGGCGGGCGGGTCCCCGCCGCCGTCGGGGACCGGCTGGGGGTCGACCCGGCCGACGTCGACCACCTGCTCGTCATGCTGACCAGCGACGCGCTCGACGGCCTCTCCGTGGTCGACACGCCGGGAGCGGGCTCGGCGCGCCGCCGCGGTCCGACTCCGCTCGACGACGCCGAGGCCGCGCTGGTGGTGCTGCCCTCCTCGGCCCGGGCGGACGAGGTGGACCGGCTCGCCGAGGCCGCGCGCCACGGACCGGCCGGGGTGGTGGCGGTCCTCGGCCGGGCCGACACGGTCGGGTCCACCGAGGACGCGACCACGGTCGCGACCACACTCGGGCACCGGCTCGGCGGGCGGCTCGGTCCGGTGACACCCGTGGTCGGGCTGCTGGCCGAGACCGCGACGACGGGTGCCCTGCGCGCCGAGGACCGGCACGCGCTCGCCGCGCTCGCCGGGACGGACCCGTCCGCGGTGGACGCCGCCCTCGCCGATCCGGAGCTCTTCGCGCGCGCCGACCTGCCGGTCCCCGCCCCGGCACGGGCCCGTCTGCTGGAGCTGTTGGACCGGCGGGGCATCACGCTCGCGGTGGGCGTGCTGCGGGAGCGCCCGGACGCCGGGGTGGGAGAGATCGCGACGGCCCTGCTCGGCGCCTCCGGGCTCGACCGGGTCGTCGAGCGCCTGCGCACCGGGGTCCGCGACCGCGCGGACCTGCTCGCGGCGGCCGCGGGCGAGCGACGGGTGGCGGGGCTGCTCGATCGGGAGCGCGCCGCGGTGCGCGCCGACCGCCACGCCGGCCGGGCGTCGACCACGGGGACCCGGGACCTCGCCCGGCTCGCCGACCTGCTCGAGGACCTGCGCGCCCGGCCGCTGCATCTCGAACTGGAGCTCGCCGCGGCCGGCGCCCGTGCCCGCAGCGGGGCGGTCGCGCTCCCCGGGGAGCTCGTGGACGACCTCGACCTCCTCGCGGGCGCCGGGCTCGCCGCGCCGGACCGGGCGCACCTGGCCGACCTCGCGCGACGCGTCGGGCTCGCCGACGCGGCGCCCGGGGAGCTCGCGGGGCACGCCGCGCGGCGCGCCGCCGCGTGGCGGTCCTACGCGGCCTGGGGGAGCCCGCCCGCACGGTCCGACGTCGCCGACGCGGTGCACCGC
Source organism: Actinomycetospora sp. (assembly GCF_036497245.1). GTDB lineage: Bacteria > Actinomycetota > Actinomycetes > Mycobacteriales > Pseudonocardiaceae > Actinomycetospora. The sequence continues at coordinate 1,489 of NZ_DASXJS010000231.1, read as the reverse complement.
GGCTGGGCGCGGCTCTGGGGGGAGCTCACCGGGTGAACGCCTCCTCCACCGATCCGCAGGCCGGGCTCGCGGCACTGCCCACCGAGCTGGCGTCGGCGCGCCGGGAGGTCGAGCGGGTGCTGGCCGAGGCCGGCCTGCCCGCACCGCTGGTCGATCCGGCGCCCGGGCGCCCGGTGGCCGCCCTGGTCGGCGCCCCCGGGCGCGGACGGCGGGCGCTCGCGGCGGCCCTGCTCGACCTGCCGGCGGACGCCGTCGGGCCGGACGTGACCCGGATCGTCGGCGACCCCGGCGCGAGCGGGATCGTCGTTGACGTCCCGCTGCTCGAGGACCTGGACCTCGCGATCCCCGCCCGCGCCCGCGACGGCGGGTGGGATCCGGGTGCGGACGCCTCGCTGCTGGTCGTGGTCGCCGGTGCGGGGGCACCGGTGGACGCGGGCGAGCTCGACGCGCTCGCGGCGGCGGCGGGCGGTGTCGAGTCGGCGGTGTTCGCGCTGGTCGGGACCGAGGCGCACCGGGGCTGGCGCACCGTGCTCGACGCCGACCGGGAGCTGGTCGCCGAACGGATACCCCGCTGGGCGGACGCGGCGTGGTTCCCGGTCTCCCCGGCGCTGGCCGCCCGCGCCCGCGGGACCGGCACCGCGGGCGAACCGTTGCGGCGCCAGGCCGGGACCGCCCCGCTGCAGCGCCACCTGCACGGCCTGCTCGCGCGGCGGCGCCGGATGCTCGACGAGGCCAACGCGCTGCGCGCCGACGTGACGGCACTCGGCACCGTGGGCGCGCGGGCCGCGGACGCCTCGACCGACGAGGACCTCCGTCGCACGCGCGCCGAGCTGGAGACGGCGCGGGTATCGCTGCGGCGCGAGCACCACGTGCGCTGGCGGGCCGAGCTCGCCGCCGCCCGGATCGCCGTGGTCGACGACCTCGCCCGCCGCCTGCGCGCGCTCGCCGCCGACCACCGGGAGCGCCTCGACGCCACGCCGCGCACCGATCTCGACGACCTCGCGGAGGCCCTCGCCCGGGACGTCGCGCGGGAGGCGGACGCGGTCGTCGCGGACCTGGGCGAGCGACTGCGGGCGCTCGTCGTCGACACCCTCGCGAGCCTGCTGGCGCCCGCGGAGCTCGCCGGCCTGCGCATCCCGCCCCCGGAGGCGCGCCCGGACCTGCCCGTGCCGAGCCCGCGGCGGCCCGACCGGCTCCTCGTGGTGGCGGGGGCCTCCGGCGGGCTGGGGCTGTCCCGCCTGGCGCTGCTGCCGTTGCTGGCGGTGCCCGTCGCGCCGGTCGTGGGCGCGGCGCTGGTCCCGGTCTCGGTGGGGATCGGGCTGGGCGCGGCGGGCTGGCTCGCCCGCTCCCGGCGACGGGCGGCCGACCGGGCGCACGCCCGCGCGTGGCTCGCGGAGGCCCTGGGGCAGGCCCGCGCCGACCTGGAGCGGGTGCTCGTGGGTGCCCTCATCGTGGCCGAGCGGGAGATCACGCTCGCGCTCGACCGCGC
>NZ_DASXJS010000230.1:0-12195 GCF_036497245.1 Actinomycetospora sp. | reverse complement strand
TGCCTCGCCCATGTCGAGGTGCCCTACTTCGGCGAGCACGCCCTTGGCCTGTTCGATGATCGCCCGACTGTTGAGGGCGGTCTGGAGCCTCGAGGTGACGGTTTGCTGGGCGTGCGCGTCCCGTTCCTGCAGGATGCTGATGGTCGCCGCATCAGCCAAGGCCTGGACCGCCCGAAGGTCAGCCGGGGGTAGCGCGCCGGCTGCAGCGCCGAAGAGGTTCAACGCGCCGATGGTGTGTCCGCGTAGGCGCATTGGCACGGCGTGCACCGAGCGGAACCCTTGCTCGGCGGCTCGGGCGGTGAAGCGGGGCCATGTATCGCCCGCGGTCAGATCGGGAGCGCTGACCGGCTGCCCACTGCGGTAGCAGTCCAAGCAGGGGCCTTCGTCGGACTGGAGCTGGAAGAGCTCGATCAGCCGGGCTGCTTCGCTGGAGGACGCGACGAGCTGCAGGGTGTCCCGGTGGGCGGCGATCAGCAGTCCGGCGGCGTCAGCGGGGAACAGCGCGACGCAGTCGGTGGTCAGCCTGTGCAACAGATCGAGCATGTCGAAGTCGGCGACCAGCGTGTCGGCCACCCGGATCAACGCCGCCAACAGCGCGGTCTCCCGGTTCTCCCCGGCTGCGGTCATCACCGCTCCTTGCCGAACCGCAGCGTGCGGGCGACGACCTCGCGGGCAACCGCGTCGATCGGCCGGTCGTGGACGAAGGCGTGGGCCCTCAAGGTGGCCAGCGCGGCGTCAGGGGAGACCTCGAGCTGGGAGATGAGCATTCCGGTGGCTTGGTAGACCTCCGCTCGCTCCAACGGGACATCGGCCAACCAGCCCTCGACGTCCACGTCGACGCCCCGCTCGGGCCCACCGCGGTTGGGTGCTCCGGTCGGGCCCAGCGTCGCCCCGGGGTGGACGTCCAGCACGGCCCAGAACGCGGCGCCCGCAGCGCGTCCCGCGAGGGCTTGCGCTTGCGAGTCGAGCGCCAGAGGCTGGTTCCGGTAGAGATCGAGCACGCCGATGCTGATCGGCCCGCCGAGTAGCGGCAGGACGTACATCCCCCGCGCCGTGGTTTCCTGCGCCGCGGCGGCGGCGAAGACCGGCCACTTGTCGTGGACACCGGCGGTGATGTCGGGCACCAGCACCGGGGCCCCGGAGGTGAACGCCTCAACACACGGGCCCTCGCAGAGCCGGAATTGCAGCTCGTCGATCCGCGCCGCCACCTCGTCGGAGGCCCACACCGGGTTCTGATGATCCACGCTGGTCATCGTCGTGATCGACGCCCCGGTCACCGGCAGAGCGCTCACGCACAGCTCACAGATGCGCTGCGCCGCCCAGGCCCCACCCTCGGCCAGCGCCGCGGCGAGCCTCGCCTCGAAGTCGGGCCACTCACGTTCAGTTGTCACATCGACTACCCACTCGCTGCTCGCGCCGACCGCGCCCGAGAACCCGCGCTAAGCCGAGGGTCGCACCTAGTGAGGCCAACAACGCCTGGGAGTTACCGTACCCCCGGACCGGCTGTTGATCGCGGCCAGAGCACCGCACTCAGCACGCCGTCCTTTCATCTCCTCCTCAGCGCCATGTTCCACTCATGACGGCAGGCAGTCGCAAGCCTTGATGCTGACTGGCAGGGTTACTGGTCGACCGGAGCTCGTCGATGCGAAGCTCAGCGTGGCGTACTGCCGAGTCCAGCCTATAAGGTCAAGGCACCGCCTTCGGCGCCGCGCAGGTCGGACCCACGGCCCCGCCTTCCGCTCCGCTCCGGCGGACCGTGGTCCGACCTGCTCGACTGGCCCGGCGTACCTCACGAACGAGGTCAACAACGTCTAACAGCAGCCCGGAAGGCTCCTCCGGACACTCCTCCGACGTCAGAACGTACGTCGCGGCGTTCTTGCCAGAAACCCCGCGATGCTCGGATATGATCTTTTCTCGTGTCTTAGCCCAGCCCGACCAATCGCTGCTTATCAATCGTCCACGCCGCGCCGCCGGCTCATGGGCGCCTGCGCCGCCGCTAGCTAGGGACGTGATGGGGACCATCCGGGGGCCACACCCCCTTAATCGGCCCTCCTCCGACCGCACGTCCCGCACGTTGAGCCAGGGCCACACCCGGCGGAGTCGGCACCGTCACCGCGACGACCGTCGCTCCCGCGACCGCCTCGTCGACCGACGTCGTCACCTTCGGGAGCGTGATCGACCCGCTCACCTCGCCCGTGACCGTGAGCGTGCCAGCCTCCCGAAGCGGAGTGAGCCGCGTCTCGGATCGCGTACAGCGTTCGTGCCACGATCCGTGCCACGCGGCTTCGAACGGGCAACGTTTTCGCTGGTCATCAGGTGGTGCCCCCGGCAGGATTCGAACCTGCGCCACCGCCTCCGGAGGGCGGTGCTCTATCCCCTGAGCTACGGGGGCGGAACCGGTCGGAAGCCTAACGCATCGCGGGTGATCGTCCGGCGGCCGGGCCGGGCGAGGATGCGGAGCTACTGACGTCCAGTGTCAGCGATGCCGCATCGCTGACGCCTCACGACGGCTGACACCTCCCGACGGCCGACACCTCAGGACACCGGCAGCGGAGCCGCCCCACGCTGAGCGAGCATCTGCGTCATGGTGTCCGCCTCCGCGGTCTGCGAGGTGACCATCGACCGCGCGAGCTGGGTGACCACGGGGACCGACCCGCGGGCCGCCTCCTCCTGCATCATCGACAGCCCGCCGCGGTGGTGGCGCAGCATCAGCTGCAGGAACGCGACGTCCATCGGGACGCCGGTCTGCGACCGGAAGCGGGTCAGGTCGGCGTCGGAGGCCATCCCCGGCATCACGACGGCCGGCATCCCCATCCAGGCCATGTAGCTCCCGGGGGCGGACTCGGTCGGCTGCTCCCAGAGCCGCAGCCAGCCCTGCATCATCCCGAGCTGCTGGTTCTGGGTGGACTCGATGTCGAACGCCAGCTGGCGCAGCGCCGGGTCGGTCGTGTTCGCGCGCTCCCACACCGCCATCTGCACGGCCTGGGTGTGGTGCACGGTCATGTCCTGCAGGAAGCCGACGTCCACGGCGCCGTCGGGCGGCCCGTAGGTCGGCGTCGTGCCCTGACCGAGCACGACGCCCCCGAGCGCGCCGACGAGCAGGAGCACGAGCACCACGCCCGCGACGACGACACCGCGGGCCCACCCGGGGCTGCGCGACCACCAGCCGCCACCGTCGTCGTCGAACCCGTCGTCGTCCACGTCCGGCGGTTCCGGCGGCGAGCTCACGGGGGAGACCGCGCTCACCCGGTGCCGCCCGAGCTGCCCTGGTAGTTCATCGGCAGCGCGTCCTTCGGGTAGGGCGGCGGGTCGAACGGCGGCGGGTTCTGCGGGTCGAAGGCGCCCGGTCCGAGGGCGTCGCAGCTGGCGCCGACCTCCGGGTAGGTGTTCGGGTTGCCGCGCAGCGAGGTGATGAACTCGTCGATCCTCGGGTCGTTCGCGTCCGGGACCTTGAGCTGGTGGCCCCAGGCCTGCAGCGACACCGGCTGGTCGAGGCCGGGGTACGGCGAGATCATCGTCTGGTTCTGGCCGCGCACCTTGGCGGTCAGCCCGTCCAGCGCGGAGCCGGAGACCCGCGCCGGGTCGTAGGCGATCCAGACGGCGCCGTGCTCGAGGCCGTGCACCATGTTCTCGTTGCGCACGGCCCGCGGGTAGACCTGCCCGTTGCACGCCGCCCAGTAGCCGTCGTGCGGACCGCCGTAGGGCGGGGTCTTGTCGTAGGCCACCCGCTGCTGCGGCGTCACGTGGTGCTGGCCCTCGTAGGCGGTGGTCGCGATCCCCGGGATCGCCAGCGACGGGTCCTTGTTGTCGTCGGAGGGCCGCCACGGACTCACCGCGGAGTTCCGGGCGACGAGGAAGTACCCGATCCCGCCGACCAGGACGAGCACGACGACGATCGCGCCGATCAGCAGCCAGGGCACCTGACGGTTCCCGTTGCCCGACGACGAGCGCCGCCGCGCGCCGGTGACGGGGTTCTTCCCCCGTTGCGGCGGCCGTGACCCCCTCGTGGACCGGCCGTTCCGCTGGTGCCCACCCGTCGGAGGCCGCCGGGGCGTCCCGGTGGAGCGTCCACTCGCCATGGTCACGGAGTCTAGGGATGAGCCCTGCGTGAGGAGCTCCTGCCCTGGACGGGGTACGGCCGTCCGCCCACTGCCTCGCGCGGCTCCTTAGACTCGGCGTCCGTGACCCCCGCTGCACTCGCCGAGCTCCTGCATGCCGTCGCCGTCGACGTGCTGACCGAGCGCGGGCTCGACACGGCTGCGCTGCCCGACGAGGTCGTCGTCGAGCGCCCGCGCAACCCCGAGCACGGGGACTACGCCACCAACCTCGCGCTGCGCAGCGCGAAGAAGGCGGGCGTGAAGCCCGCCGACCTCGCCGACTGGCTGGCCACCAAGCTCTCCGGCACCAGCGCGATCGCGAGTGCCGAGGTGGCGGGCCCGGGCTTCCTCAACCTGCGCCTCGCGGCCGACGCGCAGGCGGGCATCGTCGCGGACGTCCTTGCCCACGGCGCCGGCTACGGCCACACCGACAAGCTCACCGGGCAGACGATCAACCTCGAGTTCGTCTCCGCGAACCCGACCGGCCCGATCCACCTCGGCGGCACCCGCTGGGCCGCCGTCGGGGACGCGCTGGGCCGGGTCCTCGAGGCGCAGGGCGCCGCGGTGATCCGGGAGTACTACGTCAACGACGCCGGCGCGCAGATCGACCGGTTCGCCGAGTCGTTGATCGCCGCCGCCGAGGGCAGGCCGGTGCCGGAGAACGGTTACGGCGGGGCGTACGTGGCCGAGGTCGCCCAGAAGGTCGTCCAGGTCGAGCGCAGCGTGCTCGACCAGCCCGAGGACGAGAAGCTCGCCGCGTTCAAGCGCCTCGGCGTCGCCGTGATGCTCGGCGAGATGCGGGAGTCGCTGGACTCGTTCGGCACCCACTTCGACGTCTGGTCCTCCGAGGCCGCCCTGCACGCCTCGGGCGCGGTCGAGACCTCGGTGCAGAAGCTCAAGGACGACGACGCCCTCTACTACGCGGAGGGCGCCTGGTGGCTGCGCTCCACCGACCACGGTGACGACAAGGACCGCGTCGTCATCAAGTCCGACGGCAACCCGGCCTACATCGCCGGGGACATCGCCTACTACCGCGACAAGCGGGCCCGCGGCGCCGACCTGTGCATCTACATGCTCGGTGCCGACCACCACGGCTACATCCACCGGCTCAAGGCGGTCGCGGCGGCGTTCGGGGACGACCCGGACACCGTCGAGGTCCTCATCGGCCAGCTGGTGAACCTGCTCCGCGACGGCGAGCCGGTGAAGATGTCGAAGCGGGCGGGCACGATCATCACCCTCGAGGACCTCGTCGAGGCGGTGGGCGTGGACGCGGCCCGGTACACGCTGACGCGCTCGAGCGTGGACCAGGTGCTCGACATCGACCTAGACCTCATCAGCAAGCGCACCAACGAGAACCCGGTCTTCTACGTGCAGTACGCGCACGCCCGGCTCTCGGCGCTGGCGCGCAACGCCACCGAGCTGGGCGTGAGCGGCGTCGACCCGGATCTGGGCCTGCTCGTCGAGCCCCGCGAGGGCGACCTCATCCGCACGCTCGGGGAGTTCCCGCGCGTGCTGTCCTCGGCCGCGGAGCTGCGCGAGCCGCATCGCGTCGCGCGGTACCTCGAGGGGCTCGCCGGCACCTACCACCGCTTCTACGACACCTGCCGGGTGCTGCCCCAGGGCGATGAAGCACCGGGACCCATCAACACCGCGCGCCTGGCCCTGTGCAGCGCGACCCGCACCGTGCTCGCGTCGGGCCTGGGCCTGCTCGGCGTCTCCGCCCCCAGCCGGATGTAATCAACCCTGCATGTGATCCGAGGATATTTTCATGACGCGCGCCCACCCCGCCGGGCCCCGCCACGCCGACGTCCTGCCCGCCCACGAGGCGGCGGGTCCGATCCCGCACGACGGCACCGCCCTCGACGCACTGCCTGCCGCCGTCTGGCCCCGCCACGCCGTCCGCGGCGACGACGGCGTCGTGCGCCTGGCCGGCATCGACGTCCGGGACCTCGCCGAGCGCCACGGCACCCCGCTCTTCGTCGTCGACGAGGCCGACTTCCGCTCGCGGTGCCGCGACCACGCCGAGGCCTTCGGGGACCCGGCCCTCGTGCACTACGCGTCGAAGGCGTTCCTGTGCGCCGAGGTCGCCCGCTGGGTCGCCGACGAGGGCCTCGGGCTCGACGTGTGCAGCGACGGCGAGCTGGCGACGGCGGTCCGGGCCGACTTCCCGGCCGACCGGATCGCGATGCACGGCAACAACAAGTCGCCCGCCGAGCTGGAGCAGGCCCTCGACGCGGGCGTCGGCAAGGTCGTCCTGGACTCGTTCGCCGAGATCGTCCGGCTCGACGACGCGGCCCGGCGCCGCGGCGTGGTCGCCGACGTGATGGTCCGCGTGACCGTCGGGGTCGAGGCGCACACCCACGAGTTCATCGCCACCGCGCACGAGGACCAGAAGTTCGGGTTCTCGCTGGTCGGGGCGAGCGGAGCGACGGGGGGAGGTACCGGGGCGAGCGGAGCGACGGGGGGAGGGACCGGGGGAGACGCGGCCGAGGCCGTGCGCCGCGTCCTGAAGTCCGCCCACCTGCGCCTGGTCGGGCTGCACAGCCACATCGGCTCGCAGATCTTCGACTCCGGCGGCTTCGAGCTCGCGGCACGCCGGGTCGTCGGGCTGCTCGCGGAGGTCCGCGCCGAGCACGGGGACCGTGCCGACACCGCGTCCGACCTCATCGACCTCGGCGGCGGCATGGGCATCGCCTACACCACCGCGGACCACCCGCGGTCCGCGTCCTGGCTGGCGTCCGAGCTGCGCGCGATCGTGGACCGCGAGTGCGAGCGGGCGGGCATCCCGGTGCCACGGATCGCCGTCGAACCCGGGCGCGCGATCGCCGGGCCCGGCACGGTGACCCTCTACACCGTCGGGACCATCAAGGACGTCGAGCTCGGCGGCGGAGCGCGCCGGCGGTACGTGAGCGTGGACGGCGGGATGAGCGACAACATCCGCACCGCCCTCTACGACGCGGCCTACGACTGCCGGTTGGTGTCACGATCGGCCGTGGTGGGCGGGATCAAGGACGGCGCCGGCGCCGGGAACCCCGGTGGCGGCGACCCCACGCTGTGCCGCGTGGTCGGGCGGCACTGCGAGTCCGGCGACGTCGTCGTTCGCGACTGCTGGCTGCCCGCCGACCTCGCGCCCGGTGACCTCGTCGCCGTGGCCGCGACCGGCGCGTACTGCTACGCCATGGCCAGCGCCTACAACAAGGTGCCGCGACCCGCCGTGGTCGCCGTGGCCGACGGCGCCGACCGCACCATGCTGCGGCGGGAGACCCTCGACGACCTGGCGCGCCTGGAGGTGCTGTGAGTCCGGCTGATTCTGGGAGCAAGGACGTCATCCGCGTCGCGCTGCTCGGCTGCGGGGTGGTCGGCTCCCAGGTGGTGCGGCTGCTGCGCGAGCAGTCCGACGAGCTCGCCGCCCGGGTCGGAGCCCCGATCGAGCTGGCCGGGATCGCGGTGCGGCGCCCGCAGCGCCACCCCGAGGTGCCCGCCGAGCTGCTGACCACCGACGCCGCCGGCCTCGTCGCGCGGTCGGACGTGGACGTCGTCGTCGAGCTCATGGGCGGTATCGAGCCCGCGCGGGACCTGCTGCTCGACGCCCTCAAGCAGGGCCGGTCGGTGGTCAGCGCGAACAAGGCGCTGCTCGCCGAGGAGGGCGAGGCGCTCGCGACCGCGGCCCGCGAGTCCGGCGCCGACCTCTACTACGAGGCCTCCGTCGCCGGCGCGATCCCGCTGCTGCGCCCGATCCAGCAGTCGCTGGCCGGGGACCGGATCCGTCGCGTCGCGGGCATCGTCAACGGCACGACGAACTTCATCCTCTCGGCGATGGAGTCCACCGGGGCCGGCTACGCCGACGCGCTCGAGGAGGCGGGCCGGCTGGGCTACGCCGAGGCCGACCCGACGGCGGACGTGGACGGCTACGACGCCGCGTCCAAGGCCGCGATCCTCGCGACCCTCTCCTTCCACACCCGGGTGACCGCCTCCGACGTGCACCGCGAGGGCATCCGCGACGTCACCGCCACCGACATCGCCTCGGCCAAGGCGCTCGGGTGCTCGGTGAAGCTGCTCGCCATCTGCGAGCAGGTCGACGGGGACGCGGGCAGCACCGTGTCCGCCCGCGTCTACCCGGCGATGATCCCGAAGGCCCACCCGCTGGCCTCGGTCTCCGGCGCGTTCAATGCCGTCTTCGTGGAGGCCGACGCCGCCGGGCCGCTGATGTTCTACGGCCAGGGGGCGGGCGGCCCGCAGACCGCGAGCGCCGTCCTCGGCGACCTCGTCGCCGCCGCGCGCAACAAGGTCATCGGGGGACGCGGTCCCCGCGACACCGCCTATGCCCACCTGCCGCTGCAGCCGGTGGGCGAGGTCCGCACCCGGTACCACGTCAACCTCGACGTCCACGACCGCGCGGGCGTGCTCGCCGCGGTGGCCTCGGTGTTCGCCGAGCACGGCGTCAGCATCGCCACGGTCAAGCAGGAGGGCGGCCGCGAGAAGGCCGCGGGCCCGGACGATGCCGACGCGGATGATGCAGGTCATGGCGGCGACGCGGGAACGGACGCCACACTGGTCGTCGTGACCCACGAGGCCCCCGACGCGGCCCTGCGGGCCACCGTGGACGCGCTGTCCGGGCTGGACTCCGTCCGCGGTGTCGCCAGCGTGCTGCGTGTGGAGGGTCTCGGCCGCCCCGTCCATGCTCTCGGAGGAGCCCAGTGACCCCCGCCGCCCTGCTCGCCCACCGCGTCGAGTGGCCGGGCGTCATCCGCGCCTACCGGGACCGGATGCCGCACGTGAAGGACGGCTGGGACGTCGTCACGCTGCGCGAGGGTGGGACCCCGCTGCTCCCCGCGGCGCACCTCTCCGCGCTCACCGGCTGCGAGGTCCACCTCAAGATCGAGGGCGCGAACCCGACCGGGTCGTTCAAGGACCGCGGGATGACCGTCGCGATGACCGAAGCCGCCGCGAGCGGCGCGAAGGCCGTGATCTGCGCGTCCACCGGCAACACCTCGGCCTCGGCGGCCGCGTACGCCGCGCGCACCGACATGACCTGCGCCGTGCTCGTCCCGCAGGGCAAGATCGCCCTCGGGAAGCTCGCGCAGGCCACCGCGCACGGTGCGAAGATCCTGCAGCTCGAGGGCAACTTCGACGCGTGCCTGGAGCTGGCCCGCAAGGCGGCCGAGGAGCACCCGATCGCCCTGGTCAACTCGGTCAACCCGGCACGCATCGAGGGCCAGAAGACGGCGTCGTTCGAGATCTGCGACCAGCTCGGCCGCGCGCCCGACCTGCACGTCCTGCCGGTCGGCAACGCCGGCAACATCACCGCCTACTGGCGCGGCTACGTCGAGTACCACCGCGACGGCGTCGTCGAGGCCACCCCGGAGATGCACGGGGTGCAGGCCGCCGGCGCCGCGCCCCTGGTCGACGGGGCCCCGGTGGCGCAGCCGGAGACCCTCGCGACGGCCATCCGCATCGGCTCGCCCGCCTCCTGGGACGGTGCGATCGCCGCGCGGGACGAGTCCGGGGGCCGGATCACCAAGGTCGACGACGACGCGATCCTTGCCGCGTACCGCCTGCTGGCGGCGCGCGAGGGCGTGTTCGTCGAGCCCGCGTCGGCGGCCTCGGTGGCGGGCCTGCTCGCGCGGTCGGCGGCGGGGGAGCTCACCGCGGGCAGCGTGGTGGTCTGCACCGTCACCGGCCACGGCCTCAAGGACCCGGGCACCGCGCTGGCCGACGTCCCCGAGCCGGTCGTGGTCCCGGAGCGCGTCGACGCCGTCGCCGACGCGCTCGGCCTCGCCTGATGGCGGGGGACACGAAGCGCCCGGGGGAGCACGCCGACCGGCAGGCCCGATCGTCGGGGGAAGCCCCCACCGTCCGCGTCCGGGTCCCCGCCACCACGGCGAACCTCGGGCCCGGCTTCGACACCCTCGGTCTCGCGCTGGGGCTCCACGACCACGTGGAGCTCACCGCCCTCGACGACGGCCCGAGCGTCGTCGAGGTGCACGGGGAGGGAGCCGGGCGGGTGCCCCGCGACGAGCGGCACCTCGTGCTCAAGGCCGCCTGCGCGACCTACGACCTCGCGGGTGTGGCCCGCCCGCCACTGCATCTGACCTGTCACAACGAGATCCCGCACAGCCGCGGGCTGGGGTCCTCGGCGTCCGCCGCGGTCGCCGGGATCGTCGCCGCCTGTGCGCTGCTCGGCCCCGGCAAGGCCCCCGACGACGCCGCGGTCCTCGACCTCGCGGCCCGCTTCGACGGGCACGCCGACAACGTGGCGGCCTGCCTCTACGGCGGCCTGGTCGTGACCTGGTGCGAGGGCGGCTCCTATCGGGGCACCCGGCTCACGCCCCGGCCCGAGGTGGTGCCGGTCGTGTTCGTCTCCGAGCACTCCAGCTCCACCGAGGCGACCCGCGGTCTGCTGCCCGACCGGATCCCGCACGCCGACGCGGCGTTCACCGCGGCGCGGTCGGCGCTGGTGGTGCACGCGCTCACGTGTGCACCCGGGCTGCTGCTCCCGGCCACCGAGGACCGCCTGCACCAGCCCTACCGGCGGCCGGCCTATCCCGCGACCGCCGACCTCGTCGACGCCCTGCGCGCGGCCGAGGTGCCCGCGGTCGTCTCCGGGGCGGGCCCGACGGTGCTGGCGCTCACCACGGGGGAGCCGCTGCCCGAGGGACTCCCCACCAGCGGGTTCACGACGATGTGGCTGCCGATCGACACCGAGGGTGCCGTCGTGACGGGCTGAGGACCGCCACGGCACGCCGACACCACCCGGTTGTTGCCGCCGGTCCCGGGTGGGGCTACCCTGGGCCACGACAGCGACCAGCGTGATCCGCGCCGGTGCCACGTCCCGGAATCCGGGATGGTCTTCTCCGCTCCGGTCCCGCATCCGCCCGATGGCGCAGGTGGTTCGGCGTTCTCGGACGGCTCCACGCGTGGTCGTTGACCCCGAAGATGTTCCGTAGCGCATCGTGTTCCCGGGACGCCGAACCTCCATTCCGTCTTCCCGCGAACCGCCGACGTTGCGGCGAACCGCACGCGTGAACCGAGGTGTGCGGACATGTCCGCTGGCCCGGGCAGCATGGCCCCGGCCGGTCAGGAAGGACCTGCGTGACCGAAACCGACGTCCTCTCCACCGACGCCGCCTCCTCGGAGGCCCCGGCTGGGAACGACGCCCCGACGTCCGGCTCCGGCGGCACCGAACGGCGCCGCCGTGGCGGCGTGTCCGGCATGGTGCTCGCGGAGCTGCGTGAGCTCGCCGGGACACTCGGCGTCACCGACACCACCGGCATGCGCCGGGGTGACCTGATCAACGAGATCAAGAAGCGCCAGAGCGGCGACGGGGCGGCCGGCGCCGCCCAGCTCCCGCTCGGCGACGAGCCCGACGCGCCGAGCAGCGCCGCGGCCGGGACCGCCGAGCAGCCCGCGGCCGAGCAGCCTGCCGACGAGCAGCCCGCCGACGACGAGGCCGCGGCCAAGCCCGCCCGCCGTCGTGCCGCCCGCCGCAAGGCGGTGACCCCGGAGGTCGAGCCGGAGACCCCGGCGGAGTCCCCCGCTGAGACCGACCCCGCGTCCCGCACCGCGACGCCCGAGTCGGCGGAGACCGTCGCGGAGGCCGTCACGGCCACCACCGACGCGCCCGCCGCCGACGCCGGTGAGGCGGCCGAGGCGAGCGCCCCCGCCACGCCTCGTCGTTCGCGTCGCAGTGCCCGGCGCGACGCGGGTCCCGGTGCCGAGTCCGGCGCCGGTGAGGCGACCGGTTCCATCGAGGCCCCCGCGGCCGCGCCGGCCGAGGCGCCCGAGCGCACGCCCCGTGAGGACGGCGACCGCAACAACGGCAGCTCCGACCAGGGCCGTTCGGGGCAGTCGGGCCAGTCCGGGCAGGACGCTCCCGACGGCGACCAGGAGTCCGGCCGCGGCGGCGACGGCGACCGCGGTGGTCGCAACCGGAACCGCAACGGTGGCCAGGGCGGCGGCCAGAGCGGTGGTGGCCAGAACAACGACCAGGGCGGCGGGCGCAACCGCGACGGCGGCCAGGGCGGTGGCCCGAGCGGCGGCGGTCAGGGTGGCGGCGGTCAGGGTGGCGGCCAGAACAACGGCGGCCAGAACCAGAACC
>NZ_DASXJS010000229.1:0-45404 GCF_036497245.1 Actinomycetospora sp. | reverse complement strand
TCCGGCGTCGGCACGTCCAGGAAGGCCTCGTGATCGGGTCCGCCGACCGTCGTGAACCCGTACGCCCGCATGGCTGCTCCCTCGCCTCGCCCGATCCACCTGCAGCACCGGATCGTCGCACCGGGCCGGATCCGGCGCTCTCAGGGCGGACCCGGGTCGACGACGGCGGGTGCGCGCGGCCGCGACCGCTCCGCACCCGCCGTCGGGGTCAGCCGGCCTGGGTGAAGTCGAACGCGACGGTGCCGCCGTCGACCGACGTCACGGTGGCCACCAGCTGGCCGGGCGCACCGTCGATCGTGCCCGAGCAGGTCATCTGAGCGCGGACCTGGGCCGGGAGCGAGCCGGGGCAGTTCACGTCGGTCACGCGACCGCCGGACTGGGCGGTGATCTGGGCCGCGACCTCGCCGTTGTCGACCGCGTTGCTGAAGCTCGCGGCCAGGGCGAAGATGCCGACGAGCGTCGCGATGGAGATCACCACGAACACGATGCTCAGGACCAGGCCGGCGGTCGCGAGCCCGCGGCCGCCCTCGCCGGTCCTGGCGGTCTGCTTGCGCCCGATGATGCCGAAGACGATGCCGAGCGGCGAGAACACGAACGCGAAGACGATCGCGAGGATCGCCATCGTGTTGGTGCCGCGGGCGGGAGCAGGAGCCTGCGGGGCCGCGCCGTACGGCTGCTGGGTCGGCTGCATCGGCTGCTCGGGGGACGCGGGAGGCATCTGCTGGGTCATCGGAGGTCCTCACGGGACGTGGGTGCGGACCGCCGCGGCGCCGGGCGACCGTGTGGGCAGTATCAAGTCACGGTCGGTTACATTGTAGCCAGAGCATTCACCCTGATGGGCTAATAAATAGGAGTGGAGTCGCAGACTCTCTCACTCCCTGTCGTTGTAGTCGCGTACACGGCCCGTCTGCCGCCGAGTCAGCGCATCATCATGCCGAGCGCGATCGGAGCCGTCATCGGCTCGTCGGCGGCGGCATGGCGGCCGGAGGTACGGGCCGCCGGGACGCGCGCTGCGGGCGCCGCGGGTCGTGCAGGCGTGGCGGTCGGTGCGGGCGATGCGGTCGGTGCGGGCGATGCGGGCGATGCGGTCGGCACGAGGACGGACATCGCGGCGGCCGGCGGACCCCACGACTGCGGAAGCGCGAGCGGAGCCGGGCGCGGCACGGGCGGGGCGGCGACGAGCCCGATCCGCGCGTAAGCCAGGAACAGCAGCGCGCTGACGACCTGGAGTACGACCCAGAGCACGGTGCCGGTGACCGGCGTCCAGTCGTTGAGTCCGTGCAGCAGGGCGGGGACACCGAGTCCGATGCCGGCCAGGGCGAACCATGGGCCCGCCGTCCGGTAGTGCGAGGCAAGGCCGAGGAAGTAGCCGGCCACGCCGGCCCACAGGGCGTGGCCCACGGGATCGGTGACGAATCGCCACACCGTGGTGATCGCGCCGCCCGTTCCCAGGTCACCGAGGATCGGCATGTAGATGGTCACGTAGATGACCGCCTCGACGGCACCGAACACGAGACCGCTCACGGCGCCGAGGAAGAGCATGTCCCGCGGTGCGAGTCCGCGGCGGCGATACGCCAGCACGAGGATGGCCACCGGGAGCATCTTCGCGAACTCCTCGGGGATCCCCGCGCCGAGGATGCTCGCGGCGAGGTTGTCGAAGTCGTCGCTGAACAGTGCCTCCATTCCCGACGCGATCGGGCCTTCCAGGAGCAGCGCCAGGCCGACGACCTGGGCGAGCATCGCTCCGCTCACGTTCTGCGGGCGGACGACGACCCAGAGGACGAGAAACCACGCTGCCGCGAAGTACGTCGCGAACATGATGGCGGGCCCCACGTGCCCGGCGGCGTCGCCGAACACCACGAGCGCAGCCGGCGGGACGGCGACGAGCGCGACGAACAACCACGTCGTCCACGCCCGCAGCGCGGGGTGGCGGAGCCAGGCGCGGAACGGGAACAGGACCGCGAGGTCGGGCAGGCGTTCGGCCGGGGGAATGGTCATCGTCGGCTCCGGGGCGGAGGTCGTGAGCGTCTCCGGCGCGCCGGTCACGGGAGAGCGGCCCCCGCGAGCTCGATCCCCTCATCGCTCCCGCGAACACGGCGTTACCGCTGATCGGAGCGTTCCGGGCGCTCGCACCCGAACGAGCGACACCGGCGTAACGCCGGCCCGCACGCGGGCGAGATGCCCGCCGACGGACCGTGCCGACGCGGCCGCGTGGACGCCCTCGGGGGAGCAGACCCATGACCCAGACCCACCCGGAATCCCGCACCGCGCCGTGGACGCCTGCCCCGCGTGGCGTGCACTGGGCCGACGGTCCGGCGCGACCGACCATGCCGGTCCCGCCGGCCGGTCTCGGCTGGTCGGGCTACGGGTGGGCAGCACCGCAGGCCGCTCCGCCGGGGCGCTCGGGCATGCGCTGGGGGTGGATCGTCCTCGGTGTCGTCGCGGCCGTCGTGGCCGTGGCGATCATCGGGAGCGTCGCGCGGCAGACCTCGAAGATGACCATCAACGGGTCGGTGACGGTGTACGGAGCGGCGGCGCAGTCGGGCGCGGCGTGCCAGAACACCTCGATGACGGGCAAGCCGATCTCGATCTTCGGCTCGAACGGCGACCTCGTCGGCACGACCTCGCTCACCGGCTACGGCGTCGCGGTCAACCAGTGGAACGTCTCCTCGTACGCCAATTACGCGGACTCGTGCCGGTTCTCCTTCACGCTGACGGACGTCACCGCCGCCGACGACTACTACCGCGTGACCGCCGGCAGCGACGTCTCGGACAGCGTGGGCTTCAGCAAGGAACAGCTCGAGGCCTCGGGCGCGAACATCACCTACGGCCACGGCTGATCCCGCGAGCTGATCAGGGAGTCACTGCGCGGCGAGACGAAGATCTGCTCAGCCCGCACCGGCTCCCTCGCCACCGGATCCGCCGCCGGGTCCGCCGCCCAGCCCGCCCCGCAAGCTGCCGCGCCGAGGACACCCACTTCGCCATCCGAAGGTGGGACCTCAGCTAACGGCACCCGCCCGAGCACCGAGAACCCGGTATGACGCAGGTCCAGCCGGAGGCGACCGAGACCACGCCGGGGAGCACTTCCCCGTGGTCACGCACCAGCAGCGCGACCCGGCTCGGCACGATCCGACCCTGGCTGGTGGTCGGGCTCCTGCTCGCGCTCGCCGCCGTCGCGGTCGTCGTGACCGCCGCCCGCCCGACCCCGCGGATGACGGTCCACGGCTTCGTGACGATCTACGGGCTGAGCGGGTTCGAGCGCCCGGGCGCCGAATGCGCCCAGCCGCTCTTCGCCGGCCGCCCCGTCACGGTCTTCGACGACGACGGCACCGCGGTCGGCGCCACTGCTCTCACCGGGCGCGGCACCGCCACCGACCGGTGGCAGACCTTCGCCGGCGGCTACGCCGACGCCTGCCGCTACGAGATCACCGTCCCCGACGTCTCCGCCACCTCGCAGCAGTACAGCGTCGCGGTCGGGACCCGGCCCGGCGAGGGCGTCGGGTTCGACCGCGACCAGCTGCTGACCGCGAACATCGACCTCCCCTACGGCCACGGCTGACGAACAGCGGGCAGCGCCCGACCCCGGTCACCAGGCATGCTGCGGGGAGGCAGCGCGGACGAGGTGAGGAGGTGGCACGGGGATGGCGACGCTCTACCGCAGCATCTGGGCCTCCGACGACCCGGACGCCGTGGATGCCGCCGACCGTGCCGTCGTCGGCTGGGCCGAGGGCATCGCGGCGCGCCATCACCGTCCGCTCCCGTCCGGTGACGCCCGCACCCGGGCGAGCGAGCAGTACCGGTTCGTCCTGCGCCGCGACGCCCACGACGACCCCGGCGACACCAAGATCGTCAAGGCGGTCCGGCTGGTCTTCGTCGAGTCCCACCGCGACGGGAGCCGGTGGACGACGACGGTGCGGGCCTGGTCGGGCGGCAGCTGCACCGGTGAGGGGGCGAAGGCCTGGACGTGGATCGACGTCGACGCCGACGCCCGGGACCTCACCGAACCGCTCTTCGCGAAGCCGCCGGGATTCATCGCCGACCTGCTCACGACGACGTCGGCCGCGCTCGGCGGGGTGTCGTTGCTGCCGCGGACGATGCGCTACCACGGCGAGGACGGCGCCGAGGACCTCGCAGGCCTGCTCACCCTGTCCGACCGGGACGTCCCGGTCGTCGTCTTCGGCGGGCTCGCGGCGGAGGCCGACGAGCGGGCCGTGCAGGTGTTCGACGCGGCGGTGCAGCGGACGACCCGGGACGTCGCGGGCCTCGCGACGGTCGCCGTCGTCGACGCGGCCGGGCTCGACGAGCTCGACGGGGCCCTCGGCGAGGGGTTCGGGGTGCACCGCGGCGCGATGCGGGTCTACCTCCCGGCCCTCGACCCCGCGGGGGACGCGACCACGCGGCACCTCGAGATCCGCGCCGAGCGCTTCCGGGACCGGCCTGCGCTCGCCGGGCGGATCGCGGTCAACCAGCTCGCCCCGGTGTCGAGCATGCGCCGCGCCCCGGACAGCTGGGACCGCGCTTCGGAGCGGCTCGACGACCGGACCCCCGGCGGCATGGTGGAGAAGGTCGCCCGGGAGTCGGCCCGCGTCACCGACCTCGAGTCGGAGCTCGTCGCGGAGCGGCGGACCGCGGAGGAGGTGATCGAGGAGTTCGGCGACCTGCAGCATGAGGTCACCGACCTGCGCGACCGCCTCGCGGTGGCCACCGCCGAGCTCGCCCGCGTGCGCGGAGAACGCAGCGAGGAGGGGCTCGAGGTCATCGACCTCGCCCCGTCGCACGCGCGGGACTGCAGCGACGCGGCCGCCCTCGCCCGCAAGCATCTCGGCGCCTACCTGGAGTTCCCGACGGAGGCCGGGGTCGACCTGGAGCTGCTCGACCGGCAGGCGGCGGGCCCGGCGTGGGGGGAGCAGTCGTGGCGGGCGCTGCGGGCGCTGGCGTTCTACTCCCGCGCCCGGTCCCGCGACGGGTACGACGGCGACTTCTTCGGGTGGTGCTGGAACTCCCGCCACCCGATGGCCTGGCCGGCGAACCCCCGCAAGCTCGCGATGCGCGAGTCGAAGACCGTGATGGAGCGCTGGCCCGAGTCGCGGACGTTCCCGGTCGACGGGGAGGACCTCGCGGTGCAGTCGCACATCAAGATCTCTTCGGCCGGCATGGCACCGCGGATCTACTTCACGTGGGTGGATCGCACCCGCACCGTCCACGTCGCCTACTTCGGACGCCACCTGCGCAACACCCGAACGTGACGTCCGGGCTTCGCCCGTGTGAGTGAATCTGGCCGCCAGGACGACCACGTCCGCTCACATGGGTTATCCACGTTCGGCGCAGATCGTCGGTCGGGGAGGCCCAGATGAGCAGCACGGAGTCCGAGGTCCGCACGGACACCGCCACGCCGGCGATCCCTCGCCCGCGCGAACCGGAGCGGCCCGACCCGTGGTCGCCCGACATCCCCGCCCCGCGCGGGATTCGGTGGCTCGACGAGCCCGCGCCGGTGTCCGCCGGGGCGGTCCGCGACGCGCCCCCGGCCGGGCTCGACACGCTCCCGGCGACCCGCCCCCGGTGGCTCCTCATCGCTCTGACGATCGGGATGGTGCTCGCCGTCGTCGGCGTGGTGGCCGTCGTGGGCATCGTCGCCGGGACCCACCGGACGATGACCGTGCAGGGCTCGCTCGTCGTCGCCGGCCGGGGGCCGGTCGCCCCGGGCGGTGGCTGCTCGGTGACGACGATGCCGGGACACTCGGTCTCGATCTTCGGTGCGGACGGCGCCGTCGTCGGCTCCGCGACCCTCCCGACGAGCGGCACGGCGGTCGACCAGTGGCACTCGGCCTCCCCGTGGGCCGACGCGTGCCGGTACGCGTTCACCGTCCCCGACGTGCCCGCGAGCGACGACTCCTACCGCGTCGGCCTCGACGGCAACGCCTCCGACACCGTCCCGTTCAGCCGCGACGAATTGACGTCGACGGGCGCGCTGCTGACCTACGGTCACTGAGGTCGAGGTGAGGGGAGCCGCCGATGAGCGCATGGCCGTTGTGGTGGATCGGTCTGGTGCTGATCGTCGGCGTCCCCGCGGTCGCCGTCGGGATCCAGCGGATCCTGCGCCGGTACTGGTCGGCGCTGCGCGAGGGTGACCACAACGAGGTCGCGGGCTTCATCATCGCGATCGTCGGCGTCATCTACGCGGTGCTCCTCGCGTTCGTGGTGATCGTCAGCTGGGAGCAGTTCACGAGCGCCGCCGACACCGTCGGCCAGGAGGCCAGCACGCTGCGCACGATCCAGCGGACCGGGGTGGCGTTCCCCGGCGACGCTCGCGAGCGGATCCGGGCCGACGTCGTGACCTACGCGCGCACCGTCATCGACATCGAGTGGCCCGCGATGGCGCGGGGCGAGCCGGGATCGCCCCAGGTGGCCGCGGTGCTCGACCGGATGTCGGCCGATCTCGCGTCGCTCCCGGCGGACACGCCCGCCCGCGCGGAGTTCGTCGGCGCCGAGTCCGAGCGCTTCAACGACCTCGTGACCGAACGGTCCTCGCGGCTGGACTACGTCGGACAGGGCCTGCCTGGGGTGCTCTGGGGAGCGCTCGTGGTCGGCGCGGTCGTGACGATCGGTTTCGCGATGATCTTCGCGATGACCAGTCCACTGCTGCAGACCCTCATGACGGCGAGCCTCGCCGTCCTCATCGGGGTCCTGCTGTTCGTGGCCGTGGCGATCGACCAGCCCTTCGTCGGCGACGTCGCCGTCACGCCGCGCCCGTTCGAGCGCGTCCTCCTCGACTTCGGGAGCCCGCCGGGGTGAGTCGCCCGGAGAAAGGGAGGCAGGCGGCTCAATAACCGGGGAACACGGCGCGCGCGTCGTCCAGCGAGACGTTCCCGGTGATCTCCACACCCCGCGGCGTGTGCTCGGCGTCGAGGCGCCCGCCGATCAACCGCAGCGCCGCCCCGGGCGGCCCGGTGAAGGTGGCGGTGGCGCCCTCGGTGCCCGACCGGACGCTCGCGGCGCCCTCGACGACGAGCGAGTGGGCCCCGATCGCGACCACGGCGGGCCGGTCGAGCCGTTCGGGCTTCGCGACGAAACCCAGCAGGAAGCCCACCCCGTCGGCGAAGTGGTCGAACATCACGGCCGCCGCGTCGGCGTCCACCTCGGCGTCGCGGTCCACGCCGACCAGGGCGTCCCAGCTGTGCAGGGCGATCTCGTTGAGGCGCATGCCGAGCGCGACGGACAACGGCGCGGGCTCGGGCAGGAACCCCAGGTCGATGCGCAGCGACGTGCGCTGGGAGTCCGAGAGGCCCTCCAGCACGGCCAGCAGGCGGGCGTCGTGCTCGACGAAGCCGTCCGCCTGCGCCCGTGGCGAGGCGGAGTCCCAGCGGTCCCACACGGCCTGGTTGTCGGCGGCGCCGACCTCGGTGCCGTTCGCCGCCGCGCGCACGGGACCGAGCATGATCTCCGACCCGCTACCCAGGTGGGAGAGCACCTGCGCGATCGTCCACTCCGAGGCGCCGCTGGGGCCGGCCAGTTGCTCGTCCGTCAGTCCTCCCACCCACGCGGTCAACCTGTCGTGGTGGGCACGGAGCGCGGCGATGGATCGATCGGTGAGGGTCGTCACGCCGAGGGCAACACCCGCACGGACGCGGTTCTTCCGAGGTGTCCGCCGCATGGTGAGGACCGGCCCGCCGGTCCATGATCGAGGGCATGGCGAGTGTGGTGGTCATCGGTCCCGGCGCGATCGGCGGCGTGCTCGCCGCCCTGGCCCACGAGCGTGGGCACGACGTGGCCCTCGCCGTCCGCACCCCGTTCGAGGTGCTGCGGGTGCGCTCGGGCGCCGACGGCGAGGAACGCCCGGTGCCCGCGGCCATCCTGACCGACCCGGCGACCGCCGCCCCGGCGGACTGGGTGATCCTGACGACGAAGGCCCAGGACACCGCCTCCGCGGCCGGCTGGCTGAAGGCCGCCACCGGGCCCGGGACCGTCGTCGTGGTCGCCCAGAACGGCGTGGACCAGGACCGTCGCGTCGAGGGCCTCGTCCACCCGGACGCGACCGCGATCCCCGCCGTCGTCGTGCTCGGTGCCGAGGCGGTGGAACCGGGCCGGATCCTCCACCACGGCTACGGGCGGCTCACCGTCCCGGACGGGCCGTGGGTCGAGGGGCTCGTCGGGCTGGTGGCCGGGGGAGACGACGGCGTCGAGGTCGTCGGCTCTGCGGACTACCGCACCGACGCGTGGCGCAAGCTGATCAGCAACGCCGTCGCCAACCCGATCACCGCGCTGACGATGCGCCGCAACGAGGTCCTCGCCGAGGGACACACCGCGGACCTCGTCCTCGGCCTCTCCCGCGAGGTCGTCGCGGTCGCGCGCGCCGAGGGCGCCGACCTCACCGAGGACGACGTCACGACGCTGCGCCGCCACTACGCGACGATGCCCGCAGGCACCGGCACCTCGATGCTCTACGACCGACTCGCCGGACGGCCGACCGAGCACGAGTACCTCACCGGCGCGGTGGTGGGCGCGGGGCAGCGGCACGGCGTCCCGACGCCCCTGAACGCCGCGATGCTGGCGCTGCTCCGCAGCATGTGAACGGAACTGGTCTCCCTAGCGACCAGATCCGTTCACCTGGACGAAGTCCATCGGCAGCGACCGCACCCGCACGCCGGTCGCGTGGTGCACGGCGTTCGCGATCGCCGCGGCCGCCCCGACGATCCCGATCTCGCCGATCCCTTTCGCGCCCATCGGGTTGACGTACGGGTCCTCCTCGTCGATCCATTCCGCCGCCATCTCGCGCACGTCGGCCTGCGAGGCGACGTGGTAGCCGGCGAAGTCGTGGTTGATCACGTGGCCGAACCGCGAGTCGACGACGCTCTGCTCGTGCAGGGCCATCGAGAGTCCCCACACCATCCCGCCGAGGAACTGCGAGCGCGCCAGCGTCGGGTTGAGGATCCGGCCCGCCGCGAACATCCCGAGCATCCGCGGCACCCGAATCTCGCCGGTGTCGGCGTGCACCGCGACCTCGGCGAACTGCGCCCCGTAGGCGGCCATCGCCAGCTCGCCCGCCCACGGGTTGTCCGGGGTCGCCGCGTCGGCCTCGGCGCCGTCCTCGGGGTCGTCGCCCCACTTGTCGCGGAAGCGGTCGGCGGCCTCCGCGATCGTCGAGCCCCACGACGCCGTGCCCGACGATCCGCCCGCCCCGGACCCCGGCGGCAGGTCGGTGTCACCGATCGCCACGGCGATCCGGTCCTCGGGCACCCCGAGCGCGTCCGCGGCGATCTGGGTGAGCACCGTCCGGGCGCCCTGACCGATGTCCGCCGCGCCGATCTCCACCTCGTAGCGGCCCCGGGCGAACCGGATCACGGCCGTCGAACCGGGGAAGCGGATCGTCGGGAACATCGCCGCGGCGACCCCGGTGCCGTGCCACCAGCCGTCGACCAGTTGCGCGCGCGGGGCGGCCGGACGCGACGACCACCCGAACCGCTCCGCCCCCTGTCGCAGGCACGCGATGAGCCCGCGCGACGAGAACGGCAGGCCGGACTCCGGGTGCACCGCGGGCTCGTTGCGGATCCGCAGCTCGATCGGGTCGATGCCCAACGCCACGGCGAGCTCGTCCATCGCGCACTCGAGCCCGAAGCTGCCCGGCGCCTCGCCGGGGGCGCGCATGTAGGTGGGCGGGTCGACGTCGAGCGGCACCACCTGGTGCGACGTGCGCCGGTGCGGCGCCGCGTACATGCCGCGGGTGCCGGTGGCGGTGGGCTCGCCGAACTCCTTGACCCGCGCGGTGGACTCGACGACGTCGTGGGTCAGCGCGTCCAGCCGCCCGTCGGTCGACGCCCCCAGCGCCAGGTGCTGGATCGTCGCCGGCCGGTGCCCCACGGTCTCGAACATCTCGCGGCGCGACAGCGCGCGCTTGACCGCCCGGCCCGGCACGGTGCGCGCCGCGAGCACGGTCAGCACCGTCCCGGCGTGCAGGAACCCCTTGGTGCCGAAGCCGCCACCGACGTGCGGGGACGCGACCTCGACGGCGTCCTCGTCGAGACCGAAGAGCGCGGCGACCGACGCCCGGGTGCCGCCGACGCCCTGCGAGGACTCGTGGAGCACGACGTGGTCGCCCTCCCAGCACGCGATCGTCGCGTGCGGCTCCATCGGGCTGTGGTGCTGCACCGGCGTGGTGTACGTGGCGCGCACGGTCACCGCGGCGGCGTCGAGCGCGCCGTCCGGGTCGCCGATCCCGCTCGCGGGCGGCTGGAAGTTCGCGAGCTGCGCCGCCGGGTGCCGATCGGGGGAGTCCTCGTGGAACTCCGTGACCTGCACGGCCTCGTCGTAGGTGACGACGACGAGGCCCGCGGCCTCGCGGGCGATCTCCGGGGTCTCGGCGAGCACGGCCGCGACGTACTGGCCGCGGTGGTGGATCTCGCGGTCCTGCAGCACGACGGTCTCGGGGTCGCCGATGTCGGCGAGCTGCGGCGCGTCGTCGGGGGTGACGACCCCGACGACGCCGGGCAGCGCCCGCGCCGCCGTCGTGTCGATCGCGGCGATCCGCCCGCGGGCGATCGTGGCCTGGACGGGGTGCAGGTGCAGCGGGGTGTCGACGGCCGCCTCGGCGGCGTACCGGGCGGTGCCGGTCACCTTGTCCGGGCCCTCGACCCGACGGACCGAGGTGCCCATGCTCCGGGCGTCGAGGACGGTCACGCGGTCTCCTTCGTGGGGCGGGCCTTCCCGAGGCGGCGCAGGGTGTCGGTGACGGCGCCGACGACCAGGTCGAGCTTGAACGCGTTCCCGCCGAGCGGGGTCTCGACCGGCTCGGCGTCGACGAGCTCGGCCCGCGCGGCGGCGCGGAAGGACTCGTCGGTGGCGGGGGCGCCGCGCAGCGCGGCCTCGGCGCGGGTGGCCCGCCACGGCTTGTGCGCGACGCCGCCGAGCGCCAACCGCACGTCGGCGACGACGCCGTCGCGCACCTCGAGCGCGGCAGCCACCGAGACCAGCGCGAACGCGTACGAGGCGCGGTCGCGGACCTTGCGGTAGGCCGAGTTCCGCGCGATCGGCGAGGGCGGCAGCTCCACCGCGGTGATGAGGTCGCCGTGGCGCAGGACGGTGTCGCGGGTGGGGTCGTCGCCGGGCAGCCGGTGCAGCTCGGCGACCGGGACGCTGCGAGTGCTCTGCCCGACCCCCTCATGGCCGGGCCCCAGCACCTGCACGGTCGCGTCGAGGGCGACGAGCGCGACCGCCATGTCCGACGGGTGCGTCGCGATGCACGAGGCCCCACCCGTCGACGACCCGGCGCCCAGGATCGCGTGGTAGCGGGCCCAGCCCCCGCGGGCGGAGCAGGGCTGGGTGAGATCGCGCTTGGTGCACGGCGTCGTGGGGTCGGCGAAGTACGCGCAGCGGGTCCGCTGGAGCAGGTTGCCGCCGGTGGTCGCCATGTTGCGCAGCTGCCCGGACGCGCCGTCGAGCAGGGCCTGCGCGAGGACCGGGTGGTCGCGGCGGACCACCGGGTGCGCGGCGACGTCGGCGTTGAGCGCCCCGGCCCCGATGACCAGCCCGCCGTCGTCGCGCTCGACGATGTCGGTGCTCGTCGCGCGCGCCACGTCCACCAGGGCGCTCGGGCCGGCGACCCCGAGCTTGAGGTGGTCGAGGAGGTTGGTGCCGCCCGCGAGGAACGTGGCGCCGGGATCGGCGCCGACGGCGGCGACCGCGGCCCCGGCGTCGTCGGGACGGGTGTAGGTGAACGGTTTCATCGGGCGGTCTCCTCGAGGGTCGAGCCCCGCTGCGCCGCGTCCTCGACGGCGCTGACGATGTTCGTGTACGCGGCGCAGCGGCAGAGGTTGCCGCTCATGCGCTCGGCGATCTCGGAACGGTCGAGCACGGTCGGGCCGGTGAGGTCGTCGGTGAC
The DNA here is from genome assembly GCF_036497245.1 of Actinomycetospora sp. Classification (GTDB taxonomy): domain Bacteria; phylum Actinomycetota; class Actinomycetes; order Mycobacteriales; family Pseudonocardiaceae; genus Actinomycetospora. The sequence goes on along the minus strand of NZ_DASXJS010000229.1, from coordinate 33,532 downwards.
CGCGCTCGGGCTGCCCTGCGCGGCCTCCGCGAGCACACCGACCGCGGAGCACACCTGCCCCGGCGTGCAGTAGCCGCACTGGTAGGCGTCGTTCTCGAGGAACGCCTCCGCGACCGGGTGGAGCTCGCCGTCCGGAGCGAGCCCGGCGGCGGTCGTGATCTCGGCGCCGTCCTTCGCGACGGCGAGCGTCAGGCAGGAGAGCACCCGGCGCCCGTCGAGGAGCACGGTGCAGGCGCCGCACTGGCCGTGGTCACAGCCCTTCTTGGGGCTGGTGTTGCCGAGCTGTTCGCGCAGCGCGTCGAGCACGGTGGTGCGGGGGTCGACGTCGAGGTCGTGGTGGTGGCCGTCGACGGTGAGGCCGATGGGGATGGTGGTGGTCACGTCCGCTCCCGTCCGCTGACGGAACCGATGCGGCTCCTCGACCCACCGTGGCACGACGCCGGGTGGGGAGCATGGGACCGCTGGTCCCAGGCTGCGCGGGTGAGCGGATCCGGGCGCTCCGGCGACGAATTCCGCTCACATGGACGCGGTCCTTCGCGGGCACCCTGACGACCATGAGCGAGACCCCCGTCATGCCCGCCCCGTCCTTCGCCGTCACCGGCGCGACCGGTCACCTGGGCCGGCTCGCGGTCGACGCCCTGCTCCGCCGCGGCGTCCCGGCCGGCAACGTGTTCGCCCTCGTCCGCGATCCCGGGATGGCCAAGGACCTGGCCGACCTCGGCGTCGGCGTGCGTGAAGCCGACTACGACCGCCCCGAGACGCTCGGCCCGGCCCTCGAGGGCATCGAACGCCTGCTGCTGGTGTCCAGCCCGACGCCCGGCGACCGGGTGCGCCAGCACTCCGCGGTGATCGACGCCGCGAACGCCGCCGACGTCGGCTTCGTCGTCTACACCAGCGTGATCCACGCCGACGAGACCGAGCTGGCCCTCGCGCCGGAGCACGCCGCGACCGAGGACCTGCTGCAGGGATCGGGGCTGCCCTTCGCCGTGGCCCGCAACGGCTGGTACACCGAGAACTACACCGCCCGCCTGGAGGAGTACCTCGCGAGCGGGGAGATCGTCGGCGCGGCCGGCCAGGGCCGCGTGTCCGCCGCGACGCGGGCCGACTACGCCGAGGCCGCCGTCGCACTGCTCAGCGGGGACATCGTCGACCAGCAGGGCTACTGGGAGCTCGGCGGCCCGGCGTTCACCCTGGCCGAGCTCGCCGCGACGATCACCGAGGTCACCGGGACGACCGTGACCTACCGCGATCTCTCCGGCGACGAGTACACCGACCTCCTCGTCGGGGTCGGCATGGATCGCTCCACCGCGGAGTTCGTCGCCTCGCTCGACCTCTCCGCCGCCCGCGGTGAACTGCAGACCGACAGCCCGGCGCTGACGAACCTGCTCGGGCGCGCCCCGACGTCCCTGGTCGACGCGGTCCGGGTCGCCAGGATGTGAACGGATCCCCGGCGCCGGAGCGAGCAGATCCGCTGACCGGGACCTAGTGTTCTCAGGGTGGTGGCGCGGGCGAGCAGTGTGATGACGCGCGGCGTCGTCACGGTGTCCCCGCGCGCGCCGCTCGAGGACGCCCGCGTCCTGCTGACCGGCAACCGGTTCAGCGCCCTGCCCGTGGTCGACGGCGGGCACCGGCTGGTCGGGATCGTCACGACGCTCGACGTGCTGCGCGCCGAGGTCGACGGCCGGGCAGGCGCGCCGGTGGGCGACATCATGACCCGCGAGCCGATGACGATGGGCCCCGACTCCCCGCTGACGGTCCTCTCCCACCGCCTGCGCCACTACGGCGAGAAGCGGGTGATGCCGATCGTCGAGCGCGGCCTGCTCGTCGGGATCGTGACCCGCGGCGACCTGCTGCGCCCGTCCGACGACCGCTCGTTCCTCGACCGGCTGCTGGGCACGGACCAGGACGACCCCGACGTGCCCCCGCCCGACGAGTCCCGCGTCGGGACCACCGCGGGCGAGGTGATGACCCCGGTCGCCGACCTCGTCGTCGCGACCCCGTCCACCCCGGTCGGGACCGCGGCCACCTGGCTCTCGGCGAACCGGCTCACCGCCCTGCCGGTCCTCGACGACGACGACCGGCTGCTCGGCGTCGTCAGCGAGGCCGACCTCATGCCCGACCGGCTCTCCGGGCGCCGCGGCCCACCGCCGACGCGGGTCGGGGACGCCATGACGACCGGCGCGACGGCGGTCCGGCACGACGTCCCGATCGTCAAGGTGGCGCGGGCGATGATCAACCATCGCTTCCGGGTGCTCCCGGTGCTCGACGACGACGGGCGCGTGGTCGGCATGGTCAGCCGCGGCGACCTGCTGCGCGCCGAGTCGCCGCCGTCGCCATCGCCGCCGCCGTCGCCATCGCCGTCGCCGTCGCCGTCGCCGTCGCCGGAGACCTAGCGGCGACGCCGTCCGGTCACCCGGGAGGGACTCCCACCAGGCCCCGCACCGGCTCGACACCGCCGCTGGCACTGGCCGCGTCGGCGGCTTCGAGCACCCGGACGATGTCGAGTCCCCGCTCACCGGGGGTCCGCGGCCGGGCTCCGGTGCGCACGCAGTCCACGAAGTGGTCGTCCTGGACCTGGAGCGGCTCCTGGAAGTACAGGTACGGCGAGACGATGTCCCCCGACCGGTAGGTCACCGGCATCGTGCGCGCCGTCCCCTCGGAGTCGAAGCCGCGGATGTCGACGCCGCTGTCGTAGATGCGCACCCGTTCGTTGTCGGACAGGTCGTTGTAGACCGCCATGCGCTGGTCGCCGACCACCGTCACCCGGCGCACCTTGCACGGGTCGAGCCAGCTGACGTGGACGACGGCGTGGGTGGCCGCGCGCTCGAAGTACATCCGCAGGTAGGCCACGTCGGCGAAGCGGTCGCCGATGTTGCGCTGCTTCCACACCGAGACCGCCGACGGGAGCTCGTCGAGCAGGTGCGAGAGGATCGAGATGTCGTGCGGGGCGAGGTCCCACACCACGTCGACGTCGGGCTGGTAGCGCCCGAGGCTCAGCCGGGCGGCGTCGATGTAGAGGATGCGGCCGAGCGTCCCCGAGCTCACCACCTCCTTGAGCTTCGCGACCGCCGAGTTGTACTCGAAGGTGTGCCCGGTCATCAGGGTCACGCCGCTCTCCGCCGCCTGGGCGACGAGATTCTCCGCGTCGGCCGCGGAGGTCGCGAGCGGCTTCTCCACCAGCACGTGCTTGCGCGCGTGCAGCGCGGTCAGCGCGAGCTTCGCGTGCGTCGTCGGGGGCGTCGCCAGGATCACCGCGTCCACGACGTCGAGAGCGTCCGCCAGGCACGACGCGGTCCCGATCCCGCGGTGGTGGGTGGCGGCGGCCTCCCGCCGCTCCTCGGACTCGTCGACGACGACGACCGACACGTCGTGCCGCCCGCTCAGCACCCGGACGTGCTTGGACCCCCAGTACCCGTAGCCGACGACCGCCACCGTCACGGGCCGCGTGTCGATCATGCCTTCCCCCCTCCGGCCGTGCGCTGCGCGTGAGGCGACGCCCGACCGCCCCAGCGTGGAGCGAGGAACGGCGTAGCTGGACGTGTATCCGACGTAGGCGGCGTACGTCGCGAGGGCGACGCCGCGGACCGATACCGGGAGCACCGTGATCGGTGTCCGGGGGTCGAGCGACCGCCGGCGCCGAGGAGGACTCCAGGATGAGCCGACCCGCACCGGCGGCACCCGCGGTGCCGTTCACCGACCTCGGCGCCATGACCCGCGACGTGCGCGACGACGTCGACGCGGCCTGGAAGGAGCTGCTCACCGAGAGCGACTTCGTGGGCGGGGCGCCGGTCGAGCGGTTCGAGGGCGAGTGGGCGCGCTACTGCGGGACGACCGAGGCGGTCGGCGTGGCGAACGGGACCGACGCCCTGGTCCTGGCGCTGCGGGCGCTCGGCATCGGCGGGGGCGACGAGGTCGTCGTGCCCGCCAACACCTTCGTCGCGACGGCCGAGGCGGTGGTGCTGGCGGGCGCGCGCCCGCGGTTCGCCGACGTCGACCCCGGCACGCTGCTCCTGACCGCCGACGGGCTCGCCGCGGCGATCACCCCGCGCACCGCCGCCGTGATCGTGGTGCACCTCTACGGCCAGACCGCCGACATGGACGCCCTCGACGCCGTCGCCGCCCGGGCCGGGCTGCCCGTGATCGAGGACGCCGCCCAGGCCCACGGCGCCACCTGGGCCGGCAGGCGGGCCGGCTCGATGGGGCGGCTCGGGTGCTTCTCCTTCTACCCGGGCAAGAACCTCGGGGCCTTCGGCGACGCCGGGGCCGTCGTCACCACCGACCCGCGGCTGGCCGACACCCTGCGGTCGCTGCGCAACCACGGCCGTGCCGGCGGGCACCACGAGCGACACGACCTCGTCGGGACCAACAGCCGGATGGACACCCTGCAGGCCGCCGTCCTGTCCGCCAAGCTCGCCCGGCTCGACGGGTGGACCGGCGCCCGGCGCGCGATCGCGGACCGGTACCGGGAGGCCGCTCCGGGCACGGGCGCGGTGCGGCTGGTCCGCGTCGACTCCCGCGCCGCGCCGGTCCACCACCTCGCGGTCGCCATGACCGATGACCGGGACGGGCTGCGGGCGTTCCTCGCGCAGCGCGGTATCGCCACCGCGGTCCACTACCCGGTCCCGTGCCACCTCCAGGCCGCGTTCACGCGCTTCGCCGACGGCCCGCTCCCCGTGGCCGAGGCCGCGGCGGCGCGGATCGTGTCGCTGCCGCTGTTCCCGCACATGACCGACGACCAGGTGGCCGCCGTGTGCGGCGCGGTCGCGGGCTGGGACCGGGGGAGGGGCGACGGTGCTCGATGACGTCGGCCGGGCGAGGCCCCTCGCCGCAGGGGTCGAGCGCCCCCGCGCGCGTCGGGTCGCGCAGCGGACCCTCGACGTCGTCGTCGTCGGCCTCGGCATCGTCGTGCTCTCGCCGCTGATGCTCGTCATCGCGGTGCTCGTCCGCGCCACCTCGCCCGGGCCCGCGTTGTTCCGGCAGACCCGCCTGGGCCAGTACGGGCGCCGGTTCCGCATCCTGAAGTTCCGCACCATGACCCTCGGCTGCAGCGACGAACTGCACCGGCGCTACGTCACGAGGTTGCTGCGGGACGGCGAGCTCTCGGCCGAGGGCGACGGCATCTACAAGCTCGGCGCGGACCCGCGGGTGACCCGGCTGGGGCGGGTGCTGCGCCGCACCAGCCTCGACGAGCTGCCCCAGCTGTTCAACATCCTCCGCGGCCAGATGTCCCTGGTCGGCCCGCGACCCATGCTCCCGTGGGAGTTCGAGCTCCTGCACCCGGAGCACCACGTGCGGTTCGCCGTGCCCGCGGGCCTGACCGGGCTGTGGCAGGCCGGGGGACGCAGCGCGCTGACGATGGCCCAGGCGCTCGAGCTGGACGTCCAGTACGTGCGGACCGGTGGGCTGCTGCTGGACCTCCGCATCCTGGTCCGGACCGTCGGCGTGCTGCTCCTGCCGCAGGGCCGGGCTCGGTGACCGGCGAGCTGGGCGCACGGCCCGTGCCCGCCGACGCCCCCGACCCCGAGCTCGCACGGCCCACGGGCGCCGTCGGCGACTCCGTGGTGGTGGCGTCGTGGACCCTGGTCAGCCGCGTCACCGGGTTCGTCCGGGTGGCCGTGACGGCGGCGGTGCTCGGCCCGACGTTCCTGGGCAACACCTACCAGGCGACCAACATGCTGCCCAACATCATCTACTACGGGCTGCTCGCCGGTTCCCTGGTCTCGTCGCTGCTCGTGCCCGCGCTGGTGGGGCACATCGACGCCCGCGACCGGGGGGCCTGCGAGCGCCTTGCCGGCGGCGCGCTGGGTCTGGCCCTGGTCGGCGTGGTCGCGGTGGTGCCGCTCGCCCTGCTGGTCGCGCCGTGGCTGATCGAGCTGGGCACGCTCGGTTCCCCGGCCGCGACGGTCGCCGGGCAGCAGGCCGTGCTCGCGCGGTGGTTCCTGCTCATGCTGCTCCCGCAGGTCGCGCTCTACGCCGTCGTGGCGTGCTCGCTGGCGGTGATGAACGCCCACCGCCGGTTCGCCCTCGGCGCGGCCGCGCCCGCGGTGGAGAACCTCGGCTGCATCGCCGTCCTGCTCGCGTGCGGTGCGCTGTTCCCGGCGACCGGCTCGCTCGACATCCCGACGGCGGAGCTGCTCCTGCTGGGTCTCGGCAGCACGGTCGCGGTCCTGCTCCACGCCGCGACCCAGTGGTTCGGGGCGTGGCGGGTGGGCGTCTCGATGCGCCCCCGCGCGGGCTGGCGCGACGTCGAGGTCCGGGCCCTGGGCCGCCGCTCGGTGCCCGCGCTCGCGCAGGCCGCCCTGGACGCCCTGCAGCTCGTGGCCGTGCTCGTGGTGGTGAACCGGGTCGCCGGCGGTGTGGTCGCCTACCAGCTCGCGGCGAACTTCTTCTTCCTGCCCATCGCGCTGGGTGCCACCCCGGTCGCGCTGTCGCTGCTGCCGCGGCTCTCGCGCCTGCACCGGGCGGGCGCCCCGGCGTTGTTCCGGGACACCGCGGTCCGCGGGCTGCGCTTCGCGGTGTTCCTCAGCGTGCCGGCCGCGGTCGTCCTCGCCGTCCTCGCGCCGGTGCTGGCCGCGGCGAGCTCGTTCGGGCAGATGGCCGACAACGGCGGCGAGCTGCTGGTGGCTACCGCCCTGGTCGTGCTGGCCCCCGGCGTGGTCGGCCAGACCGTCTACCTGGTGGCCACCTACTCCTGCTACTCGCGCGACGACACCCGCTCCCCGCTGCGCTCGATGGTGCTCAAGACCCTCGTCTGCCTCGTCGCGCTCGGCGCCGCTGTCACCGTCGAGGGGCCGGCCGTCGTCGCGGTCGCGGGCCTGGGGGTCTCGGTCGCGGCGGTGGCGGCAGCGGTGCACTGCGTGCTCATCCTCGGCCGCGGACAGCCCGCCACCGCGGAACGGCTCGGACCCGCCCTGCTCCGGTCGGTCGCCGCCGCGGCGGCGATGGCCGTCCCCCTGGTCGTGGCCGCACGGTTGCTCGCGCACACCGAGGGCCACCTCGCCGCGCTCGGGGGAGCGGTCGGGGCCTGCGTGGTCGCCGGTGCGTGCTACCTCGGGGTCGCCCGGCTGCTGCGCGCCCCCGAGGCGTCGTGGCTGGTCGGCGCCGTCCTGCGCCGTCCGACACCCGCGTTCGGCGCCGAAGGCGGTGCGTGATGACGACCTCCACGATGACCACGCCGCCGATGGCGGGCCCGCCGGCGAGCCCCCCGCTCCCGACCTCCCGGGGCGCCGGGCGGTTCCCGCTCTCGCGTCGCGACGCCCTGCTGCTCGCCGCCGCCGTGCTGGCCTGCCTGGCCGCCGGGGTGGGCACGGCGGCCTCGCCGCTGATCGCGCTGCTGGTCACCGCGGTGCTGGCGCTCGGGATCGCCATCGCGGTGCACCCGCCGCTGGCCGCCTACCTGCTCGTCGGCCTGACGCCGCTGATCGTCGGGATCGACCGCGGGCGCGTGGTGCCGCTGCTGCGGCCGAACGAGGTCCTCCTGGTGCTCTGCGCCGGGGCGCTGATCGTCCGCGCGGCCTGGGAGCTGCGCACCGGCGGCGTCCGGCTCCGGCCGCGGCTCGGGCTCGTCGCCGCCTCCCTGGTGCTCATGGCCTTCTGCAACTCGGTCGTCCCGCTGCTGTGGATGGCGGTGCGCCATCAGCCGATCTCCGCGGACGACCTGTCCTACGCCGCCGTGCTGTGGAAGTTCCTCGGCCTCTACGCCGTGGTCCGGTACGCGGTGCGCACCGAGTCCCACGCGATGCGGACCCTCTGGGTGAGCATGATCGCGGGCGCGGTCGTGGCGGTCGTCGCGATCCTGCAGTCGGTGCAGCTCTTCGGCATCGACACGCTGCTCCAGACGCTCTACGCGCCGTTCGGGGACACCTCGGTGCTCTCGGCCAGCCGGGGCAGCGCCACCCTCGGTCTCGCCGCCGCCACCGGCGACCTCATGATCTTCAACCTGGCGCTCGCCGCGGGCTTCTGGCGCCGCTACGGCTTCCGGCCCCTGATCATCGCGCCGCTGGCGGTGCTGTTCGTCGCCGGCATCGTCTCGTCGGGGCAGTTCTCGACCGTGCTCGGGCTGATCGTGGCGATCGTGGCCCTCGGCATCGTGTTCCGGCGCGCCGACATCCCGATCGCCATCGGCGTCGTGGGCCTGGGCGCCTGCGCCGCCCTCGCGCCCGTGGTGGCGACCCGGCTGATCGGCTTCCAGGGCGCCTCCGGCCTCCCCGACAGCTGGGTCGGCCGCCTGGACAACCTGCGCGGCTACTTCTGGCCGCGCCTGCTCGCCCACGACAACTTCCTGCTCGGGGTGCAGCCGAGCGCCCGCGTGCCGAGCCCCGACACCCTCGCGCTGCCCTGGATCTGGATCGAGAGCGGCTACACCTGGCTGTTCTGGGGTGGCGGGGTGCCGCTGTTCGCGGCCTTCGTGCTCTTCGTGATCGTCACCGCCCGGCAGAGCCTCGCCCTCGCGCGCCGACCCGGCGCCGTCGGGATCACGGCGACCGCGGTCTACGTCGCCGTGATCGTCGTCGCCGTCCTGATGCTGTTCGACCCGCACATCACCTATCGCGGATCCGCCGACATGCTCTTCGTCCTCCTGGCCGTCATGGCCTCTCTGGGGAGCGGCGCGGGAGCGGCCGGCCACGACTGTCCCGGGGGCCGACCCGACCCCTCCGTCTCGAGCACCGAGGTCGAGCCATGACCATGACCGAGCCGCCGACCATGCCGCCGACCACGCCGCCGACCAACCCGCCGCCGGCCTCACCCCCGACCGCGCCACCGGCCCGGAGCAGCCTCTTCCGGAGGCGGGCCCGGTGGGTCGCGGGGACCACCCTGCTCGTCGTGCTGGCCGCGGCGGTGTTCTCCCTGATCCAGACCCCGACCTACGAGGCCACCGCCGACGTCGTGGTCCTCCCGGTGGTGACCCCCAACGTCACACCGCAGACCCCGAACATGGGTACCGAGCGCAGCCTGGCGCTCTCCGACCTCGTCACCTCAGGGGCGGCGCGCAAGCTGGGTTGGACCGTGCCCGACCTGCTCGACGCGATCTCCGTGACGGTCCCGGCCCAGACCGAGACCCTGGAGATCACCTGCGCGACGAGCGACGCCGGCTTCTCCGCCCGCTGCGCGCAGGCGGTGGCGGAGAGCTACGTCGCGTACAAGGACACGCAGCCGATCGCGACCCTGCCCGAGCGCGGGCGGGTGATCAGCCCGGCAGCCCCGCCGCTGTCACCCACCACGCCGAACCTGGCGCTGAACCTGCTCGCGGGCCTGATCGTCGGGCTCGTGCTCGGCTTCGTCGTCGCCGCCCTGCGCGACCGCCTCGACACCCGGGTCCGGGTCGAGGGCGACATCGAGGCGCGGGGTCTGCGGGTTCTCGGGGTGGTCCCCGCCCGCGGGGCGGGTGCCGGTCGCGGTTCCGACGCCGAGGAGCGTTCGCGGGCGTTCGGGGCGCTCGCCGCGAAGCTCCACAGCACCGTGGGCGAACCCACCGGGCGGGGGGCGCCGGTGATCGTGGTGACCGCGCTCGCCGAGGAGGACACCCTCGAGGCGCCCGCGGCGGCCTCCGCTCTCGCGTCCGCGCTGGCCGCCTCCGGGGACCGCGTGGTGCTGGTGAACGCCGACACCGGCTCACCCACCGGATCGACGCCGGAGCCCGGCCTGCTCGACCTGCTGGCCGGGCGCATCGACGTGGAGACCGCCCTGAAGACCACCTCCCACCCCCACCTGCGGACGGTGTCGGTGGGCCTCCGCCCGCCGGAGCGGATCGGGCGGCGGGAGTGGAGCAGGCTCACGGCGCAACTGGCCACCGAGGCCGACCTCGTCGTCGTCGCCGCCGACCCGATGCTCGTCACCGCCAACGGCCTGAGCGTGGCGCAGGGCGCCGACACCATCGTGGCCGTCGCCGTCGCGCGGGCCACCACGCGGACCGACGTCGAGGAGTTCGTCCGGGAGTGCCGGGAGCTCGGCCTCCCCGTGGCCGGCGCCGTGCTGACCGTCGACAGCGTCCGCCGCGCGCGGCGCGGCGCCCGCACCGGGCAGACGGGCCACGACGGGTGGGGAGCCTGGGCCGAGGACACCGATCCGGCGTCGTCGACCCGCGCCGGGCAGCAGCCCGCGGCCGCCTCCGGGTCGTCGCGCGTCGTGCCCACGACCGTGGTCGGTCCCCGCGAGCCGTCGGAACCGTCGCGCGGCCAGCACGAGGCCAACGGCGCGGGCGCCCGCCCGGTGCCTCCGGCATGAGGGCGAACGCCCGCCGCCGGGGAGCGCGGTCCGCCGTCGTCGCGGCGGGCGCAGCGCTGCTGGTGCTCCTCGCCGGCTGCTCGGTGGCCACGCCACCGGCGCCACCGGTGTCCCCGGTGTCCCCGGCGGCCGCGGTGCCCCGGGTGCCCCCGGGTCCGCCCGCCCCGCGCACGGTCGTGTCGCTGACCTTCGACGACGGCAGCCGGCCGCAGTACCTGGTCCGCCCGATCCTGTCCGACCACGGGATGCAGGCGACGTTCTACATCATCAGCGGCTTCGTCGATCATCCCGACGGGTCGACGATGACGTGGGACCAGATCCACGGGCTGGCCTCCGACGGCAATGACATCGGCGGGCACACCCGTGACCACCTCGTGCTCCCGACGCTTCCCGCGGCCCAGCAGCGCAGCGAGGTCTGCGACGACCGCAACCGGCTGGTCGCCGAGGGCTTCAACCCGGTGAGCTTCGCCTACCCGACCGGCGTGTTCGACCCGAGCTCCGAGCAGGCCGTCAAGGACTGCGGCTACCGCACGGGCCGCTCGGCCGGGGACGTCTCGGTGACCGGCCCGGAGTACGCCGAGCGGATTCCCCCGGTCGATCCGTACGCCACGGACGCGCTCGCCACGCCGACGACCGGCCCGTTGACGCTGGAGTACATGCAGGCGGCGGTGCGGGCCGCGGCCGCCCATGGCGGCGGATGGGTGCAGATCGTGTTCCACCTCGTCTGCCAGCCCTCCGACCCGGACTACCAGACGTGCATGAACAGCGAGGGGCCCGTCGAGGTCGGCGTGTTCTCGAGCTTCGTCGACTGGCTGGCCAACGACGCCCCGGCCGGCACGGTCGTCGCGCCGGTCAGCGCCGCGACGGCCGCGGACTGAGGGCGGGTCCCGGGTGGGGGGAGTGCGACGGTGGTGGGCGGCGCTGCTGCTCGTCCTGGTGGTGGCGACCTCCTGCGGGTCCGCGTCGCCGTCATCGGGGGTCGCCCCGGTGCAGAACGGGCCCCTGGCGGTGAGCGTCGCGGGCAACCGCCTGGTCGACCAGCACGGGCGCACCGTGGTGCCGCGCGGGGTCAACCGGTCCGGGACGCAGTACGCGTGCACGTCCGGACCCGGCACGTTCGACGGGCCGACCGACCAGCCCGCGATCGACGCGATGCGCAGCTGGGAGATCAGCGCGGTGCGGGTCTCGCTCAACGAGCAGTGCTGGCTGGGCATCAACGGCCTCCCGGTCGGCGGCGACGCCGGGGGGTACCGGCGCGCCGTCACCGATTTCGTGAACCGGTTGACGGCCTCCGGCCTCGTGGTGATCGTCGACCTCCACTGGAACGCGCCCGGGACCCAGCAGGCCCGCGGGCAGCAGAAGATGCCCGACCGCGACCACGCCCCCGCGTTCTGGCAGAGCGTGGCGACGACCTTCGCCCCGAACCGCGCGGTGCTCTTCGACGTCTACAACGAACCGTGGCCCGCGACCGAGGACGTGACCCAGCCGGCCAGCGACGTCGCCTGGGCCTGCGTGCGCGACGGTGGCAACTGCCCGGGTGTCGGGTTCACCGCGGCCGGCAGCCAGGAGCTGGTGAACGCGGTCCGCTCCACGGGCGCGGTCAACCCGATCCTCGTCGGCGGGCCGCAGTTCGCGGGCGTGCTGGACAAGTGGCTGACCTACCGGCCCGACGACCCGCGCCACCAGCTGGTCGCCTCGATCCACATCTACGGCCCGCCGCCGAACGAGACGGCCTGCACCCCCAAGGCGTGCTGGGACGCGACGATCGCCCCCGTCGCCAAGGTCGTGCCCGTGGTCATCGGCGAGATGGGGAACATGGACTGCCGGTCCAGCCTGGTCGATCCGCTGATGGACTGGGCCGACCAGCACGGCATCGGCTACCTCGCCTGGGGGTGGGTGACCAGCGACTGCGCGTCCGAACCGGCGCTGATCTCCAACTACAACGGCACCCCGACCCCGTACGGGGCGGCGGTGCGGCGGCACCTCGCCAAGCAGTGACGCGGGCAGGCAGTGCTGATCACGCAGTGACGCTCAGGCGGTGACGGGGAGCGCTGCCGGCCGCAGGCCCTCGGGTCCCTCGAGGTACTCCTCGCCGGTCGCGGGGCAGCGGTGCCTGCCCCCGCCGAGGTCCTCCAGCGGCGTGCCCGCGCGTCCCACCCAGCCGCGCGCCCTGGCCGGGGACCCGGCGACGACGGCGTGGGCAGGTACGTCCCGGGTGACGACGGAGCCCGCCGCCACCAGCGCCCACCGGCCGACCGTCACGCCGGGCAGCAGGACGGCGCGGGCACCGATCGAGCACCCGTCCTCGAGCGTGATCCCGACGGCGTCCCAGTCCCCGACGTCCTTGCGGGCCCCGTCGACGGTCACGGCCCTCGGGTAGGGGTCGTTGGTCAGCACCACGGCCGGCCCGACGAAGACCCCGGACCCGATGCGGGCGGGCCGGTAGAGCAGCGCGTGGTTCTGGACCTTCACCCGGTCCCCGAGCACGACGTCCTCGTCGACGAACACGCCGCGGCCGATCGTGCACTCCGCCCCGAGGACGGCGCTGTGCCGGATGTGCGCGTACTGCCAGACGACGGTCCCGGCGCCGACGCGCGCGCCCGTCTCGATCTCGGCGGTCGGGTGGATCCCCGCCGCGGTCACCGCAGCTCGCCGAGGCGCAGGGGCGGTGCCGCGACGGTCGCGGCGCGTCCGGTGTCCGGACGTGCACCGCGCACCAGGGCCACGGCCGCGAGGGACGAGCTGACGTCGAGCTTGGTCAGGATGCTCTGCACGTGGGTGCGCACGGTGTTGGTCGACATCCCGAGGCGCTCCGCGACCGCCGGGCGCCCCAGCCCCTCGGCGAGGCAGAGCAGCACCTCGCGCTCGCGGGGGGTGAGCATGCCCAGCAGGGTCTCGACGGGATCCTCGGGCGGGCTCGACCACACCAGGGCGTCGAGGACCGCGGTGAGCGCCCGCGGCGGGAGCCAGACCCCGCCGCCGCCCGCGGCCCGGATCGCGGCCAGGAGCTCCTCGACCGTCGCGCCACGGGGGACCCAGCCGCGGACACCGGCGCGGACGGCCGGGACCAGGGCGGCGAACTCGCTGCGCTCGGCGACCAGCACGACCGTCGGGACCCCGATGTCGTCGCCGTCCCCGTTCCCGCACCGGGCACCGCCGGCGGGCCCCAGCCACGCCGGGTCGAAGAGGGTGACGTCGCCGAGCACGACGTCGAGCGCGGACCGGTCGAGCATCCGCCGCAGGGCGGGCGCGTCACCACCGCAGCGCAGCACCTGGATGTCGGGCTCGGCGCCGAGCCGGGCCGCGATGGCCTCGACGTAGAGGCGGCTCGCGTCGACGATGCCGAGGCGGATGATGTGTTCCGGCGCCGTGTCCACCGCGCCACCCCCTCCACCCGCCCAGCGGGCCCCTCGTCCTGCACCCCGTCGTCGGACGACGGTGTCGACGCCAGACCTCCCCACCAGAGGACGTCCAGCGCGCCGATGGGTTCCAGCATCGGACGCACCTCGTGCAACGGCCTCCGACGGCAGGACGAGACCGCCTACGTCGGATGAGCGTGCCCGAACGGACCGCTCCTCCCGACGATTACTGCACAGCGCCACGGGCGCGGTCGGCGTCGGTGCGGTCCGTGCGCAGGCGACGAGGCGCGACGGGGGAGTGCATGGCTGCGCAGGACGAGATCGGCCTCCTCGACGCGGCGTCCGACGTGGTGTCCCCGGCGGCGCGGCCCGTCCCGGAGCGCGACCACCCGGAGGGCAGTGGCCTGCACGTCCTGCTCATCGTCGAGAACGTGGCGCTCTGCGTCGACCAGCGCGTGCGCAAGCAGGTCCCCTCCTTGCTGGCCGCCGGTCACCACGTCTCGGTGATCACCCGCCGCGACCCCGGCAACGCCGCCTGGCGGGCCCGGCCGGGCCTGACCGTGTTCGAGTACCCGGCCCCGCCCGAACCGCGCGGGCTGGCGGGCTACGTCGTCGAGTACGGCCAGGCGTTCTGCGCCGCCGCGGTGCTCGCGGTCCTCGCCCACCGGCGGCGGCCCGTCGACGTGCTGCATCTCTGCCAGCCCCCGGACGTCTACTTCCCGATCGCCTGGTGGATGCGCAGTACCGGTGCGGCGGTGGTGGTGGACCAGCGCGACCTGATGCCCGAGCTCTTCGCCGCGCGCTACGGCGACCGGCGGCGGATGCGGCGCGTCCTGCACTGGCTCGAGCGGCGCACCCAGGGCGCCGCGGACCTCGCGATCGGGGTCAACCACTACCTCGAGACCCGGCTCCTCGCCGCCGGAGCCCGGTCCGTCGCCGTGGTGCGCAACGGCCCGCTCGCCGACCGCGTCGCCGCGGCCCGCCCCGATCCGTCCCTGCGCGACGGCGCCGACCACCTGTGCTGCTGGGCGGGCAAGATGGGCCGCCAGGACCGCGTGGACCTGCTCCTCGAGGCGATCCGCTACTTCGTGCACGTCCTCGGGCGCCACGACACCCGCTTCGTCCTGCTCGGCAACGGCGAGTGCCACGACGAGCTGCGCGCTCGGGCGACGGCGCTCGACCTCGCCGGGTGGGTGCGCTTCCCCGGGTGGCTCTCCGAGCAGGATCTCTTCACCCACCTGGCGACCGCCGACGTCGGGCTGGACGCCTCCCTGCAGGTCGAGGTGTCCCCGGTGAAGGTCATGGAGTACATGGCCTTCGGGGTGCCCGTCGTGGCGTTCGACCTGCCCGAGACCACCGCGCTGCTGCGGGGCGCGGGCGTCGGTGTCCCGGCCGGCGACGTCGTCGGGCTCGCCGAGGCGCTGAGCGCGCTGCTCGACGACCCCGACCGCGCCCGTGCCCTCGGGGACGTGGGCGCCCAGCGGATCGCCGACGAGCTCGGGTGGGAGCACCAGGCGGCGGTCTATCTCGCGGCCATCGACCGCGTCGCCGCCCCGCGACGAGCGGCACCGGGACGCCGGCGGACCTCCCGCCGGCGCGACGACAGCCGAGGAACGGAGTGAACATGACCGACTGCGAGGTCGCCATCGTGGGAGCCGGCCCCTATGGGCTGGCGGCCGCCGCCCATCTCGGGCGGGCCGGAGTGGCGGCACACGTCCTCGGCGACCCGATGTCCTTCTGGCGGGGGATGCCCGCGGGCATGCTGCTGCGGTCGAGCCACACCGCGACGAGCATCGCGGAGAGCGTCGGGCCGCTCAGCCTCGAGAGCTACGAGCGGTCCGGGGGACCGGTCGGCTCGCCGGTGCCGCTCGAGCGGTTCATCGACTACGGCGACTGGGTCGCGGCTCAGGTGGCACAGGTCGACCGGCGGCGCGTGGTGCACCTCGACCGCGACGCCGACGGCTTCGCCCTCCTGCTCGGTGACGGGGCGCGGCTGCGCGCCCGCCGGGTGGTGATCGCCTGCGGGATCGCGGACTTCGTGCACCGTCCGGGCGGGTGCGAGGGACTACCGGCCGACCTGGTGACCCACACCAGCGAGCACACCGACCTCGCGTCGTTCACCGGGCGGCGCGTGCTCGTCGTCGGCGGCGGGCAGAGCGCGCTCGAGTCGGCGGCGCTGATGTCCGAGCACGGCGCGCACGTCGAGGTGGCGGTGCGCGCGGCCCACGTCAACTGGCTGCACGGCGGGCGCTACCAGCGGCTCCTGGGTCGCGCGGCGCCGCTGATGTACGCCCCGACCGACGTCGGGCCGATGGGCCTCTCGCGCCTGGTCGCGGTCCCCGAGCTCTTCTCGAACCTGCCGCGCTCGGTCCAGGAGCCGCTGGCCCACCGGGCGATCCGCCCGGCCGGGGCGGCGTGGCTGGAGGACCGGCTGCAGGGGGTCGGCCTGACGTTCGACACGCAGCTCCGCGGGGTGACCCCGATCCGGGGCGACCGGCTGCAGATCGAGCTCAGCGGAGGCGACATCCGCGTCGTCGACCACCTGATGCTCGGCACCGGTTACCGGGTCGACGTCACGCGGTACGCGTTCCTCGACCCCGCGCTGCTGCACGCGATCGCGCTCCACGACGGGTACCCGGTGCTCCGCGCAGGCATGGAGACCTCGATCCCCGGGCTGCACATCGTCGGGGCTCCCGCCGCCCGCAGCTTCGGCCCGACGATGCGCTTCGTGTCCGGGAGCTGGTACACCGGGCACCACCTCGCCCTCGGCGTGGCCGGGCACCGGCGCACCCGCTCGCACTACGAGCCGGCCGCGTGAGCGCCGTCGCGACCCCCGGCCCGACCACCTGGACCGACCCCGGACCCGGGCCGCCCGCGTCGCCGCGCCGCACGCCCGGGGCGGTGGTGCTCGGTGGCGACTACCAGGGCCTGGGGATCGCGCGCAGCCTCGGCCGCCGGGGCGTCCCGGTGTGCGTCGTGGACGACGAGCGCTCGCCCGCCGCGGCGTCGCGGTACGTCTCCCACCACGTGCGGGTCGCCGACCTGCACGCCGACGCGGCCGCCCTGGACGCTCTCGACCGGCTGGCGGGCGCGGTCGACGTCGAGGGGTGGGTGATCTACCCGACGCGCGACGAGAACGTGGCGATGCTCGCCCGGTACGCCGACCGGCTCGGGCGCACCTACCGCGTGCCCACACCGGGCTGGGACGCGGTGCGGGTCTGCTGGGACAAGCGGGAGACCTACCGGCTCGCCGCCGAGCTCGGGGTGCCCCATCCCCGGACCTGGGTGCCTGCCGACGAAGCGGGCCTGGAGCTCGTCGAGGCCTCGGCGCCGCTCGTCGTCAAGCCGGCGATCAAGGAGCACTTCTTCTACACGACCGGGGAGAAGGCCTGGCGGGCGGACGGCGCCGCCGAGCTCGCGGACGCCTACCGGCGAGCGGTCGCCGTGACCGGCCCCGGCGAGATCCTGGTGCAGGAGCTCGTCCCGGGCGGCGGGTCCGAGCAGTACTCCTACTGCGCCTTCGTCAAGCGGGGCCGGCCGGTCGCGGTGATGACGGTGCGTCGGCGCCGCCAGCACCCCTCGGACTTCGGCCGGGCCAGCACCTTCGTCGAGACCGTCGAGGTCCCCGAGATCGAGGGCCCGTCCGAACGCTTCCTGGCCGCCCTGAAATTCGACGGCCTGGTGGAGATGGAGTACAAGCGCGACCCCCGTGACGGGGTCCACAAACTGCTCGACGTCAACGCCCGGACCTGGGGTTATCACACCCTCGGCGGCGTCGCGGGCGTCGACTTCCCGTACCTGCTCTACCGGGACCAGATCGGCGCAGGCGTCCCCGAGGTCCCGGTGCGCGCCCGGCCGGGGGTGCGCTGGGTCCGGCTGGCGACCGACCTGCCCAACTCGGTCCGCGACATCGCGGGCGGGACGCTGCGCGCCCGCGACTACCTGCGGACCCTGCCGAGCGCCCACGCCGAGGCCGTGTTCTGCGCCAGGGACCCGCTGCCGTGGTTCTACGAGGCCGCGCTGCTGCCCTATCTCGCTCTGACGAAGGGTCTGTGATGACCGCTCCCCGCGTGGCGTTCGAAACCACCGCCCCGTTCGGGTTCTTCGACTACTTCCGCGTGCCCCACCGCACCGGGGCGGCGCTCCCAGCCGGCGTGGTGCCGCTGCCGGGCGCGGGGTGCCTCTGGTCGGCGACCGACTCTCCGGTGCTGACGTGGGCCCGCCCCGAGCGGCGGCCCGCCCGCGAGCGCCTCACCGGCCGGTTCGACCTCGACGGGGTCCCGCTGGCCGGGCACGTGCTCCGCGACGAGGTGATCGACCGCGAGCTCGCCGACCGTGGCGGCTGGCAGCCGGCGGAGGCGGTGACGGGCGCGGACGGAACCCGGTGCTCGTCGGTCTGGCGGCATCCCGACGGGAGCGTGCTGCTGCCGTTCGACCCGGGTGAGGTGATGACGACGCTGTGGAGCGAGCGCTACCTGACCCTGGGTCGCTCGCCGCTCCCGGCGGCGCTGCGCGCGCTGGCGATCCGCGGCTACTACCTCGTCCGACCCGCCCTCCCGCGCCCGGTCCAGCTGCGCCTGCGCCAGGCCTTCACCAAGGTCCAGGGCCGCGCCGAGTTCCCCCGCTGGCCCGTCGAGGACGGACTGGCCGACCTCTACGGCTGGCTGTTCGCCCGGCTCGAGGAGATCGCCGGGGCGCCGGTGCCGTGGCTCGACCTCTGGCCGGACGGCCGGGACTGGGCGTTCGTCCTCACCCACGACGTCGAGACCCGGGTCGGGTTCGACGGCCGGGAACTGCTGCGGGGTCCCGAGCGCGATCTCGGTCTGCGGTCGTCGTGGAACCTGGTCGCCGAGCGGTACGAGGTCGACGACGACGTCGTCCGGGCGCTGCAGGACGAGGGCTGCGAGATCGGCGTGCACGGCCTGCGCCACGACGGCAAGGACCTGGGCTCGCGCCGGCTGCTGCGCAGGCGGCTGCCCGCGATGCGCCGGGCCGCGCAGCGGTGGGGCGCGCGGGGCTTCCGCTCGCCCGCCACCCAGCGCCGGTGGGAGTGGATGCCGACCCTCGGGTTCGACTACGACACCTCCACCCCGGACACCGACCCTTACGAGCCGCAGCCCGGCGGGTGCGCGACCACGCTGCCGTTCCTGCACGGCGAGATGGTCGAGCTCCCGATCACGCTGCCCCAGGACCACACGGTCTTCGCCATCCTCGACGAGCCCGACGGCGGGCTCTGGCTGGAGAAGACCGGCCACATCCGGGACCGGCGCGGGATGGCCCTCGTGCTGACCCACCCCGACTACGCCGTCGACCCCCGGGTGGTGGCGGCCTACTCGACCCTGCTCGCCACCCACCGCGACGACCCGACGGCCTGGCACGCCCTGCCCGGCGAGGTCGCGACCTGGTGGCACCGCCGCGCCCACTCCGAGCTCGCGCCGGCCGCTGACGGCTGGGAGGTCGTGGGCCCGGCGGCCGGGCGCGGACGGGTCCGGCTCGGGTCGCACCCGGCCGCCGACCCGATCACCCTCGCCGACTGACGCCGGAGCCGGGCTCGGCCAGCTCCGCCCACACGCCCTCGTCCGGGGTGGCCGCCAGCCGGAGCAGGACCCCGCCGACGCCGATCGCGGCGGCGCCCCGCAGCTTCACGGCCACGCTGCGGGCGTCCTCGAACCACACCTCGTGGGCGGTGCCCGCCGGGTCGAGGTAGCGGAACCACGGGGTCTCGGCGAGCGGGTCGACCTCCACCCGGCCCGAGGCGTGCCGGACCGCGAGCCCGATCGCCTCCGCGTGGCTGACCGGGACGGCACCCTCCCGCGTCCAGTCGTACCCGGACCCCGTCACCCCGACGAGGAGCTTCCCGGCCGGGACGTGCTCGGCGGCGTGGGCGAGTACGTCCCTGACCCACCCCGAGGGCGCGGGCGGCCCGGCCACGGTCGTCGGGTCGTGGTAGTCCCAGCTGGTCAGCCGTACCTCGTCGGCCGCCGCACCGAGCGCGCCGTAGTCGTCGACCAGCGTCGGCGGCTCGTCGGGGTGCTCGTCGGCCTTGGCGTACACCGTGACCGAGAGCCGCCTGCCGTGCTCGTGCAGGGCGTCGGCCAGGCGCGCGACGAACCGGCTGAACGCCTGCCGGTCCCCGCGGTGCAGGCCCTGGTAGTCGATGTCGATGCCCGCGTAGTCGTCCCCGACGACGAGGTCGCGGATCGCCAGGACATGGCGCCGGGTCCGGTCCGGATCGTGGAGCGTCGCGGACACGACGTCCCGGGAGCGGCGGCCGCCGAGGAGGTTGGAGACGGTCGGCATCAGCGCGAGCCCGGTGGAGCGCAACGTCGCCACCGCGCCCGCGTCGTCCCGGGCCACCATGGCGACGCCGCCGTCGTGCCGGATCCGGTGGGTCCCGGGCGAGACCTCGTCGAGCGTCACGGCGTGGGCGGCGACGTCACGAGCCCCCGGGCCGAGGTTCCAGGACGGGATGGTGACGGCCCGCAGACCCGGCGTCGTGCCCGCGGATCGCATGTCACGCAGCCGGTGCCGCCGCCCGCACCACGCGGGTTGGACGACGTGACGACTGGGAGGCCATGTCGAGAAGGGTGGCGGGATCTTGGCGTCCGGTCTTCATCCATCTGCCGCAGACGACCCCATTGTCGGCGTCGCTCCGTGTGCGCGGTCCTCAGGCGCGACGCTCGAGGGTCTCCGTCGACGCCAGGCCGTGACGCACTGCGTAGGCCGCGGCCTCCAGCCGGGTGTGGACGCCGAGCTTGGTCATCAACGCCTGCACGTGCGAGCGCACGGTGTTCGCCCCGACGCCCAGCCGGGCCGCCATCTGCGCGGTACTCGACCCCTCGACCAGGAGGCCGAGGCATTCTCGCTCGCGCGCGGTGAGCGGCGTGACCGGCGCCCGGGCGGTGGTCGGGGGCCGCTCCCGCCCCGGCGCCCAGCGAGGCGGGAGCTCGAGGGCGACGTCCCCGGCGACGACGCGATCGAGCGCGTCGAGGAGGGCCGACACGCCCCGTGTCTTGTGCACGAACCCGCGCGCCCCGCCGTCGAGCGCCCGCTGGGCGGCATCCCGGGCGGTGTCGGCGGTCAGCACGACGATCTTCGTCGTCGGTGCGACCGCCTTCAGCTCCGGGAGTGCCGTGAGGACGTCCCCGTCCTCGAACCACCGGTCGGCCACGCACAGGTCGGGCCGCCACCGATCGGCACCGGACACGGTGTCACGGAGGGTGTGCTCTACCGCCAGGACCTTCAGACCGTGATTCTCCAGCACGGCGGCGAGAGCATCGGCGAATGCGGCATGGTCGTCCGCCAGGACGATGCCGGTCATGGATCACGCTCCTCAGGGAAAAGGAACTGCCGATTCCGCCTCACGGTCCAGGGACGGGTTCATGGGTTCGAACGAGATTCGGGCGATGGTCCCGCCGCCTGCGGCGGGAACGTGGGACAGAACGGCGCCGCACTGCGCGGCCAGGATGCGCGACGTCGGGAGACCGAGACCCCGGTGGCCGCTCGGACCCCGGCCGAACCCCGGCCCGTCGTCGCGGATCTCGATCACCGGGACCGGGCCGCCGCGCACGAGGACGCGGACGGTGCCCCGGGCGCCTGCCGCGCGGACGGCGTTGGTCGTCAGGTTGGTCACGAGCCGCCAGAGCGACCGGACGTCGACCGCGAGCCGGACGTCGTCCGCCGAGGTCACGACGACGGTGGTCGGGCCGGCGAGCGCCAGCGGATCGATGACCTCGGCCAGCAGGGCGGCCAGCGACACCTCGCCGTCGACGGTCTCGTCGACCCGCAGGCCCACCAGCCCCTGGAGCCGCTCCACCTCGCGCTCGATCAGCGCCAGGCGTCGGTGGCTGTCGGGGTGGAGTGCGGGATCCATGCGGACGGCCGAGACGAGGCACGACAAGGTGGCGAGCTCGTGCCCGATGTCGTGCGCCAACGCGTCATCCACGGTCATCTGCAACCCGCTGCCCCCTGCGGTTCGCTCGCGATCACCCCACACCCGTCACGCGAGCCTCGTCCATTCATCGTAGAGAGGCAAGCACGGGAAGTGATTCGGCCGAACGGGGCCAGTTCGGCCCGCGCCCTCCCGTTCGGAGCAGTAGGGGTTTCCTCCGGGTAGCGATCATTCCCCGAGACTCATTCTGATGACGGTTCCGCGACACCATCGACACCGCGACGTGGATCGTGGGGTCACGGACGGGTCGCGGGCCCGCTCGGTGCACTCAGATGCTGTGCGCGCGGATGTGGGCGATCATCGCGTCGAGCCCGGTACGCAACGGCTCGGTACTGCGGCGGGTCTGGGTCAGCAACAGCCCGCCCTGCAGGGCGGCGAGCAGCGCGAGGGCGAGTCCGTCGGTGTCGGTGTCGGCGCGCAGGTCGCCACGCTCGCGCATCCGGGCCAGGCCGGCGCGGATCGGGGCCTCCCACCGCTCGAAGCCCGCGGCGAGGTCCTCACGGGCCCCGGGGTCGTCGTCGGCCAGCTCGGCGGCGATCGAGCCGATGGGGCAGCCGCCTGCGCAGTGGCGCTGCTCCTGGAGGCCGACGAGCATGTCCCGCCACTGCTCGAGCGCGGCGAAGCTGTCGAGGTGGTCCAACAGGGGCTGCTGCGCGTCGAGCACCCCGTCGGTCTGGTGCGCGATGACGGCGCGGACGAGATCGTCCTTGTCGCTGAAGTAGTGGTAGAGCTGCGACGCGCTGACGCCGGCCGCGCGCCGGACGTCGTCGATGCCCGTCCGGGCGACACCGTGGGCGAAGACGAGCTCGGACGCCGCCGCGACGATGCGCGCCCGCGTCGCGCGGCCCTTGGCCGTGAGCGTCCGTGCCCCGCCGGTCGTGGGTGTCGCTTCGCCTGATCCCTCCACGTCACGATCCTACGTCAGGAATGGAGTTGACACTCCAAAACTCGGGGAGCACAGTTTGGAGAGAACCATCCAATCTTGAGGAGGCTCCCCATGACCGCCGACCTGACCGGCTCCACCGCCCTCGTGACCGGGGCGACCAGCGGTATCGGCAAGGCCACCGCGCGGCAGCTCGCCGCGCGCGGTGCCCACGTCCTCGTCTCGGGGCGGGACTCCGAGCGCGGGGACGCGGTCGTCGCCGCGATCCGGGCCGACGGCGGGCGGGCCGACTTCGTCGCGACCGACCTGCACGACGACGCGAGCATCCGGGACCTCGCGGAGCGCGCCACCGAGATCGGCGGCGGCCACGTCGACATCCTGATCAACAGCGCGGGCGTCTTCCCGTTCGGCTCGACCCCGGACACCAAGGCGGACGAGGTCGACGATGTCCTCGCGGTCAACGTCAAGGCGCCCTATCTGCTGGTCGGGGCGCTGGCCCCGGCGATGGCCGCACGGGGTCACGGCTCGATCGTCAACGTCAGCACCATGGTCGCCGAGTTCGGCATGGCCGGAACCGGCCTCTACGGCGCGAGCAAGGCCGCGCTCGTGCTGCTGACCAAGTCGTGGGCCGCCGAGTTCGGTCCCGCGGGCGTGCGGGTCAACGCGGTCAGCCCGGGCCCGACGCGCACCGAGGGCACCCTCAGCATGGGCGAGGGGCTCGACGCGCTCGCCGCCGCCGGGCCGGCCGGACGCCCCGGCCTGCCCGACGAGATCGCCGCGGCGATCACCTTCCTCGCCGGGGAGGACGCGAGCTTCGTGCACGGGGCGGTGCTGCCGGCCGACGGCGGACGCATCGCCGTCTAGGGGCACTCCGTGCTCGATCCGTGCCATGGAACGTGTCGGAGATTGTCGAGTGGGCCCTGGGGGTTGTGGCGGTAGCCATGGGGGTCCACTCGGGCTCGGGCCCGGCCAGATTCCCGGCCGAGTGGACCGTGGGGGTTGTGGCGGTAGCCGTGGGGCCCCACTCGCCGGCCTCGACCCCGCCGGCGAAGCGGATCAGCGACGGCGAGCCCGGTCCAGGAGCCCGAGGAAGCGCTCCGCCCGGACGGGCAGGCGTTCGGGGTCATGGTGCACCCGGGCCGGGCGCACACGCACCGCGACATGTCCGTCGTCGCCGCTCGCCGCGTCCTTCTCGGAGCGCCGAGGGGCCGGAACCCGTCCGGAGACGTCGGCCCCGCGCTGGGACTGCTCGGTCATGTCGAACCCCCGATCGTCGCGGACGGAGCCGTGTCGGCCCGGATCACCCGGCGCGGCGTGGCAATGGACGCCCCCCGCCCCCATTGCCACGCCTCCCCCTACTGCCCGGCGCCGGACCGGAACAGCCACGACCCAGAGTGCTCACTGCGGGTGCGGGGCGGCCATCAGCAGAAGTGACTAGTGACGCCGCGACCGGTCCAGAACGCCTGGACGGCCTCCCGGACTGCCTCTAACGTCCATATCGTGGCTGGTCAGAGCGCTGTGGACGACGATCTGTGGCGCCGCGCCGAATTCGCCGCGATCGCCGGTTCCTGGAGTTCCGTCCGCTTCGGCGGCCCGGCCACCGTGCTGTTGCGCGGGGAGGCGGGCGCAGGCAAGAGCCGGCTCGTCCGGGGCCTCGTGGAGCGTGCGGAGTCCGAGGGCGCGTTCGTCCTCACGGGAGCGTGCATCGACGTCGGCGACCAGTTGCCGTTCTGGCCGCTGATCTCGGCGTTGCGCGGTCTGCTCGCCCCGGGCTCCGCGACGGGCGAGGTCGCCCGGACCGCGCTGGCCCCGATGGCGGGGGAGCTGCCCGGTCTCCTGGACCCGGCGCCGGGGCGGGCGGTCGATCACGGCGGGCCGGGGCTGGACCTGATCCGCCGGGTCCTGACGACGCTCGCCGGCACGGCGCCGGTGCTGCTGGCCGTCGAGGACCTCCACTGGGCGGACCCCGGGACCCGCGACACCGTCGTGACCCTGGCGGCCCACCTGCGTCACGAGCCGGTCCTCGTCGTCCTCACCCTGCGGCCCGAGGCCCTCCGGCCCCGGCACCCGTTGCGGACGATGGTGGCCGAGCTCGGCAGGCATCCCCGGGCGACCGTCCACGACCTCGGCCCCCTGGACCGGGCCACCGTCGCCCGGCTGGTCGCCGCGACGGCCGGTGACGATCCGGAGCTGGTCGACCGGGTGTGGCAGCGCTCCGGGGGCAACGCGTTCATCGTCGCGGAGACGCTGCGCGCGGTCGGGGCGGGCGAGCCCGGGGCGCTCACCGGGCGGCTGCGCGACCTCGTCCTCGGGCGGCTCGCTCCGCTGGGCGCGACGGCGGGCACCGTCGTGCAGGCGCTCGCGCTCGGGACCGAGCCCGTGCCGCACCGGCTGCTCTCCGACGTCGTGCAACTCTCCGAGCCCGCCCTGGTCGCCGCGCTGCGCGACGCGGTCACGGCCGCCGTCGTGGTCGTCCACGGCGCCACCGAGGGCTACGCCCTGCGCCACGGGCTCATCCGTGAGGTGATCGCCGACGAGCTGATGCCCGGCGAGCGCCGTGAGCTGCATCGTCGCTACGCGCTCGCGATCGACCGGCTGCTCGACGAGCTCTCCCCGTATCCCGACGCGATGAACGGGAGCCGTTCGGCCGACGTCCGCACGGACCTCGTCCTGCGCCGCGCCCACCACTGGTACGCCGCCGACGACGTCACCTCCGCGATGCACGCCGTCGCGGCCGCCGCCCACGTGACCGAGCGGCTCCTCGACTACGGCGGCGCCCACCGGCAGTGGACCCGGGTCCTCGAGCTGACCGATCGCCGTGCCCTGCCCGCGGGCCCGATCCGGCGGGCGCTGGCCCCGTCGGGTGCGGCGGACCGGGCCGAGTCGCGCCGGGTGGACCCACGCCGGGACGCCGCGGACGACGAGGGGGTCACCGACGACCGGCAGGACCGCGCCGAGCTGATCAGCCGGGCCGCGGAGGTCGCCCACCTCGCCGGCGAGCACGACCGGGCCGTCGACCTGCTCGAGCGGCTCGCGCCGCGGTCGGACGTCACGCTCTCCACGCGCCTGGGGCGCTACCTGCTCGACGCGGGCCGTCCCGCCGACGCCGTCCGCGCCCTCGACGCCGAGCCGGTGCGGCAGATCGAGGGTGCCCTCGCGGTCCGGGTGGAGGCCGGTCTCGCCGTCGAGGTCACGCGTTCCCGACAACTGGCGGCCCTGCACGCCGTGCGCGCCGACGCGCTGCTCGCCGACGGCGACGTGCGGGAGGCCCAGGACCAGGCCCAGCGCGCGCTGACGCTGTCGCGGCGTGGCGGGGACGATCCCGAGCAGGTCCCGATGCTGGTGACCCTCGGGTTCGCGCTCGCGTACCGGGAGAACTCCGAGGCCGGGCTGGCCGCCGTGGCGGAAGGGCTCGCCGTCGCCGAGCGGCTCGTCGACGCGGAGGGGGTCGGACGCGCCTACCTGCACTGGGCCGAGCTGCTCGTCGGCCCGCTGGGCGAGATCGCCGAGGGGGTGGAGCTCGCGCGCCAGGGCCTCGCCCGGATGCGCGACCTCGGCCTGGCCCGCAGCTTCGGGGTGAGCTTGTTGGCGACCGCGGCCAACGGGCTGTTCCGGCTCGGGCGCTGGGCCGAGGCCCAGGAAGCGGTCGACGAGGCCTGGGCCCTGCGACCGACGGGCGCCGAGGCCCTGGAGATCCGGCTGGCCCGGATACGGTTGCTGGTCGGACGGGGCGAGTTCGGAGCGGCCGACGAGGACATGGGGGCGGTCGAGCTGCTGTCCGCGACCGCCGGGGAGCGCCGGCAGGTCCCGCTGGTGACGCTGCGCTCCGGGCTGCAGATGTGGCGCGGACGCCCGCAGGACGCGCGCGACGCGGTGGCCGTCGGGCTCGACCTCGCGGCCCGGCACCCCGACGACGTCTTCCTCGTCGCCCCGCTGCTCTGGCACGGGCTCCGGGCCGAGGCGGAGGCCGCGGTGCACGGCGACCGCGACCAGGAAGCGGTCCGCCGGTTGGTGGACCGCCTCCACGACATCGAGCGGCGGGTCCCCACGATCGTCCCGGCCCTGCGGCGCACCGTGATCGCCTACGCGCGGATGTGCCGGGCCGAGCTGGGGCGCGTGCAGG
Source organism: Actinomycetospora sp. (assembly GCF_036497245.1). Taxonomy (GTDB): domain Bacteria; phylum Actinomycetota; class Actinomycetes; order Mycobacteriales; family Pseudonocardiaceae; genus Actinomycetospora. The sequence continues at coordinate 6,992 of NZ_DASXJS010000229.1, read as the reverse complement.
GGACGCCCGATCCGGAGGCCTGGCGCGACGTCGCCGAGCGGTGGAGCGCCCTGCTCAACCCCTACCCGGCGGCGTACGCCCAGCTGCGGCGGGCCGACGCCCTGCTGACCGTCGCCCGGCGCCCGTCGAGCGAGGTCACGGCCTGTCTCCGCGCGGCGGCGGGCACGGCCCGCGAGATGGGGGCGGCACCGTTCCTGCGCGAGGTCGAGGCGGTCGCCGCCCGGGCCGGACTGACGCGCAGCGAGCTCCTCGACGGCGCGGAGGACGGGCCCCTGGCCACGGCGGAGTCCCGTGCCCCGGAGCTCTCCGCCCTGACGCCCCGCGAGCACGAGGTGCTGGGCGCGGTGGCCGAGGGGTTGACCAACCGCCAGGTCGGACGGCGTCTGGGGATGCAGGAACGGACGGTCGCGGTGCACGTGTCGAACGTGCTGCGCAAGACGAACACGCGCTCGCGCACTCAGGCCGCGGCGCTGCTGCAACGGGTTCGGGCGCGCTAGGCGCCCGCCGACGAGGGGGATGGCATGGGAGTCAACGACGCACTCAAGGCTGCGGTGAGCGAGGTACCGGGCGACGTCCCGGCGGTGATCAGGACGCTCGATGCCGTCAAGGCGGCGGCGGTGCAGGTGGATCCGCGGGGGAAGGAGGACGGCATCGCCTCCTTCACGCTGCTCTACCACGAGATCACCTGCGGCGTGCTGGACGCGGTGACGGCCGGGTCCTTCGAGGCCGGGACCTTCATCATCGACCTCGACGTGGCCTTCGCGTGCCGGTACCTGGCCGCGATCCGGGCCCTCACGGACGGCGTCGGGCGCGTGCCGCGGTGCTGGGAGGTGCTGTTCGACGTCCGGTCCGACGACTCGGTGCCGACCCTCGAGTACGCGGCGGCCGGCGTGAACGCCCACGTCAACTACGACCTGGCGTTCGCCCTGCTCACCACCTGGGACTCCCATTCCTCGCCGGCCGAGCGGGACGCCCAGCACCGGGACTACTGCCGGATCAACGACATCTTCTACGCGAAGATGAACACGCTGCGCCACGAGTTCCACTCACCGTTCTCGTACTTCGGCGACGGTTCGTTGGCCAACCGGCTCGGCAACGTGTTCGGCGACCTGCTGGTGCGGGACACCCGCGACCTCGCCTGGGACGCGGCGATGGCGATGTGGGCCCATCGCAACGACAGCGACTGGGAGGAGTACCGGGCCGCCGAGGAGGAGCGCCGCGACCACCTCGCCGCGCTCGTCGGGTTCGGCATCCTCCACGCCCACTTCTGACCGGACGAGGCCCCCGCCCCCGGCTCGGGGCGGCGGGCCCGCTCAGTGCGCCCCGAGCAGGTTCGTGCGGACGTCGACGAGGTGCCCGCGCATGTGCTCGCGCGCCGCGTCGGGATCGCGCTCGACGAGCGCCGCGACGATCTCGGCGTGGCAGCGCTCGTACTCGCGGCGCCGCTCGGCGGTCGCCGTCCGCCGCTTGAGACTGCCCCAGACCGGGAGGTCGCGGGCGGCGTTCATGGTGTCGAAGAGGCGCAGCAGCAGGCCGTTGTGCGCCGCGGCGGCGATGGCGCGGTGCAGCGCGGAGTCCCAGGCCTCGAACTCGTCGTAGGTGGTCGTCGCGTCGCCGCGGCGCAGGCAGTGCCGGATGTGGTCGATGTCGGCCTGCGTGGCGTGCCGCGCGGCGAGCGCGGCGATCTCCGGTTCGAGGACGAGGCGGGTCGCCATGATCTCGGCGGGGCTGGTCTGCACCGCCCCGCGGGCGACGGCGGGCAGCCCGGGGTCGGCCTCGAGCTCGGCGAGGAAGGTGCCCCGCCCGACGTGCCGGGTGATCCGGCCCTCGCGCTCCAGCTCGGCCAGCGCGGAGCGCACCGCGGTCCGGGAGGCCTGCAGCGTGTCGCACAGCGCCCGCTCCGTCGGGATCTTCGCGCCCGTCCCGAGCGTGCCTGCGGCGACCGCCTCGTCGAGCAGCGCGCGCAGGCGGACCGCGAGTGGGCCCGACGTCGTCGACCCACTGGTCACCGGTGCGGCCATGTCACTCTCCCCTCGTCGGTTGGCGACCAATATTAGACCAATGACGACGCCGCGACGGTATTGGCAGCCGAAACGCGGCGTCGTACGGTCGAGCCAGGGCCGCGATGTGAAGCACCACACGCTGCCAATGGACCGGATTGGTCGCTAATGGTGCGCTTCGCGCCCGTGAGCACTTTCCGGGCCTATAGCCCCGGAAAGTGCTCACAAGGCCGAAGGCCACCTCCCGAGGAGGGCTCGTGAAACTGGTGACGTTCGCCGTCGGCGGCCGTGAGGCCGTGGGGCTGGTGGCTCCCGACGACGAGGCCGGCGTGCTCGACCTGGCGCCGGTGGTGGGGGAGCGGTCGCTGCTCGAGGTCATCGAGAACTGGGACCGCCTGGGTCCCCGGATCGCCGAGGCCCGCGACCTCCGGCGCGTCGAGCGCCCGACCCTCCGCGCGCCGATGCCCACCCCCCGCCGGGACCTGTTCGCCGTCGGCAAGAACTACCGCGAGCACGTCGCGGAGTTCGGCCGCTCCGGCTACGACACCCCGCAGCGCTCGGAGGACGTGCCGGACAAGCCGATCGTCTTCTCCAAGGCGACGACGAGCGTGACCGGCCCGTACGACGACATCGAGGCCCACCGCTCGGTCACCTCCGAGCTCGACTACGAGGCCGAGCTCGCCGTGATCATCGGACGCGGCGGCCGGGGCATCTCCCGCGACGAGGCGATGCGGCACGTCTGGGGCTACACGATCGTCGACGACGTCACCGCCCGCGACGTGCAGCGCGACCACAAGCAGTGGCTGCTGGGCAAGTCCCTCGACACCCACGCGCCGATGGGCCCGTGGGCCGTGACCGCCGACGAGATCCCCGACCTGGACGCCCTCGAGGTCTCCTCCACCGTCAACGGCGAGCCCCGCCAGAAGGCCCCCGTCGCGGACCTGATCTTCGATGTGCCCGAGCTGATCCGCGTGATCTCCGCCGGGATGACGCTGCTGCCGGGCGACGTCATCGCCACCGGGACCCCCGCGGGCGTCGGGATCGGGTTCGACCCGCCGCGCTTCCTGGGCCCCGGCGACGTCGTCGAGTGCGCGATCACCGGCCTCGGCGCGATCCGCAACACCGTCCGCTGAACCACCAGAACGCAACCCCCCTCGAAGGAGGACCAGCACGTGAAGGTCAACGGCAAGGAACTCGCGGTCGAGATCACCGGCGACGGGCCGGTGGTCCTGCTGGTCCACGGCCTCGGCGGCACCTCGAACTTCTTCCAGCCGCAGGTCGCGGCGCTGGCCGAGCGGTTCACCGTCGTGCGGCCCGACATGGAGGGCTCCGGGCGGTCCCCGGTGACCAGCACGCCGACCATCGCGAGCTTCGCCGACGATCTCGCCGACCTGCTGCCGCAGCTCGGAGCGGGCCCGGCCCGGGTGGTCGGGCACTCGATGGCCACCATCACCGTCCGGCTCCTCGCGGCGACAAGGCCCGACCTGGTCTCCCACCTCGCGCTGCTCGGCGCCGTCCCCGCGCCCCTGCCCGAGGCGGGGCAGCAGGGCCAGCACGACCGCGCCGCCAAGGCGCGCGCCGGGGAGATGCCCGCGATCGCCGACGCCGTCATGGGCAACGCCACCGCCGAGGCGACCCGCCGCGACCACCCGGGCACGGCCGCCGCGGTCCGCGAACTGGTGCTGCGCCAGGACCCGGAGGGCTACGCCCGCTCCTGCGAGGCGCTCGCCGGCGCACCCGACCCGGGCCCCGTCGACCCGGAGCTCCCGCTGCTGCTGCTCACCGGGGCCGACGACGGCGTCGGTCGGCCCGAGATCAGCCAGGGCCTCGCCGACGCGCACGGCGCCGCGACCCTCGATGTCCTCGACGACTGCGGCCACTGGACCGCGCTCGAACGCCCGCACGAGGTGACCGAGCACCTCCTCAAGTTCTTCTGACCCACCTGTCCGTTCGACCGATCCCACACCACAACTCGATCCCTCGACGACGAGGAGCCCCTCATGAGCAAGGTCCTGTTCCGTGACGTCTCGATCCTCGACTGCACCGGCGCCGATCCGTATCCCGGAGATGTCCTGATCGAGGACGACCGCATCGCCGCCGTCGGCACCGTCGAGGCGAACCGCGCCGAGGGTGCCCACGTCGTCGAGGGGCGCGGGCGCACGCTGATGTCCGGGCTGTGCGACGCGCACACCCACTTCACCTGGAACAACTCGGCCGACCTCGACGGGCTCGGGCACACCCCCGTCGAGGAGCACCTGCTCTTCGCCCTCGAGTCGGCCAAGACCTACCTCGACTCGGGTTACACGATGTGTCTCGGGGCCGCCTCGGCGAAGGAGCGGCTCGACGTCGTGTGCCGCGACGCCATCAACGCCGGGCGCATCCCCGGCCCGCACTACCTCGCCAACGGCCCCGAGATCGCCACCACCGGCGGGGCGATCATCAAGTCGATCACGAAGTTCGCCGACGGCCCGGAGGGCATGCGCAAGGCCGTCCGCGAGCTGATCGACATCGGGGTCGACCAGATCAAGCTCTCGATGACCGGTGAGGAGATCACCGGCACGATGCGCGCGGAGGACACCTACTTCTCCGACGAGGAGGTGGCGGCCGCCGTCACCGAGGCCCACCGCCGCGGCAAGCGCGTCTGCGCCCACGCCCGCTCCGCGGAGAGCGTGAAGATGTGCGTCCGGAACAAGGTCGACATCGTCTACCACGCGAGCTTCACCGACGCCGAGGGCATGGACATGCTCGAGGCGAACAAGGACTGGGTGTGGGTCGGGCCCGGCATCAACTGGCTCATCGCCACCCTCTACGAGGCGGAGGCGTTCGGGTTCCCGCAGGAGGCCGCGGAGGCCGTCGGGTACAAGAAGGAGCTCGAGGTCGCGATCGAGGGACTCCGCGAGATGCACCGTCGTGGCATCAAGCTGGTGCCCGGTGGCGACTACGGCTTCGCGTGGACCCCGCACGGCACGTATGCCCGCGACCTCGAGCACTTCGTCGAACTGCTCGGGTTCACGCCGATGGAGGCGATCCTCTCGGCGACCAAGCGCGGCGGCGAGATCATGCTGCGTCCCCACGAGCTCGGGCAGGTCCAGCCCGGTTACCTCGCGGACCTGATCCTCGTCGACGGCGACCCGCTCGCCGACATCACGGTGCTCCAGGACCACGACCGCATCCAGGCGATCATGAAGGAGGGCCGCTTCCACAAGGAGGACGCCGGGGCCCGCGCCTGACCCGCTCGAGGAGCCGGGCGGCGATCTCCTCCCCGGCGCCCACTCCGCTCACCCGGGTGACCGCGACGTGGGGGGCGTGCCACCCGAGCGCGTGCAGCTCGCCGTGCGCCGGCCGGATCGCGGCGTCGGCGGCGAGCAGCAGGTCGGTGTCCAGGCGGGAGTCACCGGCCGCGAGCAGGCCGTCGTCCGGACCGCACCGGCGCCGCACCTCCGTCACCGCCGCGACCTTGGACAGCCCGGCGGGGACGAGGTGCAGCTTCCGCTCGCCCGGCAGTGCCTCCCAGCCCCGGTCGGCGGCGAACGCGGCGAGCTCGTCGCCCCATCCGTCGGGCACCCTCGCCGGGTCGAGCCGGGCGACCAGGAAGAGGTCCTCCGCGCGGCGGACCGGGCCGGCGATCCCGACCGGCAGGACCGCGATCCGCCGGTCGAGCCCGGCCGCGACCTCGTCGAGCGACGCGACCCGCGCCAGCCGTCGGCGGACGTCCCCGGCCCAGGCCGCGTCGGGAACGCCGTCGTCGAGCAGGACACCGCCGTGCGCGCACACCGCCCACCGGTGGGCGCCGGGGAGCCGCAGACGCTGGAACTGCTCGCGGGTGCGCGTCGTCGCGGGCACCCAGGTCGCGGCGTCACCCAGCGCCGTGAGCAGCTCGGCCGCGCGCCGGGTCGTCCACGTCGTGGCGACGCCCTCGCGGTGCTCGACCGCGTGCAGGCCGGCCAGGTCCACGCCGGCGGAGCGCCGCGAGTAGACCAGCGTCCGGTCGAGGTCGGTGGCGACGAGCACGGTCACCCGGGCCCCCGGCCCCGGACGAGCCCGACGCTGCGGTAGGGGCACGGGAGCCCGCCGGCCTCTCCGGGGAGCTCGCGCACCGGGACACCGCGGGCGTGGCACATCGCGCGCAGGTGCTCGGCGTCGGGGCCCGCGTCGGGCGCGAGCAGGACGGCCTCGGGCGCCCGGCGCAGCAGCATGCGGGTGGTCTCGCCGAGCCCGGGCTTGATCCGGTGCCGGTCGCCCACCCCGAGCTCACGGGCCAGGGCCGCGACGTAGGCGGGTCCGCGCCGGTCGCCCGGTCCGTCGGGCGTCACCGCTGCTGCCATCCCCGGAGCGACCTCGCCCGCCACCGTCTCGAAGCGCGCCGACACCGCGTCGAGGAACGTCGCGGTCCGGTCCCCGCCGGCGAGCGCGGGGTAGTACTTGGCGCCGTCGTACCCGCCGTCCGGCACGAGGTCGGGCCGCCGGACGGTGCGCGAGACCAGCCCGCACACCGTGGCGGTCAGGCACGCCGACGGGACGAGCAGGTCCTCGCGGGTGCCCGCCAGGGTGGCGACGTGGGCCGGGTCGCTCAGCGCGACGACGTACGCCGGGACGGCGTGCGCGGCCAGCCCGGCCGTCAGCTCGTCGACGATCGCGCCCTTGCCGGTCCAGCCGTCGACGAAGACCAGCGACGCCGGGTCGTGGCCGGAGGTCAGCGCCGCGAGGGCGTTCGGGTCGACGCCGCGTCCGCGGACGACGCTCATGGCGTAGTGCGGCAGGTCCACCCCGCGCACGAGGGCGGCCCAACGGCGGACGAGGACCCCGACCGGGGTTCCCCCTCGGGCCAGCGACACCAGCACCGGTCGGGGACCGACGGTGGCGAGCAGGCGGTCGGTGACGTGCCCGACGAGCCGGGCGACGGTCGTCGCCGACCTCGCGAGGGCCCGGTGGAAGTGCTCCTCGTGCACCGGGGACGGCACGTGCTCCTCGGGCAGGGCCTCGGAGTAGTGG
>NZ_DASXJS010000228.1:0-18932 GCF_036497245.1 Actinomycetospora sp. | reverse complement strand
CCCCCCCCCCCCCCCCCCCCCCCCCCCCCCCCACCGGCGGGTGTGGCGCCGGGAACCGCCGCATGGCAGGTTCGCGGTGCCACCGGCAGGCTGGCCCCACCCCTCGGGAGGGACCGGCCACGGAAGGCCACCCGGTCTCGGCCCCGGACCCGTCGCGACCTGGCGCTGAGGATGTCGGACCGGGCGCGTTAGGACCGGGCGTGGAGGAGGACTCACGCAGGGCGCGGACCAGCGCCCGCGTGGAGACCATCTCATCGAGCGGCTGGGCGGCGAGCAGCCCGAGAAACGGTGACCACCCCAGACCCCTCATCTCGACCGGAAAGCCACGCCGAGCCCGGCGCCACCAGCGCTCACCCCGCCGCTGCTCGCCCCAGCACAGGGTGCTCAACGCCTGCAGCCCGGCCGGGTCGCAGCGCTCGAGCCCGCTCAGATCCACCTGCACCCGTTCCGCGCCGCCGGTGCGGGCCCGCTCGAGGTCGGCGACGAGCAGCTTCGCGGCGTCGCGATCGAGCACCCCGGCCACCACGACCACATCGGGCCCCGGCCGGGCCGGTGGCGCCATGCCCGGGTGCCCCCGCCGCCTGGAGCCGCCCAACGTCCAGCGGTGGACGGCACCCGAGATGGTCGATGCCCTCATGACGATCCCCCTGTGCGCTCCCCCAACTGGTGGGGTGGGTTGCCGGGGGCCGGGGCAACTGCCTCAGGCCGCAAGGTGTGGACCCGGCGGCCTGCTCTTTCCCCAGCACGCTACGGACCGCTCGCACATTGTCGCTACCCCTTCACCGGGAGTGACCATCGCAACGGATTCCCGACCTGCCTCCGGCCGAGAGAACATCGGCGGTACCAGCTGGGTTTTGGCGACAACAAGTGGGGCTCAGAGTGACCGCCATCTCGGACGCGGTGCACCCGGACATGGTCTACAGCTCCCGCTCTGACTAGTGGAGTGTCCTGTTGAGCGACAGGTTCCGGTCCTAGCCGTGGTCAACGAACCGAGCACCCTGATCGTCGTACGGCAGGTCGTCGGTCTCATATGGCTGCCCCGCACAGTCTCGGACTCGCGCTGAGCGCGTCGTGCGGGCCGTAGGCCCGCACCGTGTCGAACTCGTGATGCTCGCGCCGTCGAGATGTTCCTGGTTTCCGGCACTGCCACCCAGACAGGCCCATACTCGGCCCGCAGCCTCGATGGCGGGGCGCATCAGCACACCGAGACCCTGTGTGCTCAGCGGAGATGACCGGCATGCTCGACGACCCCCGGAACCGAGCGGGAACAATCGGCTGTCCACCCACGGCGCGCCCCAGCGGCATACCCGAGCGGGCCCGGCGCCGCGGACGTCCGCGGCACCGAATCCCCGCAGGGGCACCGTGCCCGGCGACGATCCGTCAGCGGCCCGCCAGCGATATCCCACGGTCGCGGACCCGCGCTCAACCTTCCCCCGCGCCCCGTACCTGGACGATCGTCTGCCGTTACCTCGGTGTCCACGAGTGGACGCCGGCAGCGTCCCGGCCGGCGCGGTGTCGTGCCGAGGTCCACGACGACGAGGCCCGCCGACGGCGCATGCGCGCCGCGGTGCGTGAGAGCCGCCGGTCGGCGCAGGGCGGTGGAGCAGCGGGGCCCGGTGCGGGCGGGGTGGCCGATTTCGCCCGCGCGGTGTGTGAGGTGGCGGTGCACCGGGCGGGGGTGTCGGGGGCGGGAGTGACCGCGATGGGCCCTGCGGAAGGGATGGCCGGGCACAAAGGCCTGCTCCACGCCACCGACGCGGTGGCGCGCCGGTTGGAGAACGTTCACCTCACCCTGGGGGTGGGGCCGTGCGCCGACGCCCACACCCGCGGTGTCCCGTGTCTGGTCGACGACCTCGAGGCCGCCGCGACGCAGTGGCCCATGTTCGCCACCGAGGCCGCCGCGGCGGGCGCGGCGGCGGTGTTCTTCTTCCCGCTGCGCGCCGGCGGGGCCGGGCTGGGCACGCTGTACCTCTACCGCGACACCGCTGGGTCGCTGGGCGCGGAGCGGGCGGCAGACGCCCAGGCGCTGGCCGTGGTCATGGCCGAGTCGCTCGCTGAGCGGCTCGCGCCGGAGCCGGCCATCTTCGAAGGTGATCTGCTGGCCAACACCCAGTATGTGCCGGTGCATGTCGCGGCGGGGATGCTCGCCGCCTGGTGGGACCTCGAGATCCACGACGCCCTGACCCTTATCCGAACCACGGCGCTGGCCGAGGGGGTCGCGGTCACCGACCTCGCCGAAGAGATCATCGCCGGCAGGGTCGGTCTCCAGCCCTGAACCCCGCCCCAGCCGCCAGGAGCGTCACCCCTGGGCCGACGCAACGCCTCGTCGGCGAGCTCGAGCTCGGCGACCGGGCGGGGTTGGCGGTGACCGACACACCGCCGAGCACTGGGCCCGGCTCGAACCGTTTGGGACTCAGGCGCGTCGCCATTTCACCCCTACCCGGAGCCAGTCGGTTTTCGCTGGGGGGCAGGCGCCGCGGGAGAGGCGGCGTCGGCGGGGACCTGGCCAGCAGGGGACTGCCCGGCAGGGGCCTGGCCGGCAGGGATTCCGCTGGCGGAGACCTGCTCGGCAGTGTGGAGCAGCTCGTGGGCGTCGAGGTTGCCTTCGACGACGTCGCGGGCGACGTCGCCCAGGCGGCGACTGCCGGCCCGGGAGTATCGGCGGAGCAGGCTGAATGCGTCGCCGAGCTCGACTCGGCCGCGTTCGACCAGCACTCCGGTGGCCTGTTCGATGATGATCCGGCTGGTCAGGGTCGCTTGGAGCTGTTCGGTGAGAAGTTCGCTCTCGTGGCTGGTGCGGTCCTGCAACACGACGATGGTGGCGACTGCAGCCAACGCTTGTGCCACCTGGAGATCCGCATCGGCCAGCGGGCCGGGCTCGACGGTGAACAGGTTCAGTGCCCCGATGGTCCGCGCGCGCAGCCGCAGCGGTAGGGCGTGCACCGCGCCGTAGCCGGCCTGCACCGCGTGTGCGGCGAACCGGGGCCAGCGGCCCCCGGCGGCGGCGTCCGCGGCCAGGTCGGGGGCGTGGACCTGGGCGCTGGTGTGGAACGCGTCGAGACAGGGGCCCTGGTCGGCCTGGAGCTGGAACAACTCGACCAGGGTGGCTTGCTCGCTCGAGGCCGACACCGCCCGCAGCGCGCCCCGCTGATCGGAGAGCAGCAGCCCGGCCGCATCGACGGGCAGCAGCGACACGCAGTCGGTGGTGAGCTCGTGCAGCACGTCGATGACGTCGAAGTCGGCGATCAGGGTGTCGGCCAGGCGCACGAACGCTTCCCCCAACGCGCGTTCCCGGCCCTGCCCGGTCGTGTCGGTCATGGCCCATCCCTTTCGTCGAAGCGCAATCGCCGGCCCACAACGTCGCGGGCGACCTCGTCGATCGGCCTTTCCGCGGCGAACGCCGCGGCGCGTAGCCGCGCCAACGCCGACGCCGCGGTACCCCCCACCTGCCCGATGATCATTCCGGTGGCCTGGTGGATCTCCGGGTAACCCATCGGCGACACCACCCCTGACCACCCATAACCCGACCAAGCCTGGTCCGGCCGGTCGCCGTGATCGTCGGCCACGGTGGGCGTGGCGCCCACCCCCGCGGGGGTCGGGTCGTTCCCGGTCGGGTTCCGGCGAGGCGCCTGATCGAGCAGCGCCCACACTGCGGCGTCGGCGGCGCGCAACGCGCCGGCGAGCTCATCGGCGGTCAGCGGTCCGGGGGTGTCGCGGTAACAGTCCAGGACCCCCAACCGGCCCGCGCCGACGTGCAAGGGGAACACGTACATACCGCGCGCAGGGGTGTCACGAGCGGCCGCGGCGAACATCGGCCATCGGCTGTCCCGGACCTCGACGATGTCGGCGATCTGCACGGTGCGCCCGGTCATGAACGCCTCCACACACGGGCCCTCACCCAACGAGAACTGCAGCTCGTCGATCCTCGCCGCCACCGTGTCCGAGGCGCACACCAACTCTTGGCGATCCGCCGAGGCCATCACCGTCACCGCCGCCCCGCTCATCGGCAACCACGCCACACACGCCTGACAGATCCCCAGCGGCGCACCCGGCCCGCCCGTGGACAGCAATGCGGCCAGGACGTCGGTGAAACCCTCCAGGTCAGCCACCTACGCCACCCGCCCGGCAACAGCGGCACGCCGCCCCGGTGCGTCGTCGAAGACTCCGCTCCACCGCCCCATCACACGGGCGCGACCAGCCGGGTCGCGGGCCGACGCATCGAGTTCCATCCCGGTTCGCCGCCGCGTGCTTCACCCGGGTCACCGCCGTGCGTATCCCGGCCTCGGCGTGATCCCCGGCTCCCCCACGGACGTGCACGGTGGGGGGTCGCCCGGAGCCGTCCCCGGCCAGCACTCCGCCTGATACGTCCGGGAGCTGGTACAACATGACCGGGACCTCTGTACGCAACACGAGTGGGCGGGCTCGCGCAGAACCGGGGTCCGGGGAACAACGTGGGCCTCGACTGTAGAACCTGGACACGCCAGGTGCACCACCCGCATGCCCGACCAGGGGCGACGATGTGCGCCTCCACCTTGCCCACACTCCTCGGCTCGATCAGTCCTCTGGCCTGGCAGCGCCCGGTGCCCGGCACCAGCGAGCACCCCAGTACGACGGCGGCAGGTCGCGATCCGGATGAGACGGCTCCTCCCGCTGCACCTCATCGGTGCTTTTCCCCATGTCCCACGCCTTCGAGCTGGGCCTACCGCGCCGCCCTGCGGGGTGCGCCGCGCCGATGGGATCCGGCGCCGCTGCGTCGAGGTCGAACCGCGACTGCAGGAGGCGGCGGTCCGCACGGCCAATCAGGTGTGGGATTGCGCCCAGGCGGGCCCACCGTGCGGCTGGAGGTCCAGCAGCTCGACGGTGCCCGGTGTGTGCACAACCACGGCCACAGCGGCAGCGAGGCGACTCTGACCTGGGGCTGCGTCCGCAAAGCCAGCAGAGCGCGCCGCCGCGAGCACTTGGATGAGCGCCCGGGCGGGAATGGCCCGGAGCGGATCCGTGACCCGGGGACAGCTCCTTCCCGACCACGACCGTGCGCACGACTGGCCGAGGTTCGTCGGCATCGACTGGGGCGGCATCGCCCATCAGCTCTGCGTGCTCGATACAGCCGGTGCGCGGCTGACCCAACAGCGCGTCACTCACGACGTCGCTGGTCTGGGCGAGCTCGACACCGCTCTCCCTCGGCACGGGAGAGCCCCGCCGATCGCGGTAGAGCGCGCCGAAGGGCGTCCTTGTGGACGCCCGTCAGGCGCGATCATGGTCGCGACGCCCCCGGCCAACGAGGATGTGACCACGGCCCGAACTCGATCAGAACCCAGGCGTCGCGGGGTTGCAATTTGGACCTGACGACCGACGGGCGAGCTGCGACCGACAGGGGCAAGCGATGAGCACGCCGACACCCGGGCATGCAACGGTGCGTTACTTCGGTGGAGCCAAGACCGTGGCCGGCACCGCCTCCGAGCAGGTTTCCCTAGCTCTCGGGACCACCGTCGAAGACCTCGTCGCCACCCTCACCGACACCCATGGTCACGCGCTGGCGCGAGTCTTCGCGGCTTCGAGCTTCCTCCTCGACGAGGTCGCGCTACATGAGCGCACCGCGGTCGTCCACGACGGAGCGTTCCTTGATGTGCTACCGCCCTCCGCCGGCGGATGAGACCCCGCGATCACCCGTGGCTCGCGATCAGCCCGCGGCGGCACGTGGAACCGCTCATAGTGGTGATCTTCAGTTGATCTCGGTCCACGATCTGGTCCACGAACTGCTTCCCACTATCGCCTCCGATGCCCAAACGATCACCTGTGGTGCCCACTGATGCCCAGCAAACCTGGCATGCACGCGGTAGGAACGTAACTACGGATCAGAAGGTCAGGGGTTCGAATCCCTTCGGGCGCGCAGAAGCTCTTGCAGGTCAGAGGGGTCGTCGGGTTCTGGCGGCCCCTTCGCTGTGTCCGGGTGCAGCAGCCTCGTGCAGAAGCGGTCGTCCCCCGGGCCTGGCGGGGCTGCCCGCGCCGCGGACCGCCGGTGGATCTGCCGGTCGGCCGACCCGACGGCTCGGCCGTCGATCACCCTGCCCCGTTGCCTGGACGAACGCCCGGCGCGGGAGCGACAGTGGTCGCCGTCGGCCCGGACCCCGCCGATGACGTTGCTCCTCGAGCCGCGAGCGCACCAGCGAAGGGGACCCGATGCCCGAATCTGCCCAGCCCAGCAGCGGGGACGCCGACCGGAGGCTGATCGCGCAGGCGGTCCGGGTCATCTCCGTGCGCGAGCAGCTGAGCGTGAGCGAGGCCCGGGCGTCCCTGCGGGCCGAGGCGGAGGCGTTCGGCATCCCGCTGATCCGTCTCGCCGGAGATCTGGCGGCGTTCGATCGGCCGGCCGCGGAGGGCACCGGATAGGGGCCGTGCAGGCCTCGGAGCCCGCGGCGCACCCTGTGAAGCAGATCACGGTGCCGGGTCGTGGGCGTCGAGCTGCGATTTGATCAGGTCCCGGGCCGAGTGGACTGGACCGGACGACCGGGTTTTGCGACGCTGGCGGCGTAGATCGCTGGCCCAGACCCCGCCGGCCTCCGTGGATCCCCGCGCCGGGACGTGCAGCGCAGGCGAGGCTGATGGACGAAGAACTCACCCAGAACGACTGGTCCCGCGAGGACGTCGTGATCTTCTTGGCCGAGGGCGTCGTGTGCGAGCGGCTCGACGTGCCGATCGGCGAGGCGGTCGTGGCGCTGGCCGACATGGCCGTGACCCGTGCTCTGAGCCTGGTGGAGATGGCCCGGCTCATCGTGGCCGGTGAGGTCGACCCCGGCTCGTACGCCGGGACCCGCCACGAGGAGGGCCAGACGGCCGACCCCGGCGGCGAGTGAGCCGAGGCCGCGCACCCGGTCCCCGCGGGCGGTGACATCCTCACCGCAGCGACGACCCGGTCGTCGCGCCCGGTCCGATCTTCTCGGCCGGACGACTCACGTCCCCCACGGAGAGGAACGTCATGAGCGGTCAGCTCGACAGCAAGGTCGCCGTCGTCACCGGAGCGGGCAAGGGCCTCGGTCTGGCCATCGCCACCCGGTTCGCGGAGGAGGGCGCCACCGTCGTGGTCTCCGACATCGACGGCGAGGCCGCCCGGATCGCGGCCGACAAGCTGCCCGGTGCGCGGGCGATCCCGTGCGACGTCCGCGACGAGACCCAGGTCCAGGCCCTGATCGATCGCACCGTGTCCGAGCTCGGGGCGCTGCACGTCATGGTGCCCAACGCCGGGATCGGCTCCGCCTGCCCGCTGCTCGGCATGGACCTCGCCACCTGGCGCTCGGTGCTCTCGGTCAATCTCGACGGGGTCTTCCTCTCCCTGCGCTACGCCGCGCCGGCGATCATCGCCTCCGGGGGCGGCAGCATCGTCACGCTCGCGTCGGTCACCGCCACCACCGGGTCGCCGCTGCTCGCGCACTACGCCGCCGCGAAGGCCGGAGTGGTCAACCTGACCAAGACCGCCGCGACCGAGCTGCGGGCCGACGGGGTGCGGGTGAACGCCCTGATGCCCGGCTTCATCGGGACCGACATGGTCACCGCCGCCAAGCCCGAGTTCGAGGAGCTCCTCGGTCTGCCCGCGGGCGGGTTCGACGGCCTCATCGCCCAGAAGCAGGGCCGCTACGGCACCCCCGAGGAGGTCGCCGAGGCGGCGCTCTTCCTCGCCTCCGAGCGTTCCGCGTTCTGCACCGGTAGCGGGCTGATCCTCGACGGGGGTCTCGACGCCTCGCTGATCTGACCGACCGCGAGCGTCGCCCCGCGCCTCAGGCGGTGATCGCGATCGCCTGCTCGACCTCGTCGCGATGGAACTCGCGGGGCGGCATCAGCGCTCCGGTGCGGGCGTCGCGGTGGGCGATCCGGGAGCCGCACCAGCCGCAGCCGCCCGCCGCGTCGACGACGGCGCGGGACTCGACCTCGGTGCGTCGGGCGGCCGCGGCCGCCGCGGCCTGCTGTGCCTCGCGCACCGGACGGGTGCGCTTCTCGTGGTCGAGGAGCCACCAGATGCCGAACGGGACGGCGAGGATCGCCGCCGTGATCAACGCCCACTTGATGATCAGGATCGCCAACCCGATGAGCAGGACGACGCCGATCACGGTGCCGAGTCCGCCTGCGGGGCCGGAACGTCGCGAGGCCACGGTCAGCACCACCACTTGCGCGCGCAGTAGCCGCCGGTCAGGGCACCGTCGGGCAAGCCCTGGTCGCCGGGGCTGGGCCAGTCGACCGACCCGCCGTCGCCCGAGCCCGAGGAGGAACTCGTCGTCGTGACCGGCGCCGAGCAGGTGCGGCCGTCCGCGTCGTCCGCGCGCAGCTTCGCGGCGTACTCGGGACTGGCGTCGTTCCTGCCCTGGTAGACCCCGGTGTGGTCGTAGCCGACCATGAGATCGCCGAAGTCGGTGCCGCCCGGCAGGTCCACGTAGCGCAGTTCGCGTCCGTACTTGTCCTTGTCGACGCCGGGTTCGCTCCGCAGCGTGACCTGCTGGCCGTCCAGCATGGTCCGGGCCGTCCCGGTGGCCTGCTCGCCGCCGGAGGTCCCGGCCTCGCAGGAGTCGATCCCCAGGACACGGACCTTCGCTCCGCCGGCGACGAAGGTGTCACCGTCGATCACCCTGGTGACCGTGACGGTCTCCCCGGTCGCGGCGGGAGCGTCGGCGACGGGCGCCACGGCAGGCGCGGCACCGACCGTGGGGACGGCGACGGGGACGGCGGCCGGGCCGGCCGCGGTCGAGACCGTCGGGGTGGCCGCGCGCGTCGGCGTCGTGGGGGTCGACAGATCGACGACCGCGACCAGACAGAAGACTCCTGCCGCGATGCCTGACCAGACCTTGTACGCGGTGCGCACCGAGTGCCATCCCCCCCGACGACGACGTGTGTGTCGCCGTCATGTCGCCGCACGCGCAGGACGCGTTACCGGCTCATGACCCGGACGTGGGAGGAGGGGTGGTGCGCATGACGAAGGGCCCGCCACCGAGGTGACGGGCCCTGCGTCATGCGACGGGCGGATGCGACGTGATCGCGTGCGCCCCGAAAGCTGTGGCCCCACGGGTATGAGGCATGGGACCACAGCCCCGGTGGGCCGGGTGCGGCACCGTGATGGCGGCGCCCGGCCGGGTGTTCCGGTGTCTCAGAGAGCCTGGACGGAGTCGGCCTGAGGACCCTTCGAACCCTGGCTGGACTCGAAGCTCACTCGCTGGTTCTCCTCGAGGGACCGGAATCCGCCACCCTGGATGGCGGAGTAGTGGACGAACACGTCCTTCCCGCCGTCATCGGGGGCGATAAAGCCGAAGCCCTTCTCGGCGTTGAACCACTTGACGGTTCCTTCAGTCATGCATCCTCTTTCGGGATCGGACTGGGCGGGTACGTACCCGCCCACCAGCGTTGCCCGACTCCGGAGCACGGCGAAGGGTGGTCCTCAGCAGCGCGAGCCCGGGCGGTTGTCACATGATCCACGGAGCTCATCAGACACAGCGAGGAAAACGAGACTGCAACATTTGCGACCGTAGCACGCTCCGACTTGAACGCCGCGGTCCCCGCCACCCACCCGGGTACGGTGCCGGGATGCGAGCTGACGAGCCGCCCTTCGCGCAGCCGGGTGATCGGGTGGCCGCACTGCGCACGGTGATCGAGTCGGGCCTCCGCGACGCCGGACCGGACCCGGTGTTCTCGAGCGACGGGGGCGTGACCGTCTTCGACGACTACGGACGCTCGGCGCGGCTCCAGCCGCTGGGGCAGCGCATCCGCGTGAGCCTCACGTCCGAGGAGGGCCTGGACGCCGAGGCCGAGGTCGACGCCGACACCCTCGTCGCGGACATCGCCGAGCACGGGTCCACCTACAGCGCCATCCTGGCCGCCCTCGACCACGAGAACGGGCCCGGCGGACGGTCCTGGTAGCACCGCGACAGGTTTGCCGCACCGTCGCCGGGGAACTCGCCGGACATCTGCGCCGTGTCCGTCCAGGCGGGTGCACGCGTGGTCGGCGAGTGGGCGGGCCTGGATTCCCGGACTGCGGCATCGGACCGTGAGCCCGGTCCGCTCCCTCGGCAACACGACCGGCGTGACGTGCCCCTGGCCATCCGTAGGCATCGGCGGTCTCTGGCAAAGGAGCCGTGTGTGACCACCCCGACGACCATCGCCGAGGCACCACTCGAGCGCGAGTGCCTCTGCGTCGCCGCCCGCTCCGTGATCAACGAGATCCCCGAACTGATGGCCGACGGCCTGGCCGGCGCCCCGCTGCACGCCCTCGCGACGCACGCCGAGTCGCTGTCGGATCTCGACCAGCTGCGCGCGCTGGCCCCCGACGAGGCCCGTCTCCACGGCACCGGGCTCTACGACGTCCTCGACACCCTCGGCAGCGACCGCTCGCTGACCCTGGCCGTCTGGGTGGGTGAGGCGCTCGGGCCGCGCTGAGGCGGACGGGCCGACCAGGCCCGGTCCTCCGTGACGATCGCGGTGACCAGTTCGAACGGTGTCACGTCGAAGGCCGGGTTGTAGACCGGCGTCACGGGCAGCGTCGTCGGTGTCCCGCCGAGCTCGAGCACCTCCCCGGGGTCCCGTTCCTCCACGACGATGTCGTCGCCGGTCGCGGTCCGCGGGTCGATCGTCTCCTCGGGGGCGACGACGAGGAACGGCACGCCGGAGCGTGCGGCGGCACAGGCGAGCATGTAGGTGCCGATCTTGTTCGCGACGTCCCCGTTCGCGGCGATCCGGTCGGCGCCGACGAGGACCGCGTCCACCCGCCCGGTCGCGATCGCCGCCGGGCCCGCCGAGTCGACGCACAGCCGGTGCGGGGCACCTGCCCGCGCCAGCTCCCACACCGTGAGCCGGGAGCCCTGCAGCAGGGGACGGGTCTCGCAGGCGAGTACCTCCACGAGGGCGCCGCGCTCGTGGAGCCGCAGCACCGCACCGAGCGCCGTGCCGCCCACCCCGCAGGCGAGCTCACCGGTGTTGCAGACGGTCAGCGTGCGCAGGGGGCCCTCCGGGTGCAGCTCCTGGAGCAGGTCCGCGGCGCGGGCCGTCGCGGCGGCGTTGACGCGGGCGGCGTCGGCGGCCACGGCCCGGGCCTCGGCGAGCACCGCGGCGGGCCCGTCGTCGAGGCGGGCGAGCGCCCGGCGGGCCCCGAGGGCGAGCGGCACGGCGGTCGGGCGGGCGTGCGCGATCCGCTCGGCCTCGTCGTGCACCGTCGCCGGGTCGTCGGGATGGTGGTGCGCGGCGAGCGCGACCCCGAACGCCCCGGCGATCCCGAGGTTCGGCGCCCCGCGGACCGCGAGGGCGCGGATGGCGTCGACGAGGCCGTCCACCGTGGCGAGGTGCAGGTACTCGGTTCGACGGGGCAGCGCGCGCTGGTCGAGCAGCACCACCGCCGGGCCCCCGTCAGCTCGGCCCGCGCGCTCCGACCAGTCCACGATCCGCACGGACCCGATCCTGCCCCGGATGCGGTCCCGCCGGAGGCCTCAGCCCGCGTAGGCGGCGTCGCAGATCGCGGTGTGGAGCGCGAAGTCGTCGGGTGAGGCGAACGACCGCTGGGTCAGGGTCACCACCACGAGGTCGCGGACCGGGTCGACGTGCCAGCTGGTCCCCAGCCCGCCCGCCCAGCCGAACGACCCCGCACGCGGGCCCCTCGTCGTCACCGACACCCCGAAGCCCCAGCTCAGGTCGTCGTCGAGGAACCCGGCCCCGGAGTGCGCCCGCTGGTCGGCGGAGAGCTGGTCGGAGGTCATCGCGGCCACGAAGTCCGGGCGCAGCACGTCGCCGCCGCCGCGGAGCAGCATGCGGGCGAACGCCAGCAGGTCGTCGACCGTCGACACCAGCCCGGCAGCACCGTCGGGGAAGCGGGGCGGGGTGCTCCAGCGCCCGCCCGGGGCATCCCAGACCTTCTCGCCCTCGTAAGCGGTGGCCAGCCGCGCCGGGTCGCCGGTGAACGCCGTGTCGGCCATCCCGAGCGGCTCGAACACCCGCCTCCGCAGCAGGTCGGGCAGCGGCTCGCCTGCCGCCCGCGCGGCGAGCACGCCGAGGATCTGCCCACTCGTGTTGTAGAGCCACCAGGCCCCGGGCTGGGCGAGCAGCGGCAGTTCCGCCAGCTCCGCGAGCCAGGCGTCGGGCTCCGGCGCCACGTCCGGTTCGGGCGGACCCATGGTGTTCAGGCGGCCGGACGCCATCGCGGTCGCGATGGGCCACGGCGGGTCGGCCATGAACAGCTCCATCGACTGGCCGTACCCGCACGTGTAAGTCAGCAGGTCGCGCACCAGGATCGGGCGGGCCGCGGGCACGGTGTCGCCGAGGGCGGCGTCGGGGGCGCGCAGCACGCGCCGGTCGGCCAGTTCGGGCAACAGCCGGTCCACCGGCTCGTCGAGCTCCAGTGCCCCGTCGGCGAGGAGGGTCCCGACGGCGGCCGCGACGATCGGCTTGGTGAGCGAGGCGATCCGGTAGAGCGAGTCCCGTCGCACGGGCGGGCCGCCGAGGGTGAGGACGCCCCGGGTCGCGACGTGCACCCGATCGCCGCGTGCCATCAGCGCGACGACGCCCGGGACGTCGGCCGCGGCGACGACCTCGTCGAACGGACCGGTCGCGACGTCGTTCAGCGCTGGCATCTCACGAAGCTACCAAGGAGTCCTGAAAAAGCACCAGGTGCGAGGGCACCTAGAAGACGATGGTCGTCTCCCCGTCGCGGACCACGCGGTCCTCGCAGTGCCAACGGACGGCGCGGGAGAGCACGGAGCGTTCGACGTCGGCGCCGAGCCGGGTGAGGTCGGCCGTCGTGTGGCGGTGATTCACGCGCACCACGTCCTGCTCGATGATCGGCCCCTCGTCGAGGACCTCGGTCACGTAGTGGGCGGTGGCGCCGACGACCTTCACCCCGCGCTCCTTCGCCTGGCGGTAGGGCGACGCGCCGACGAAGGCGGGCAGGAACGAGTGGTGGATGTTGATCATCGGGACCCCGACGGCGTCGAGCAGCGAGCCCGAGACGATCTGCATGTAGCGCGCGAGCACCACCAGGTCGACGCCGCGCAGCAGCTCGGCCTGGCGCGCCTCCGCCTCGGCCCTCGTCTCCGAGGTCACGGGAACGTGGACGAACGGCACGCCGAAGGGTTCGACGGCGCCCGCGAGGTCGGCGTGGTTGGAGACGACGACCTCGATCGACACGTCGAGCTCGCCGCGCTCGGTGCGCCACAGCAGGTCGAGCAGGCAGTGGTCGATCCGCGAGACGAGGACGGCGATCCGCTTCGGGACCGCGGAGTCGGTGAGGGTGAACTCCATGCCGAACGACCGGGCGACGTCCGAGGCGAACGCGGCGCGCAGGCCCTCGAGGTTGCCGGACGGGAGGGCGAACTCGGTCCGCTGGAAGTAGGTCCCACCGCTCGGGGCGGTCGCGTGCTGGTCCAGCGACAGGATGTTCGCCCCGGACGCGGAGAGGAAGGACGCGACGGCCGCGACGATGCCCTGGCGGTCGGGGCAACGGATGAGGAGCCGGCCGATGGTGTCGGCGGGCGGGGAGCCGGTCACGGGCGGCAGGGTACTGACGCCGTCCGGCGGCGCGCGTCGGGAACGGCAGGTCCGCTCGCCCGCGGGGTCAGGCCGGCTCGCCCGTGGACGCGCCGAGCGGAGTCAGCGCGTCGTTGCGGCGCCGCACGATGGCGGTGGAGAGCTCCCGGGCCCGCGCCGCGAGGTCCTCGTCGGAACCGCCGACGACCGCGGACGCGGCCTCACCGACCTCGAGCGCGACCCGGGCCAGTTCGTCGAGGAGATCCGCGGACCAGTCGAAGCGGTCCATGCCCGCGGGACACGCGAGGCGCGCCCGGCCGAGCTCGGTGAGTGCTTCGTGGGCGTTGCGCACGAGTCCCCGCAGCTCGTGACCTTCGTCCACGTCCACCGCCCCTCGTCCGACACCACAGATCCGGTCTCGGCAGGGATGCCCGGCGCCGTGGTGTTCACACGTCCGCGGGCACGGCGCGGTCAACGGGTCGGTGAACGGGGGGTGTCTCTGGGCCGCCCGGAGGCGGAGCGGCCGGGACCCGACCGCTCGTCGCCCTGTCGGGCCCGCTCAGTGACGCGCAAGAGTGGGGGCTCGGCCGGCGGGGGGGACACCGACCGGGCTGTCGTCGACCACGGGGGGCATGATCGACGACCGGATATTTCCGCTCCGTGGCATGTGACGTCAAGGAGAACTCGCACGTCGAACGGTGTGGAACGCGTCTCGTACGACGACCGGTCCGTGCCATCGTGGCGGGGCGCGGGAACGGCCCTCGGGAGAGGATGGACGATGCGGATCCGGTTGCGGGACGGCCCGTGTCGCGGGGAGCACGACGTGCAGATCGCCGAGGCGGCGCCGCCGCCCGAGGAGTACCTGGTGCTCGTCGAGACCGGCCCGCGGACGCCGACCGACGGCGTCAACGGTGGGTCGATCCCGGGCATCAACGTGTTCGCGGTCCACCGGCTCGACCGGCGGGACCCGGACGGCACGCCGGTCTACGGCTTCTCGGGTGAGCGTCACCAGCGCGGGTGCTAGGTCTTCTGACCACAGCTGGGCCATCCGCCGACCGCCTCCGCACCGCCGCCCGACGAGCATCGCCGGGAGTTCACCGGACCGGGCCGCGCCGAACGCCGTGTGCGGGGTACCTGTCCCTGCGGAACATGCACCCGACCCGATGGAGGCGACATGGGACAGCTCGACGCCAAGCTGGTCAAGCAGTACGAGGAGACCCCGATCGCGGACCTGGCCGACGCGCCGGTGTCCGCGCTGCAGGGCGTCAGCGACGGCGACGCCGCGCACCTCAAGGACGCGTTCAACATCAAGACCGTGCGCGACCTCGGGACGAACAAGTACTTCCTCTGGGCGCAGGCCATCACCCGCCTCGCCGAGTGAGCAGCGGCTGAGAGCCGCAGACACGACGGGCCCCGGCCGGGAACGGCCGGGGCCCGTCGTCGTGGGGAGACGTCAGGACTTGAACGCGTCCTTGACCTTCTCGCCCGCCTGCTTGACGTTGCCCTTGACCTGGTCGCCCTTGCCCTCGGCCTGCAGCTCCTCGTCGTCCTGGAGCTTGCCGACGGTCTCCTTGGCCTTGCCCTTGAGCTCGTCGGTCTTGTTGTCGATCTTGTCTCCGGTAGCCATGGGCGCGGATACCCGCTCCGCGCCGGATCCAGCCGTCATCCTCGTGCGAGCAGCACCCAGACCGGGCCCGGCGCGAACGTCAGCGGTTTCCCGTCGGCCCCGGTGTAGGTCGTCGGGGCGCCGGGGTCGGGGCGGCTCCAGATCCCGGTCCAGCGCTTCCCGTCGCGCAGCACGTCGACCGCGCCCCGCCCGACGGTGACCGCGGTCGGCGAGGGGGCGCCGACCACGTCGTGGACCGCCGACGCCTTGATGGGCACCCGCTGGACGACGACAGTGGCGGGTCCGTTCTCGGTGATCGCGGGCCTGCCGTCGAACGCGACCGTGTACCGGCCGTTCGCGGCGTGCAGGTCGACCGGGGTGGTGCCGATCGTCTCCTTCACGTCCTCGGCCGGTTGTCCGCCCGCGGGGGCGGCACCGAAGCGGAACCCGACGTCGCGGGGACCCGCGACACCGCGCGCGGCCCGCACGAGCGCGGTCGGGTCGCCGTAGAGGTTGTGCGGCGCCTCCCCGCGACCGCGGCGGTAGGCGCCGGCCACCTGGTCGGGGGAGACGGGGACCACCGGCCCGGAGGCGACCAGCCGGTTCAGCTCCGGGGCGTTGCCGGAGAACGCCAGCGCGGGGCGGCCGTACGCGGCGAGCACGTCGATGTCGGACTCCCGGAAGCTGCGCACCGGTCCGGCCGAGGGCGGCAGGTGGGAGGCGAACACGGCCAGCAGGCGTGTGACGCCCCCCTCGACCGGCTCCACGTAGACGACGTCGGCGTCGTTCACGCCGGTCCAGGGCCTGCCCTGCGGCGAGTTGTCGACCTTGACCGCGAGAACGGCCCGGCCGGGTCCGGGCTCGCCGGTCAGCGGCGAGAGGTTCGCGGCGGGCTTCGCCGCCACGGGCGACGGCGCGGGCGGCAGCGGCGCGACGGGGTCGTCGCCGGAGCTCCAGACCACCACGCCGAGGATCACCGCGATCACCACCGCGATGACCACCGCGATCGCCGTCCTCGCTTCCGAGCCACCTCGTTCCCCGGCCACGTCGACATCAACGCAGTCGGCCTCGTCCCGGTTCGGCCGCCCCTATCATCGGCACCATGGCCCGCCGGCCCGCACAGGAACAGCACCCCCGGGAGTCCGAGCCCGAACAGGCGCGGGAGCGTGCCTCGGACGGCGAGCGCGAGGACGTCGCCGGGATGCTGGCGCGCGCGATGGTGGCGGGCAGGCTGACCCCCGTCGAGTACAGCGACCGCGCGGCGATCGCCCAGGCCGCGCGCTACCGCGACCAGCTCGACGGGCTGCTCTCCGATCTGCCCGGCGCGGTGCTGCACTCCTCCCACGCCAGCGACGTCCTCGAGCTGGAGGCCGGCCTCGGCGGCTCCATCCACCGCCGCGGGTACTGGAAGGTGCCCCCGACGCTGCGGGTGCACAGCTGGGTCGGCGGGGTCCTGCTCGACCTCTCCGAGGCGGAGTGCGCCACCGCGGTGCTGGCGGTCGACCTCGCGACCGGGATGTGCTCACCGACGGTCGTGCTGCCCGAGGGCGCCACCGCCGACGTCGACGACCTGCGCATCTCCGCGGGTTCGGTCCGCGACGAGACCGTGCACCGCCGGGAGCGCGGGACGCTGCACGTCTCGGTGCGCGGGCGGCACTCCTTCGGGGACGTGATCCTGCGCCATCCGGTGCGGGGCCGATGGGAGCGGCTGCGCGCGTTGCCGCACGACGCGCCCCGCACCGTCGCCCGTCGGGTGACCCGGCGTGGCCGACCCGCCCGGGTCGAGGGCCCCGGGGCGGCGGGCGGGAGCGGTAACGTCGGAACCTAGGCCGCCCACCGGGGGCGGGAACGTCGGATCGCGTCGGGAGGGACGTCGTGAGCTTCGATCCCACTCTCGGCGCGCGCTTCCTGCTGCCTCTCGTCGTGGGCATGGTCGTCGCCCTGCTCTCCTCGCCGCTGCACGCGGCGCTGGCCCGGCGTCGCCGCCAGGCCCTGCTGGTGGACCGGGTCGTCACCGGGCGCGTCGCCCGCCTGACCGGCCCGGAGCGCCGCCGCGCGGTCCGGCACCTGCACCGCGAGGCCGGTCACCCGGTGAGCGTGGTCGCCGGTCTCGCCGTCGCCGCGGGCCTGGTCACCCTCCTCGCCGCGGTGTTCACCGCCCGCGCCGCGCTCGGCGCCGGTGACCGCCGCGCCGTGCTCACCCGGCTCTTCGACGAGCTCGACGCGACGGGGCTGCCCACGCCGTCGAGCTCGGTCGGCGTCGTCGTGGTCGCGGTGGCCCTCGCCGTCGTCCTCGCGCTCGCCGTCGGGACCCTGCACGTCGCGGCCCTCGACCTCGAGCGGCGCCGCGCGATGCCGGTGACCCGCCCGTGGCCGCTCTCGAAGCGCCGCGTCACGTGGCTCGCGGCCGTCGCGGCGTTCCTGGTGCTGCTCGCCGTCGGCGTCCAGAACGGCGGCCTCGCCGCCGGGCTGTTCCTGCTCGGGCACCAGCTCACCGCGCGCGCGATGCGCCCGCGGGCCTGCACCCTCGCCCCGGTGCTGCCCGAGGCGCTGCGCGCGGCGCGCCTGCCGGGTCCGAAGGAACGCCGCCTCATCCGGTCCCGCCGCGGTCCCGCCCCGGGCCTGCCGGGTGCGGCCGGACCGCCGAACGGCGCCCGCCCGGCCCCGTCGGGCCCGGCCCGCGCCGCCGCCGCCGCTCCGCCCGCCCGGCCCGCGACGCCGCGTCCGGCCACGCCCCGTCCGGCCGCGGCCGGGGTGCCGCCGCGGTCCACCGCCGCACCGCACCCGCCGACGGCGGCCACGCGGCTGGTGGACATGGCGCCCGCCGAGCAGCCGCTGGCGCCGCACGACCCGCGGATCGTCGGCGAGTACCAGCTCACCGGGCGCCTCGGCTCCGGCGGGATGGGCACCGTCTATCTCGGCCACCGCGCCGGCGTCACCGGCTCGGTCGCGATCAAGGTGCTGGCCCCGCACCTGCTCGACGACGTCGACGCCCGTACCCGGTTCCTGCGCGAGGGCCAGACCCTTCAGAAGGTCACCGGCGACTACACCGCGCGGGTGCACGGGGTGGGGTTCGACGGGTCGATGCCCTACATCGTCATGGAGCGCCTCGACGGCCCGTCGTTGCACGCGCTGGTGGCCGAGAACGGCGGGGTGCGCGACGCCGAGACGCTGACGCGGATCGCGATCGCCCTGGCGCGGGCGCTCGCCGCGCTCCACAACGACGGGATCACGCACCGGGACCTCAAGCCCGGCAACATCCTGCTGACCTCCGCGGGGCCGAAGGTCGTGGACTTCGGCATCGCCCGGGTCGTCGGCCAGACCCACCACACGCCGGCCGGGAACATGGTCGGTACGCCCGGCTACATGGCGCCCGAGCAGGTCACCGGCAACGGCGCGGGACCCGCGACCGACGTCTGGGCGTGGGCGTGCTGCGTGGTCTTCGCCGCCCGCGGGGACCACCTCTTCGACGGCGAGAACGTCGTGGACATCGCCCGGCGCATCCTCGACGGGCCGCCGTCGGACGCCTTCGCCGGCGTCGGGAAGCTCTCCCCGCGCCTCGTGCCGGTGCTGCGCCGGGCCACCGCGCAGAACGCCGCCGACCGACCCCGCGACGGCGCCGCGCTGCTGCGCCTGCTCGACCGCAGCGGGGCGACCTCGACGGTGGGCACGTTCGCCTGGGACAAGCTCGTCGGCGCGCGCTAGCCGGACCGCCCGCACCTGACCGGCGGTCGCGATCTCCTCCCACGCGCCCGCCCCGCTGCTACCGTTTCGCCTCGCCGGAGGACCCCGATTCTTCAGGAGTGTGCGTGGCCAGCTGGGACGACCTCGTGCTGTGGGT
>NZ_DASXJS010000227.1:0-8431 GCF_036497245.1 Actinomycetospora sp. | reverse complement strand
GCCCAGGCCCTGCTGATGTCCGACGCCGACGTCAAGCTCGACGTCGGCCGCGAGCTCACCCGCGGTCTGGGCGCCGGCGCCGCGCCCGACGTGGGCCGCCGCGCCGCCGAGGACCACGCCGAGGAGATCGAGGAGGTCATCAAGGGGGCCGACATGGTCTTCGTGACGGCCGGCGAGGGCGGCGGCACCGGCACCGGCGGTGCACCCGTCGTCGCGGGCATCGCCCGCAAGCTCGGCGCGCTGACCATCGGCGTGGTCACCCGGCCGTTCTCGTTCGAGGGCAAGCGTCGCGCCACCCAGGCCGAGAACGGCATCCAGGAACTGCGCAACGAGTGCGACACGCTCATCGTCATCCCGAACGACCGGCTGCTCCAGCTCGGCGACGTGTCCCTCAGCCTCATGGACGCCTTCCGGTCCGCCGACGAGGTGCTCCTCTCGGGCGTGCAGGGCATCACCGACCTCATCACGACGCCGGGCCTGATCAACCTGGACTTCGCCGACGTCAAGAGCGTCATGTCCGGGGCGGGCAGCGCGTTGATGGGGATCGGTTCGGCCCGCGGCGACGGTCGCAGCGTCGAGGCGGCGGGCAAGGCGATCAACTCGCCGCTGCTCGAGGCGTCCATGGACGGCGCCTACGGGGTGCTGCTCTCCATCGCCGGTGGCTCCGACCTCGGCCTGTTCGAGATCAACGAGGCCGCCTCGCTCGTCCAGGAGGCGGCGCACCCGGACGCCAACATCATCTTCGGGACGGTCATCGACGACTCCCTCGGCGACGAGGTCCGGGTCACGGTGATAGCCGCGGGCTTCGACTCCGGCGCGCCGACGCACAAGAAGCTCCCCGGCGAGATGCTCGGCGGCGGCCAGCCGCAGGGCGGCGGGCCCGGACGCACGTCCCAGGCCACCGCGACCGGCCAGGCGGGGCAGGTCCGGCAGTCCCCGGAGCCCGCGATCCCGCCGGCGGTCGCCGCGGCGCCGACGATGCCGACCACGCCCGCCGTGTCCCGCGAGGAGGCGGCCGCGTCGTCCTCCTCCGGCCCGGGGGAGAAGGCGGACGCGCCCGCGGCCGGGTCCTCCTCGGAGGGCTCCGCGGCCGGCGGCTCGTCCTCGTCCGCCCCTACCGCGAAGACGCGCGGTGAGGACGACGAGGTCGACGTCCCGTCCTTCATGCGCTGACCGGAGGTGGTGGCGCCCCGGGGTGACCGTCCCCGGGCCGCCACGCGGGATGATGGTGCGGTGCGGGTCCGGCGTGTACTGACCACTCGTGCGGGCGGCCGGTCGCGGCCCCCGTACGACTCGTTCAATCTCGGTGACCACGTGGGCGACGACCCCACCGCCGTCGCCGCCAACCGCGAGCGCCTCGCGCGCGGGATCGGCCTCGATCCGTCCCGGGTGGCCTGGATGAACCAGGTGCACGGGACCGACGTCGCCGTCGTCGAGGGGCCCCAGCAGGAGATCCCCACCGCCGACGCCCTGGTGACCGACCGGCCGCGCCAGGCGCTGGCCGTCGTCGTCGCCGACTGCGTGCCGGTCCTGATCGCCGACCCCGAGGCGGGCGTCGTCGCGGCCGCGCACGCCGGCCGCGCCGGCGCGGCGGGCGGGGTACTGCCCCGCACCCTCGGCGTGATGGAGGGCCTCGGCGCGGAGCGGGACCGGGTGGAGGTCCTGATCGGCCCGAGCGTGTGCGGGCAGTGCTACGAGGTGCCCGCCGAGATGCGCGACGAGGTGGAGACGGTGCTGCCCGGCAGCGCGGGCACCACCCGCATCGGCACGCCGTCGCTGGACCTGCGTGCGGGCCTGGTGCGCCAGCTCGAGGGCCTCGGCATCCGCAAGATCGACGCCGACGGGCGCTGCACGCTCGAGGACGACCAGCTCTTCAGCCACCGCCGCGCCCGGCCCACCGGCCGCTTCGCCGCGGTGACGTGGTGGGAGTACGACCGCCCCGAGCGCCGATGACCGGTCCCGATGAGGCCTCCGACCGACGCCGCGCCGCCCTGTCGCACTCCCTGGACGAGGTGCGCTCGCGGATCGCCGCCGCCGCGCGCGCCGCGGGCCGGGACCCGGCCGGGGTCGGCCTCCTCGCCGTCACGAAGACCTGGCCCGCGTCCGACGTCGCCCACCTCGTCGACCTCGGCCTGTCCGAGTTCGGGGAGAACAAGGAGCAGGAGGGCGCGGCGAAGGCCGCCGAGCTCGCGGAGCTGCGCCCCGACGCGACGGTGCACTGGCGCGTGGTCGGGCGGCTGCAGCGCAACAAGGCACGGAACCTGGCGCGATGGGCGTACGCGGTCGACTCGGTCGACTCGGCCCGGCTGGCCGAGGCCCTCGACCGGGCCGTCGGGAACGCGGTCGAGGCCGGGGAGCGGACGGACCCGCTGTCGGTGCTGATCCAGGTGAGCCTCGACGACGCCGAGGGGCGCGGGGGCGCGTCGATCGCGGACGTGCCGGGGCTCGCGGACCGTGTCGCGCAGAGCGAGCACCTCTCACTCGACGGCGTGATGGCGGTGGCTCCGCAACACACCGATGCCGCAGCGGCGTTCGCCACGTTTGCCGAGCTCGCGCAGCGGGTGCGGGCCGCCCACCCCGGGGCCACGACGCTCTCAGCAGGCATGTCGGGCGACCTCGAGGCCGCGATCGAGCACGGATCCACGTGTGTGCGTGTCGGAACGGCTCTCCTCGGCGGCCGGTAGCTAGCGTTCCTTGTGAGTGAATGACAAGGCTGTAAGTCTTCCGAGCACGGGGTCCCGCGGGCATCCCCTCCCTGCCGGTGGATCTTTGTGAGGGGAGAGGGCTGCCATGACCGCTCTGCACCGCGTGAAGGCGTACTTCGGCATGGTGCCCGCGGACGAGCTGGACTCCTACGACGGGTACGGGGAGTACGGCGCCTACGCCGACACGGACCGCCCCGCGCGGGGGAGCGACCGCTACGACGCGGACCGGTACGACGCGGACCGCCACGACTCCGACCGGTACGCGCGGCGGCCGCGCCACGACCGCTACGACGCGGACCGCTACGACGTGGACCGCTACGACGAGGGGCGCCACGACACCGACCGGGCCGACCGCCACGCGGGCGACCGGTACGGATCGGACCGCTTCGGCGAGGGCCGCCACGACGACGACCGCTACGAGGACCGGCACGACGCGGCGCGTCACGACCGCTTCGACGCCGATCGCCACGAGCGGACCGGGCGGGCGGAGAGCACCGCCCGCACCGAGGACCGGGCCCGCACGCCGCGGCCCCGCGACCCCGAGCCCGAGGTCCGCCCGGACCTCCCGCGCCTCGGGGCCGACCACGACCGGACCGGGTCCGGCGACCGCGACGAGGAGGCCGACGTGTCCGTCCGTTCGAGCGCCCGGGGCCGGAGCTGGGAGCACAACACCGGCCCGAACCACACCTCCCGCAGCGGCCGGTCCGGCTCACTCGCGTCGGTCGGGTCGTCGTCGGGATCGTCCTCCTCGCTGTCCGGGTCGCTGAGCGCCTCGGGGGCAGCCGCCCTGGCCCTCGACGAGCCGGTCCGCCGCCCGTCGGAGCGTCCGGAGCGCAGTGAGCGCGCCGACGTCTCCGCGGTGCCCGACACGCCCGCCGTCCCCGAGATCACCACGCTGCAGCCCACGAGTTACAACGAGGCGCGGGTGATCGGCGAGCGCTACCGCGACGGCATTCCGGTGATCATGAACCTCACCGAGATGGACGATGTCGCGGCCAAGCGTCTCGTGGACTTCGCGGCCGGCCTCGCCTTCGCGCTGCGCGGCTCCATCGAGAAGGTCACCAACCGCGTGTTCCTCCTCTCACCGCCCAACGTCGAGGTCTCCGCGACCGATCGGCGCAAGCTCGCCGAGAAGTCTTTCTCCACGGCTCCCTGAGCCGAATCTGAGAGCCGGCAAGGCCTCGCGGCATGATTGCGGTGGGTGGTCGGACGAGGGCGGTGAGCGTTTGCCGGGGTGCCGATCGGGCCGTGGAGCAGGGCAAGTTCCGGAGTCACGGGCGGTGGAGAACGGTGAGCGGTCCCGCCCCGTCCGG
This sequence comes from Actinomycetospora sp., assembly GCF_036497245.1. Lineage (GTDB taxonomy): Bacteria > Actinomycetota > Actinomycetes > Mycobacteriales > Pseudonocardiaceae > Actinomycetospora. The sequence goes on along the minus strand of NZ_DASXJS010000227.1, from coordinate 4,413 downwards.
CCGATCGCTCTCTGGCGTGTCGCGAGGTACGCGTGTGGGTGGATGACCGGGCTGTCGTGGCGCTGAGTCACCGATCGGGCGTCGTGTGCAGCGCATCCCTGGACCCGTCCACTATGGTTCACCTGCTCGCAGAGGTCATACTCTGCGTGTCGCGGAGCTCGAAGAGCCCGAGGTACCTGGGGTTCCGCAGCCGAGGAGTGCTTGAGGAGATCCGATGCCGCTGACCCCTGCCGACGTCCACAACGTCGCGTTCAGCAAGCCGCCGATCGGCAAACGGGGATACAACGAGGACGAGGTCGACGCGTTCCTGGACCTCGTGGAGGCCGAACTCGGGCGTCTCATCGAGGAGAACAACGATCTCCGCGAGCAGGTCGAACAGCTCGAGCAGCAGCTCTCGAGCGCTCACTCCGACCTCGACGACGCCCGGACGAAGGCCGCACAGGCCCAGTCCGTCGGTTCGCAGTCCCCGCCCCCGCCGTCGGCAGCCCAGACCACCATGGTGGCGCCGCCCCAACAGCGGCCCGTCGAGGACGCGCCCCGCACGGTGCAGCAGCCGATGCCGGTGCCGCAGCAGGCCCCCCAGCCGGTTCAGCAGCAGCCGCAGAGCTCGGGGGTCGTCCCGCCGCCCTTCGGTGGGGATTCCTCGCCGATGAACGGCAACGGCGACCACCACGTCCAGGCCGCCAAGGTGCTGGGACTCGCCCAGGAGATGGCCGACCGGCTCACGGCCGAGGCGAAGTCCGAGGCCGACGGGATGCTCTCCGACGCGCGGACCAAGTCCGAGCAGCTCCTCTCGGAGGCCCGCACCAAGTCGGACAGCATGGTCAACGAGGCCCGCAGCCGGGCCGAGACGATGCTGAACGACGCGCGCACCCGCGCGGAGACACTCGAGCGGCAGGCGCGGGACAAGGCCTCCACCCTCGAGCGCGACGCGCAGCGCAAGCACAACGAGACGATCACCCTGATCGAGCAGCAGAAGAGCGGCCTCGAGAAGAAGATCGACGAGTTGCGTACCTTCGAGCGCGAGTACCGCACGCGACTCAAGACCTACCTGGAGTCGCAGCTGCGGGACCTCGAGGGCCGCGGATCGGCTGCGCCTGCTGACGGTGGCGGCCGCAACGGCTCCGGGGGATACGCGACCAGCGGTTACGGCTCACGGGCCGAAGCCGGCAGCTGAGTCGGGTGAACTGGTCGGGGCAGGGGAAGGCTGCCGACCGGTGACCCGGCGCGGTACGTGAGGGGTCGAGGGTGCTTCTGCTGGTCCTGCTCTGCGTCGTCATCGCCTTCGGGCTCCTCGTCGTCGCCGTCGTCACCACGACGGCGGCGTGGGCGTGGGGTTCCGTGGTGGCGAGCGCCGTAGCCGCGGTGCTTCTGGCCGCGGATTTCATGCGTCGGCGCAAGGCCGCTCAGGCGGCGGCTCCGGCGGCGACGTCGGCGCCTTCCGCGGGTGAGGAGTCCTGGAACGGCGGCCCGGGTGCATCACAGCCCCAGGCGCTCGCCCAGCCCGGTCCCGCGGGGACCGGGCCGGATGCTCCGACCGCGGTGGGTGCGCCCCAGCGGGCTGCCTTCGCCGGTGCGCCGGGTGGCCCCGGTGCGCCGAACGGCTCCGGTGGTGCAGGCGGTCCCGGAGGTCCGGGCGGACCCGGTGGTCCTTCGGGCCCCGGAGGCCAGGGCGGTCGCCCGCCCATGGCCCCGCCGCCGATGCGACCCCGCGGGATCCCTCCGGGGCTGCGTGCGACGACGTCGGGCCGCCTCGGGACCGACCCCTCGCGCGTGCCGAACGCCCCCGAGGGCTCCCGCTTCGTCGGACTGGTCCCGCTCCCGAACACGCCGGCCGCCGCGCCGGTTCCGCCGCCCGGGCGTCCCTACGGCCCTCCGCCGGGGGCGCGTGGTGGCCCGCAGGGACAGCAGCCGGGCACGCAGGGACAGCAGCCGGGCCCGCAGGGTCAGCACCCGCCGTACGGCCCGCCGGCCGGTGGCCGTCCGCCCCAGGAACAGGGCGAAGGCCGGGCTGCCACTCCCGAGGACAACCGCAGCGGTTCCCACAGCGCTGCCGCGACGGGCGCCGGGGTAGCTGCCGCAGGGGTGGGCGCCGGTGCGCTCGCCGCCGCGGCGGCCGGTCACGGTGAGGACCAGGAGGACGCCACCTCGCGGATGCCCGCCGAGAGCCTCGACCGTGCGCGGCGCGAGGCAGGCCCGGAGGACGTCGGTGCCGCGCGGAGCAGCGCCACCGCCCAGGAGCCCGTCGAGCCGGCACAGACGCAGCACGGCACCTCCGGACCACCCCCGGGCGACGGCCCGCAGGGTGGCGGTCGGCCCGAGCCGAGCGGTCCGCCGAGCCAGAGTGGCCCGAGCGGTCCGCCGAGCCAGAGTGGCCAGCCGTCCCAGGCCGGGCAGCCGACCCAGGGGGGCCAGCCGACCCAGGCCGGCCGGCCGGGCGGCCCTCCGCCGGCAGGCAACGGCTTCCGGTCCACGGACCCCGCGTCGGGGCCCCAGGGTGCCGGAGCCCAGACCGCCCAGCCGCCCGGCGGGACGGCGCACCCCGACGAGGCGCCGCCCGCGGCCGCCCACGGCGGCGCCCCCGGCAACGGTGCTCCGGGCCACGCCGGTGCTCCGGGCAACGGGGCGCCCCCGCGCACCGGGCCTCCCGCCCGGGCCCCGGAGCCCGAGGACGAGACCCCGGACGCCGCCAGCCTCGATGTCGTCGCGGCCCGCGTGGACGAGGTCCTGGTGATCGACGAGGAGCCCCACTTCCACCTCGGGCGGTGCGGCTACCTGTTCGGTCGCGAGGTGATCCCGCTCCCGGTCTCCGAGGCCATCGAACTCGGGTTCGCCGGGTGTTCCTGGTGCAGCCCGGTGCGGTCGCTCGCCGAGCAGCACGGGGCCGACAGCCGGCGCTGACCCGCGCCGGCCGGGCGTGATCAGATGTCAGGTGTGGAGGCCGGAACGGACACCGCTGCCGCGCGCTGGGCGGCCATGATGCATGCCCGTCGCGTCCCGGACGAGATCCTGGCCCACGCGCCGGGGAGTCCGTACCGGCAGGACCCGGACCGGTTCCGCCCTGCTGCCGCGGCCCCGGATACGCCCTCACGACAGAGTGCGCTCACCCTGCTCGCCGAGGCCGCGGACCGCTCCGTGCTCGACGTCGGGTGTGGCGCCGGCGCCGCTTCGATGGCCCTGGCGGGGGAGATCGACCACGTCGTCGGTGTCGACCCGGCCTCGGACATGCTCGCCGCGTTCGTCGGAGCGTGCCTCGACCGCGGGGTGCCGTACCAGGCCGTCCTCGGGCGCTGGCCCGACGTGGCGGCGGACACCGGCGAGGCGGCGGTCGTGCTGTGCCACCACGTCGGCTACGACACCGACGACCTCGCCGGGTTCGCCGCGGGCCTGACCGCCGCGGCGCGGACCGGCGTGGTGCTGGAGCTGCACGCCGAGCACCCACAGGCCTGGCTCGATCCGCTGTGGGCGCGCTTCCACGATCTCGCCCGCCCGGCGCCACCGACCGCCGACGACGCGCTGGCCGTCCTCACCGAGCTCGGGATCGACCCGCAGGTGCAGCGCTGGAGTGCGGGACCCCGGCCGGCCGAGGCGCCGGAGGCCCGCGCGGCGAGGGTGGCCCGCCGGCTGTGCCTGCCGCCCGAGCGGGTCGAGGAGGTCTCGGACGCGCTCGCGGCGGACCCGTCGCTCGCCGGGTCGCCCCGCGACCGCGTCACCATCACCTGGCGGCCCTGAGCCCCGCGTCGCCGGGTGGTCCGCCCTGCGACGTCGACCGGTGGCATACGCGCAGGCTGCCGGTGGACTCTCGGTCGCGTCGATGGTCGTGGCGTACGACGCGCGACGGGCACATTCCGGCGACCCCGAGGCTCGGTGCTGGGGGAATCAATGCGGCGCGCGTCCGTCGCGTCCCGGCGGGAGGGCCCGCGAGCCGCGGCGCGGCGCATCGCGGGCGGCCGGATCGCATTGGGTGCGTGCGCCGCCCGCAGGTCTCGCCCGCGAGGCCGGGCCGGGTTGTGTGCGTGGCGCGTCGGTCCTCGCAGAACCGAGAGGGCTCGGCCGCATTGTGTGTGTGGCGCGTCGGTTCTCGCGGGACCGAGTGGACTCGGCGGCAATGTGTGGGTGGCGCGTCGGTTGTTGCGGCACCGCTCGGGCACCGGCCCGCACCCGTGTGCGACGCGCGCCGGTCCCCACCGGCAACCAGTGGCCCGCCACAGGGTGCGTCCGCGCTGACGGCCCGGACCTGCGGAGCGTCGTCGGCGCGACGGTAGGATCACCGTTCCGCTTCCGGGGGACGACGGGCAGGAGGTCGCGAGCGCGTGGACCGGCTGCCGGTGCTGCTGGGGATCGGCTCCGGTGTCGTGCTGCTCGCAGTGGTCGCGGTCCGGCTCTCCACCCGCGTGGGTCTGCCCTCGCTGC
>NZ_DASXJS010000226.1:0-61343 GCF_036497245.1 Actinomycetospora sp. | reverse complement strand
GCCACGACGCGGGCCGCCGCGGCCGCGGGCGCGTACCAGTCGTTCACGTAGTCCATGACCATCCGCGAGGCCTGGACCTTCGGGGAGAGCGTCGCGAGGGTGTGGCGCACCAGCGAGGTCCAGCGGTCCGGGACGCCGTCGCTGCCGCGGTCGTAGAACAGCGGGGCGACCTGGCTGGTCAGCAGGTCGTACAGCGCGTTCGCCTCGATGTCGTCGCGGCGGTCGGGGTCGTCGACGCCGTCGGCCGTCGGGATCGCCCAGCCGTTGCGGCCGTCGTAGAGCTCGTCCCACCAGCCGTCGCGCACCGAGAGGTTCAGCCCGCCGTTCAGCGCCGACTTCATGCCCGAGGTCCCGCACGCCTCCAGCGGGCGGAGCGGGTTGTTGAGCCACACGTCGCAGCCCCAGTAGAGGTAGCGGGCCATCGACATGTCGTAGTCGGGGAGGAAGACGATGCGGTGCCGGACGGCCGGGTCGTCGGCGAACCGGACCATCTGCTGGATGAGCGCCTTGCCCGACTCGTCGGCGGGGTGCGACTTGCCGGCGATCACCAGCTGGAGCGGGCGCTCGGGGTCGAGCAGCAGCGAGCGGAGCCGCTCCTGGTCGCGGAGCATGAGCGTGAGCCGCTTGTAGGTCGGCACGCGGCGCGCGAAGCCGATGGTGAGCACGCCAGGGTCGAAGATGCGCTCGGTCCAGCCCAGTTCGGGCTCGGAGGCGCCGCGGTCCAGCCAGGACGCGCGCACCCGGCGTCGGACCTCGTTCACCAGCCGGGTCCGCAGCGTGCCGCGCATCTCCCAGAGCAGGGCGTCGGACACCCCGAACAGCTCCGGGCCCGCGCCCGCGGCCGCCGCGCCCGCAGTCAGGCCAGCGATCTCCCGGGCCGTCCAGGTCGGGCCGTGCACGCCGTTGGTGACCGAGCCGATCGGGACCTCGGGCGCGTCGAACCCGCCCCACAGCGACGAGAACATCCCGCGCGAGACCTCGCCGTGCAGCTGCGAGACCCCGTTGGAGCGCTGCGCCAGACGCAGGCCCATGTGGGCCATGTTGAACATGTCCGTGTCGGGCTCACGGCCCAGCGCGAGCACCCGCTCGGTCTCGATCCCCGGCAGCAGGTCGGCGGCGAAGTAGTGCGCCACCAGGCCGAGGGGGAAGCGGTCGATGCCCGCGGGCACCGGGGTGTGGGTCGTGAAGACGGTGCCCGCACGGACGGCCGCGAGCGCCTGGTCGACGTCGAGCGGACCGCCGCTCCCCGTCGCGGGCCCGTCCGAGGTCACCAGCTCCCGCATGCGCTCGAGGCCCAGGAAGCCGGCGTGCCCCTCGTTGGTGTGGAACACCTCGGGCGCGGGATGCCCGGTCACCTGGCAGTAGGCCCGCACCGCCCGCACACCGCCGATCCCGACGAGGATCTCCTGACGGATGCGGTGCTCGGCGTCGCCCCCGTAGAGGCGGTCGGTGATCTGGCGCAGGTCGGCGTCGTTGTCCTCGATGTCGGCGTCGAGGAGCAGCAGCGGCACCCGCCCGACCGAAGCCACCCACACCCGCGCCCGCAGTACCCGGCCCTCGGGCATGGCGACGTGGACCAGGATCGGCGCGCCGTCGGCGTCGGCCAGCAGGTGCAGCGGGAGGCCCTGCGGGTCGAGCGCCGGGTAGGTCTCCTGCTGCCAGCCGTCGAGCGAGAGCGACTGCCGGAAGTAGCCCGAGCGGTACAGCAGCCCGACGGCGATGAGCGGCACGCCGAGGTCGGAGGCCGCCTTGAGGTGGTCGCCCGCGAGGATCCCGAGCCCGCCCGAGTAGTTGGGCAGCACCTCGGAGACGCCGAACTCCATCGAGAAGTAGCCGATCGCCGCGGGCAGGGCCGAGCTGGTGTCCCCCGAGGCCCGGCCCTGGTACCAGCGCGGGCCGGTCAGGTACTCGCCCAGGTCGTCGGCGACCTCCCGCACGCGCCCGACGAAGCCCCCGTCGGCGGCCAGCTCGGACAGCCGGGCGGGGCCGACCTCGCCGAGCAGCCGCACGGGGTCGCCGCCCGAGGCCCGCCACGCCGGCTCGTCGACCGCCGCGAAGAGGTCCTGGGTCGGGCCGTGCCAGGTCCATCGCAGGTTGGTCGCGAGGTCCTGCAGCGGCGCGAGGGCGGCCGGCAGCTGGGCGCGGACGGAGAAACGACGCAGTGCTCTCACGGGTCCGAAGCCTAGGCAAACCCTTCCGACGCGCCGTCATCGCCCGTCGCCCCTGGATCGATTCCACCACTACCCTGCGTGGCGTGAGCGTGCTGGGGAGATGGTGGGGTTCCGGACGGCGTGACGAGGACGCCCCGGGTGAGGACGCGGGTGGCGCGGAGCGCGGGTTCGACGAACCGGCCACCGGCCCCGCGAGCGGCGGGTTCGACCTGCTGCCCGGGGCCGAGGAGGAGTCGCGGCGCCGGACGGGGCCGTGGAGCGGTCGCTTCCGCGCCGTCGTCACCGGGCGTCGCGACGAGGGTCCCGACGACGACCGCCGCGACGGCCCGGGTGCCTCCCGGGACGGCGAGCCGGGTGCGTCCCGGGCCGGCGACCCGCAGGTCTCGCGGGCCGGCGACCTTCGTGACGGCGACCCGCAGATCTCGCGGGACGACCCGCGGGTGTCCCGGGACGGCAGCGCGAGCGCTCCCCGGGGCGCGTCGCTGCCGTTCGACGACGGTCCCGACGACGCGGCGCCCACCGCGCCCGGGCCCCGGGCCGACGAGTTCCCGCCCCGCTACGACCCCCGGGGCACGGGCCACCGTTCGCCGATGCCCATCGGGTGGGGTTCGGCGCGCGACGTCGAGCTCGGCCCACCCCCGCCCCCCGACGCCCCGGTGAACCCCGGCTCCCCGTCCGGCCCCATCCCCGTCGTCGGGCGCACCCCGGCCGAGCGCCCCCCTCGTCCGGGCTTCGCGCTCGCGGACGGCCCCGGGTCGGCCCCGCCGGGCCGTGACCGGCTCGGGTCCGACCGCCTCGGCTCGGAACGGCCCGGCTCGGAGCGGCCCGGCTCCGACCTCGACGCCGCCATCGCCTCCGGCCCGACGATCCCCTCGGGCCCGCTGCCCCCCGTCGGCAGGCAGACGCCGCGACCGACACGCCCCGCCGCGCCGTCCGCACCCGCCGGCCCCGCGGGCCAGGGCCCCGCCAACCGGTCCGCCCCCGGCATGTCCGACGCGTCCGGTCCGGCCGCGCCCGCCTGGTCGCGCTCGACCCAGACGGGCGGGTTCCGCGCGATCGTGCCGCCGTGGCGCCGGCCCGTCGTGCCGCAGTCGGCCCCCGAGCCGCCGACCGCCCAGGCCCGCACCGCGACCCCGCCGTCCGGGGACGAGGAGATCGCGTCCACCGCGACAACCCGGCGTCCGGGCGCACCGGCGGCATCGAACTCGGCCACACCGGGTACGGCGCCCGGCATGACCTCGTCGTCCGCTGATCGGCCGACCGACGACCGCGGTGCGTCCGACCCGGACAGCGTCGCGGCCCCGGAAACGCCGACAGCCACCACTCCCACCTCGGGACGCCACGCGCGCCCGGGGTGGGCGTTCAGCTCCGCCACCTCGCCCGACCCGGACCGCCCCGGTGACGCCGACGCGTCGCGGCGGGACCCCGCCGACGACCGCGAGACGCCGGATCCGCTGACCTCGCCCGGCCCGCTCACGACGCCGGGTGCGCCCTCGTCGTCGGATCCGCTGACGACGTCCGACCCCCGGACGACGCCGGACCCGCTGACGGCGCCGGGCCCGCTACCCGGCTCTCCCCTGACTGGCTCTCCCCTGGCCGGCTCCGCCTCCGACCCGGCCACCCCGACTCCGGCCACCCCGAGCTCGTTCGCCCCGAGCCCGTTCACCTCGGGCCCGCCGCCGGGGACGACGCCGCCGGACGAGCCGACGGCCCCTTCGACGCCCGTGGACCGGCCGACCGTGCCGGGCGCCACGGCCCTGCCGGCGACCCCGCCCCCGGAGCCCGCAGGCGAGATCCCGGACGAGCCGGCGACCGGGGCCTCCTCGACGCCGGGCCTGGGAGCGCTCGCCGCGGGCGCCGGACTGGCGGCCGCGGGCGTGGCCGCCGCGAGCTCGCGTGACTCCGGACCCGCCGGGGACCCGACCAACCGCACGTCGGCGACTCCCGATTCGACCTCGGCCCCCGACCCCACCGCGACCCCCGACCCCACCGCGACCGCGGCCTCCCCCGCCGGGCCGCACGACGTGGCACCCGAGAAGACCCCGGCGCTCGAGGAGCCCGGGGTCGCGAGCCCGACCGCGGCGGAGACCCGCGCCGCCGGGCCCGACGCGGCGCCCGCCGACACCGTCGCCCCCGCGCTCGCCCAGGCCGACCCGGCGCCCGCCGTCGAGCGGCCCGTCCCGACCCCCGCCACCGAGCCCGTCGCCACCGAGCGGGCCCGCCTCGCGCAGGGCCGGATCGGCATCGACGAGGTGACCCCGGAGGTCTCCGGCGGGCGGTACCCCTCGAAGGCCGTCGTCGGGGAGGTCGTGCCCGTCGCGGCCACGGTGTGGCGTGAGGGCCACGACGCCGTCGCCGCCACGCTGGTCTGGCAGCGCTGCGCCGACGTCGACCACGCCGACGCGGCCGCGGTCGCCGCCGCGCCGACGGTCGGGGAGGAGCGCTGCGCGCGCATGGCGGGCCTCGGCCCGGAGACCGACCGGTTCGCGGCGAGCCTCGTCGCCGACGCCGAGGGGCTCTGGCGCTTCCGGGTGGATGCCTGGAGCGACCCGTGGGCGACCTGGCGCCACGCCGTCGAGGTGAAGGTCGCGGCCGGTCAGGGGCCCGGCGAGCTCTCCAACGACCTGGAGTCCGGCGCCCGCCTGCTCGAGCGCGGGGCCGCCCGGATCGAGGACCGCGCGAGCGCCGCGGACGCCCCCGAGCAGCGCGCGACCGAGGCGACCACCCCGCTGGAGATGCCGCCGACGCTGACCTTCGCCACCGCCCTGCGCGAGGCGGCGGCGAGCCTGCGCGAGACCGACAAGGGCCTGCCCCAGCGGCTCGCGAAGGCCCTCTCCGAGCCGGTGCACCGCACGATGGTCGAGCGTCCCGTGCGGGATCTGCTCACCCGCGGCGCGGAGCACCACGTCGTCGTCGAGCGGCCGCGCGCCCTCGAGGGCGCCTGGTACGAGTTCTTCCCGCGCTCGACGGGCGGCACCGACGCCGACGGCCTCCCGGTGCACGGCACCTTCGCCACGGCGCAGCGCGAGCTCGAGCGGGCCGCGGCGATGGGCTTCGACGTCGCGTACCTGCCGCCGATCCACCCGGTCGGCACGGTGAACCGGAAGGGCCCGAACAACACGCTCACACCCGGTCCCGACGACGTCGGGTCGCCCTGGGCGATCGGCTCGGCCGAGGGCGGGCACGACGCCGTCCACCCGCAGCTGGGGACGATCGACGACTTCGACGCGTTCGTCGCGCGGGCGACGGAGCTCGGGCTCGAGGTCGCGCTGGACTTCGCGCTGCAGTGCGCTCCCGACCACCCCTGGGCCGCCGCGCATCCCGAGTGGTTCACGGTGCGCCCGGACGGGACGATCGCGTACGCGGAGAACCCGCCCAAGCGCTACCAGGACATCTACCCGGTCAACTTCGACACCGACCCCGAGGGCATCTACCGCGAGTCGCTGCGGATCGTCCTGTTCTGGCTCTCCCACGGTGTGCGGATCTTCCGCGTGGACAACCCGCACACCAAGCCCGCCGACTTCTGGGCCTGGCTGATCGCCAAGGTGCACGAGGTCGATCCGGGCGTGGTGTTCCTGGCGGAGGCGTTCACGCGGCCGGCGCGGCTCTTCGGGCTGGCCAAGGCCGGGTTCAGCCAGTCCTACACGTACTTCACGTGGCGGACCGGCAAGGACGAGATCCGCGAGTTCTTCGAGATGCACCGCGACCGTCTCGACGAGTGCCGACCGAACTGCTTCGTCAACACCCCGGACATCCTTCACGAGTCGCTGCAGACCGGCGGGCCGGGCATGTTCGCGATCCGGGCGACGCTCGCCGCGACGCTCGCCCCGAGCTGGGGCATGTACTCCGGGTTCGAGCTGTTCGAGTGGCAGCCGGTGCGCTCGGGCAGCGAGGAGTACCTCGACACCGAGAAGTTCCAGCTCCGGCCGCGCGACTTCGACCGCGCGCTCGCCGAGGGCCGCAGCCTGCAGCCCTGGATCACCCGGCTCAACGAGATCCGTCGTGCGCATCCGGCGCTGCGCCAGCTGCGGACGCTGCGGTTCCACGAGACCGACAACGACGCGATGCTCGCCTTCTCCAAGACCGACCCGGTCAGTGGTGACACCGTGCTCGTCGTCGTCACGCTCGACCCGTTCGGTGCCGAGGACGGCATGGTGCGCCTCGACATGGAGGCGCTGGGCCTCGACCCGTTCGCGCGCTTCGGCGCGTTCGACGAGGTGAGCGGCCAGGTCTTCGACTGGGGTCAGACGAACTACGTCCGCCTCGAGCCCTGGCGGGACGTCGCGCACGTGATCTCGGTCCAGAAGCGGTAACCCACCCTGGAACAAACGACTCGTTCGTCACTGAAGATGGTGACGAACGAGTCGTTCGTTCCGTTGGGGCCGGCTCTCAGGAACCGGCCGTCAGGGACCGGCCGTCGGCCGGAGCGCCCGCACCGCCGCGTCGATCGCGGGTTCCCGCAGGCCGGGCAGCTCGGCCTCGTCGAACACGATCACGGTGTCCTGGACCCCGCCCAGGGCGACGACGGCCCGGACCCGGTCGACCGCCTCGTCGCTGCCCACCAGGACGGCGTCGACGCGCTCGCGCCAGTGCAGCATCCGCGGGGCGATCTCCGCGCGGGCGACGACGGCCGGGTTGTGGATCAGCACCCGGATCACGTGCCGGTTGCGCAGGCACAGCTCCCAGAACCGCTCGATCACCGCGCGCACGGCGGCCTCGTCGCCGGCGTCGACGGTCCGGCCCTCGAGCTCGTCCCCCAGCTCCCGCAGCTCCGCGAACATCGGGTCGACCAGCTCGCCGAGCAGGGCGTCCTTCGACGCGTAGTGGTAGTAGAGCGCCGCCTTGGTGATCCCGATCCGTTCGGCGATCTCGCGCAGGCTCGTCGCGTCGACGCCACGCTCGGAGAACAGCTCGAGGGCGGCGACGCGGATCTCCGCCCGGGTGTCGACGGTGGCGCGGGGCATGCCGGAAACCCTAGACCACGTTGACTACCTGCCGCACGGTCAGTAACTTACCGTGCGGCAGGTAATCCACGAGAGGGGTCTTCCCATGACCAGCGTTCTCATCTCCGGCGCGAGCGTCGCCGGCCCGGTCCTGGCGTTCTGGCTGCGGCGGGCGGGGGTCGACGTCACCGTGGTCGAGAAGGCCGACCGGGTGCGGGGCGGCGGCTATCCCATCGACCTGCGCGGCGTCGCGGTCGACGTCGTCGAGCGCATGGGCCTGCTCGAGCCGATCGAGGCGGCCCGGACCGGCACGCGGGCGCTGACGTTCGTCTCCGAGCGGGACCGCACGATCGCGTCCCTGACCACCGAGACCCTGCTCGGCGAGCAGTCGATCCGGGCGATCGAACTGCCGCGCGGGGACCTGACCGAGGTGCTCTGGGAGGCCACGCGCCACGACGTCGAGTACGTCTTCGACGACCGGATCACCGCGCTGGACGACCGCGACGACGGCGTCCACGTCTCCTTCCGGCGCGGCGGGCCCCGGGTGTTCGACCTCGTGATCGGCGCGGACGGCCTGCACTCCGGGGTGCGGGGGCTGACGTTCGGCCCGGAAGCGCCCTTCCGGCGTGACCTCGACGCCTGTTACGCCGCGTTCTCCGTGCCGAACGTGTTCGGGCTCGACCGCGAGGCGGTCATGATGAACGTCCCGGGCCGCTCCGCCACGCTCTACGCGGTCCGCGACCAGCCGGTGACCGCGCTCTTCTCCTTCGCGGGCCCCACGCCGACGCTGGACCACCGCGACACCGAGGGCCAGCTCCGACTCGTCGAGCACGTCTTCGGCGGGCTCGGCTGGCGGGTCCCGGATCTGCTCGTGCGCATGCGCCGGGCCGAGGACTTCTACTTCGACACCGTCAGCCAGATCCGGATGCCGTCGTGGACGCGCGGCCGGGTGGGGCTGGTCGGCGACGCGGCCTTCGCGCCGTCGTTCCGCTCCGGCCAGGGCACCAGCATCGCCACGGTCGGCGCCTACGTCCTCGCCGCCGAGATCGCCGCCCACCCCGACGACGTACGCGCGGCCCTGCCGGCCTACGAGGCCCGGGTGCGCGGTTTCGCCACGGCGAACCAGGACCTCGCGACGTCCGGCGCTCGCATCACCTCACCGGCGACCCCGCTGCAGCTCTGGACCCGCAACGCGCTCCTGCGGTCCCTGCCCGCGCTGGAGCGCCTCGGCGTGCCGTCCCAGGGTGGAGCCATCGGCCGGGCCGCGAACGCGCTGACGCTGCCGGAGATGCCCGTCCCGGCGCTCGTCCCGTGAGTGAGTGGCGCCCTCCGCTCACCCGATGACAGCAACGGACCATTGCTGTCATCCATCGGGACGGGGCACTTTCCGGGGCGCCCGTGCGTTGAATCCGAAGAGACACCCTGGAGGTCCCCGTGCCCGTCCTGCTCGCCCTGCTGGCGTACGTCGCCCTCGAGATCTGGGTCCTGATCCTGGTGGGCCAGTCGATCGGTTTCCTCGGGCTGCTGGCACTGCTCGTCGTCTCCGCGGTCGTCGGGGCCTGGGCCCTCAAGCACGAGGGACGCCGATCGCTGGCCGACCTCGGGCGCGCGGCGCGCTCCGGGCGTCCGGCCGAGGCGGAGGTCGCAGGCGGGATGTACGTCGCGCTCGCCGGCGTGCTGCTCGTCGTGCCCGGCATGCTCTCCACGCTGGCCGCCCTGATCCTGCTCGTGCCGCCGGTACGGCGGGTGCTCGCCCGCCGCGCGGCCGCCCGGGCGGTGCGTGCCGGGAGCGCCCGCATGGGCCCGACGATCACCGTCGTGGGCGCGGGCGCCCCGGGCGGCCACGGCCCCTGGGGTCCGGCCGCCGGGAACGGGGATCCGTGGCACGGGCGCGTCATCGAGGGGCAGGTCGCGGAGGCCGACGAACGCGATCTCGACAGCCCGGACGAGAACGGGACCGGGGGAACGCGGCGCACGGGCTGACCACTAGCGTGACGCCTGATGAACGAGGGGATCGGCACGGGCACCGCCGGCGCGCCCGACACGAGCATGACCGGCACCGTCACCGCGCCGCGGGAATCTCCGCCACCCGACGCCGTCGCAGAGCCCTCGTCGCGGGACTTCCGCAGCGCACGTGAGCTCCCGGTCGACGACGACTGGTACAAGCGCGCCGTCTTCTACGAGGTCCTGGTCCGCGCGTTCGCCGACTCGAACCGTGACGGCTTCGGGGACCTGCCGGGCCTGACCGACAAGCTGGACTACCTCGCGTGGCTCGGGGTCGACTGCCTCTGGCTGCCGCCGTTCTACGACTCGCCGCTGCGCGACGGCGGCTACGACATCCGCGACTACCGCAAGGTCCTCGGCGAGTTCGGCACCGTCGAGGACTTCGTGGAGTTCCTCGACCAGGCGCACGCGCGCGGCATGCGCGTCATCACCGATCTGGTCATGAACCACACGTCCGACCAGCACATGTGGTTCCAGGAGTCGCGGCGCGACCCGGACGGGCCGTACGGCGACTTCTACGTCTGGTCCGACGACGACACCCGCTGGTCCGAGGCGCGGATCATCTTCGTCGACACCGAGTCGTCCAACTGGACCTACGACTCGGTCCGCGGGCAGTTCTACTGGCACCGCTTCTTCTCCCACCAGCCGGACCTGAACTTCGACAACCCCGCCGTGTGCGAGGCGATGATCGACGCGCTGCGGTTCTGGTTGGACCTCGGCATCGACGGCTTCCGCCTCGACGCGGTGCCCTACCTCTACGAGCGCGACGGCACCAACGGCGAGAACCTCCCGGAGACCCACTCGTTCCTGCGCCGGGTGCGCAAGGTGGTCGACGACGAGTACCCGGGCCGGGTCCTGCTCGCCGAGGCCAACCAGTGGCCTGCGGACGTCGTGGAGTACTTCGGCGAGGCCGAGGTCGGCGGGGACGAGTGCCACATGGCGTTCCACTTCCCGCTGATGCCGCGCATCTTCATGGCGGTGCGGCGCGAGTCGCGGTTCCCGATCTCGGAGATCCTCGCGCAGACCCCGGAGATCCCGGAGAACGCGCAGTGGGGGATCTTCCTGCGCAACCACGACGAGCTCACGCTCGAGATGGTCACCGACGACGAGCGCGATTACATGTACGCGGAGTACGCCAAGGACCCGCGCATGAAGGCCAACATCGGTATCCGCCGGCGCCTGGCCCCGCTGCTCGACAACGACCGCAACCAGCTCGAACTGTTCACCGCGCTGCTGCTCTCCCTGCCCGGATCGCCGGTGCTCTACTACGGCGACGAGATCGGGATGGGCGACAACATCTGGCTCGGCGACCGCGACGGCGTGCGCAGCCCGATGCAGTGGACCCCCGACCGCAACGCCGGCTTCTCCACCTGCGACCCGGGCCGGCTCAACCTGCCGATCGTCATGGACCCCGTGTACGGCTACCAGGCCGTCAACGTCGAGGCCCAGTCGAACTCCAGCGCGAGCCTCTTGCACTGGAACCGTAGGATGATCGAGATCAGGAAGCAGCACACGGCGTTCGGGCTCGGCGACTTCCACGAGCTCGGGGGTTCGAACTCCTCGGTGCTGGCCTACGTGCGCGAGTTCGTCGACCAGGAGGGCACCCGGGACGTCGTCCTGTGCGTCAACAACATGTCCCGCTTTCCCCAGCCGGTGGAGCTCGACCTCATCGCGTGGAAGGGCTGGGTGCCGACCGAACTGACCGGCGGCGTCCCTTTCCCCCCGATCGGTGAGCTGCCCTACCTGCTGACGCTGCCGGGACACGGTTTCTACTGGTTCTCCATCCACCAGGCCCAGGAGCGGTGATGACAGGCCCCGGAGGCTCACGGACCGACGCCGCGCCGGCGCTCGAGGCCCTGCTCCCGGCCCTGGTCGGCTGGCTGCCCCAGCAGCGCTGGTTCGCGGCCAAGGACCGCACGATCGCGGCGGTGCGCCTGGTCGGGCACCAGGACATCACCCCGACCGACGCGGTGCCCGCGGTGACGCACGCGGTGATCGTCGTCGGGTTCACCGACGACGGGCCGGAGGAGAGCTTCCAGCTGCTGCTCGGCTCCCGCCCCCAGACCTCGGGCGACCTCGACCACGCGGTGATCGGCACGGTGGCCGGCCGGACCGTCTACGACGGCCTCGCGGACGGCGAGATCAATCGTCTGCTGCTGTCGCTCATCGTCTCGGACACAGAAGTCGGGTCGCTGCGCTTCGTGCCCGAGCCGGAGACCGAGGCCCCGATCGTCGGGCCGGGACGACCACTGCTGGGCGAGCAGTCGAACTCGTCGGTGATCTACGGCGAGCGCGCCATCATGAAGCTCTTCCGCCGCGCCACCCCGGGCCTCAACCCCGACCTGGAGCTGCACCGCGCACTGGGCCGGGAGCACTCGGCCGAGGTCGCGCCGCTGCTCGGGGCGATCGAGGGCGAGCTACCCGACGGCGAGGGGGGCGGCGCCCCCATGACGGTGGCGATGCTGCAGGACTACGCGTCGAACTCCGCCGACGGCTGGTCGATGGCCCTGACCAGCGTGCGCGACCTGCTCGCCGAGGGCGACCTGCGTCCCGACGAGGTCGGCGGCGACTTCGCCGGCGAGGCCACACGGCTGGGGCGCACCGTCGGCAGCGTGCACGCCGAGCTCGCCCGGGCGCTCGGGACGGCCCGGCTCGACGCGACCGGGGTGCGCGGCGTCGCGGACTGGATGCTCGCCCGCCTCGAGGACGCCGCCGCGGCCGTCCCCGAGGTCGCCGAGCGCCGCGCGGCCATCACGGCGGTCCTCGAGGGCGTCATGTCCGCGGGCGAGGGCGGCCTGCTCGTCCACCGCATCCACGGCGACCTGCACCTCGGCCAGGAGCTGCGCACGCCGCGCGGCTGGCTCGTCATCGACTTCGAGGGCGAGCCGTCGCGCTCGCTGGCCGACCGCGTGCGCCCGGACTCCCCGCTGCGCGACGTGGCGGCGATGCTCCGGTCCTTCGACTACGCCGCGTTCCACCAGCTGGCCGAGTGGGAGCCGGGCGCCGAGTCCCCGAGCTACCTGCAGCGGCGCGCCCAGGAGTGGGCCGACCGCAACCGCTCGGCGTTCTGCGACGGCTACGCGGAGATCACCGGAGCCGATCCGCGCGCGGACCTCGCGGTGCTGCGCGCCTACGAGCTGGACAAGGCCGTCTACGAGGTGCTCTATGAGACCCGTAATCGGCCGAACTGGCTGGCCATCCCGCTCCGCTCGATGGAGCGCCTCATCGACAGCCCCTGACGCAACGGTCCGGTTGGACACCCCGATCGACGGGGTAGTCGACCCGCCGTCCCAGCCTCGCACCCCGGAGTCGCACCACCGATGACCCGATCCACCCCGCCGTCGTCCACGGGCGCACTCCCGGTCGCGCCCGGGGAACTCGACCGTCACCTGCTGCTCGAGGGCTCGCACCGCGACCCGCACGGCGTCCTCGGTCCGCACCGCAGGCCGGACACGCCCGGCACCGTCATCGTCCGGGCGCTGCAGCCGGGCGCCGACGCGGTCGACGTCGTCGTCGAGCAGGGGCCGACGGCGGGTCGATACCCGCTGGCTCCGGTCGGGACCGCCGGGGTGTTCGCCGGCAACGTGCCGGGGCCGCTGCCGCACTACCGGCTGGCCGTCCGCCGTGGCTGGGGCGAGCGGAGCGACGGGGAATGGATTCCGGACGAGTCCGGCGGGGACACCCACGGCGAGGTGGTCGAGACCCTGATCGACGACCCCTACCGGTTCTCCCCCGTGCTCGGCCCGGTCGACCTGCACCTCATCGGCGAGGGACGCCACGAGCGGCTCTGGGACGCGCTCGGCGCCCACTTCCGGCGCTGGCCCACTCCCTCCGGGCCGGTCGAGGGCACGTCGTTCACGGTCTGGGCGCCGAATGCCCGCGGCGTGCGGGTGGTCGGCGACTGGGCCCCCGAGCACGGCAGCTGGGACGGGGTCGCGACGCCGATGCGCGCGCTCGGCTCCGGGGTCTGGGAGATCTTCCTGCCGGGGGTCGGCGTCGGGACCCGCTACGGGTTCCGCATCCTCACCGCCGACGGGAGCTGGCTGGACAAGGCCGACCCGATGGCGTTCGCCGCGGACCTGCCCCCGACCCCCGCCTCCGTCGTCACCACGTCCACCCACGAGTGGGCCGACGCGGACTGGCTGGCGAAGCGGGCGCGCTCGACCCCCCACGCCGAGCCGATGAGCGTCTACGAACTGCACGTCGGCTCGTGGCGCCAGGGTCTGAACTACGCGGACCTCGCCGACGAGCTGGTCGAGTACCTGACCGCCCAGGGCTTCACCCACGTCGAACTGCTGCCGGTCGCCGAGCACCCGTTCGGCGGCTCCTGGGGCTACCAGGTCAGCTCGTACTACGCGCCGACCTCGCGCTTCGGGAGCCCGGACGACTTCCGCGCCTTCGTGGACACCCTGCACCGCGCGGGCATCGGGGTCATCGTCGACTGGGTGCCCGCGCACTTCCCCCGTGACGCCTGGGCGCTCGCCCGCTTCGACGGGACCCCCTGCTACGAGCACGGCGATCCGCGCCGCGGCGAGCAGCTCGACTGGGGCACGCTCGTGTTCGACTTCGGGCGCTCCCAGGTCCGGAACTTCCTCGTCGCCAACGCCCTGTACTGGCTCGAGGAGTTCCACATCGACGGCCTGCGCGTGGACGCGGTCGCCTCGATGCTCTACCTGGACTACTCGCGCTCCGACGGCGGCTGGGTGCCCAACCGGTACGGCGGCCGCGAGAACCTCGAGGCGGTGTCGTTCCTCCAGGAGTTCAACGCCACCGTCTACAAGGCCCACCCCGGCGTCGTGACGATCGCCGAGGAGTCGACGGCGTGGCCCGGCGTCACCCGGCCCACCCATCTCGGCGGCCTCGGGTTCGGCATGAAGTGGAACATGGGGTGGATGCACGACACCCTCGACTACGCCATGCGCGACCCGGTGCACCGGGGGTACCACCACAACCAGATGACGTTCTCGCTGACCTACGCCTGGTCGGAGAACTACGTGCTGCCGTTCAGCCACGACGAGGTCGTGCACGGCAAGGGCTCGCTGTGGACGCGGATGCCCGACCAGGGCCGCGGCGATCACGGCAAGGCGGCGGGCCTGCGCGCGCTGCTGGCCTACATGTGGGCCCACCCCGGCAAGCAGCTGCTGTTCATGGGCCAGGAGTTCGGCCAGGTCCGCGAATGGTCCGAGGAGCGCTCGCTGGACTGGGAGCTGCTCGACGACCCGCTACACGGCGGCGTCGCCCGGCTGGTCGGCGACCTCAACGCCGCGTACCGCGAGCACCCCGCCCTGTGGACCGCCGACACCGACCCGGCCGGGTTCTCCTGGATCGACGCCAACGACGCGGTCGGCAACGTCTTCTCGTTCGTCCGGCACTCCGTCGACGCGCAGGGGGCGTCCATCGGGCCCGACCTGGTGTGCGTGGCCAACTTCGCCGGCATCGTGCACGACCGCTACCGCATCGGCCTGCCGCGCGCGGGCCGGTGGCGCGAGGTCGTCAACACGGACGCCGAGATCTACGGCGGCGACGGCGCGGGCAACTTCGGGTCGGTGTTCGCCGCCTCGGTGGCGACGCACGGACGCCCGGCCTCGGCGGAGATGACGCTGCCCGCGTCGGGGGTGCTCTGGTTGGTGCACGAGCCCGAGTGACCCCGGGTGTCAGCGATGCGGCGTCGCTGACGTTCAACGTCAGTAGCTCCACATCCTCGGGCCGAGTGACCGCGTTCGACACCCACACCCGGCGCCGCTGCCGCACACTGATCGGGTGCGGGCGAGGCTGGGGACGGTGGCGCTGGCGGTCGTGTGCGCCGTCGTGGCCCTGCTCGGCTCCGGGTGCGCCGCGACGGTCGACGGGCAGGCGTTCGCGGCCCCGACGGTGACCGCGGGCATCGATCCGGGCTTCGTCAAGGGCAATGACGGCGGCGACGACGACCGCCTGGCCGCCGCCGTCCTGCGCGACCTCGAGGGCTGGTGGGGCGGTCAGTTCCCGAAGCTCGCGAACGGCGCGCGCTTCACCGGATTGAAGGGCTACTTCTCGGTCGACTCCTCGCGCGAGGGTCCCGGGCCGCCCTGCACCGAGTCCGCCTCCGAGGTCGAGGGCAACGCGTTCTACTGCCCGCGCGCCGACATCATCGCCTACGACCGGGCGTCCCTGTTGCCCGTGCTGCGGCAGAAGTTCGGCGACTCCGCGGTCATCGTCGTCATCGCCCACGAGTTCGGCCACGCGGTCCAGCAGCGCCTGGAGAGTTCCTCCCCGACGGCGGCCGGGCTGAGCTCCGGCGCGCCCACGATCCTCTCCGAGGGGCAGGCCGACTGCTACGCGGGCGGTTTCCTGCGCGCCGTCCGCGACGGCGCCACGCCCGACCTGCGCACCGGCGACCAGGGCATCGACGCCGCAATGAACGCGCTGATCACCTTCCGGGACCCGGTCGGTACCGACGCCGGAGACGACCGCGCGCACGGCAACGCCTTCGACCGCGTCTCGTCGTTCCAGGAGGGATTCGACGGCGGGCCGGCGGCCTGCGCGGGCATGACGCTGCAGAACCGCACCTTCACCCAGGAGTCGTTCTCGACCCTGTCCGACGCCCAGAGCGGCGGGAACCTCCCGCTGCCCGACCTGCTGCGCTCGATGGGCACCGACCTCGACCGCTACTTCGGCGGGCTCGTCCGCCAGCGCGGCGGCACCTGGACGGCGCCCACGATCCGCGAGGGCGCGACGGGCTGCGGCTCGGACGCGGTCGATTTCTGCGCAGGCACCCCTCCGACGCTTGCGGTGGACGACCGGGCGCTCTCCCGCATCCACGACGGCATCGGTGACTACGCCAGCGGGACGGTGCTGGCCTCCCGCTACGCGCTGGCGGCCATGGCCGCGATCGGCCGTCCGACGACGGGTGCCGAGGCGGGCACGACGGCGCTGTGCCTGGCCGGCGCCTACACCGGCGACGTCGGGACGCCGGGCACCGGCTTCAGCCTCTCCCCCGGCGACCTCGACGAGTCCGTCGGCCTCCTGCAGCGCGACGACTCCGCCGCCCGCGGCACGGACGGCGCGACCGCCCCCGGTGGCGCCTACGCGCGGATCGAGGACTTCCGCAACGGCGTCACCGGCGGCGCCAAGCGCTGCCTGGGCTGATCCCTAGTACAGGGCCCGGGCCAGCGCGCGACGCGCGGCGGTGACCCGGGGGTCGTCCGCCGCGAACAGCTCGAACAGCCCGACGAGGTGCTCCCGGGCGGTGTCCCGGTCCTCCCCGGCGGTCCGCTGCACGGTCTTCACGAGACGGTCGAACGCCGCCTCGACCTGACCCCCGGCGAGCTCGGCGTCGGCGGCCGCCTTCTGGGCGTCGACGTCGTCGGGCGCGGCGTCGGCCCGCGTCACGGCCGACGGGTCGGCCTGCTCCGCCCGGGACATGAAGCGGACCTGGGCGAGTGCGGCCTGGGCCTCGGTGTTCGCGGGCTCCTCGGCGAGGATGTTCTCGTAGGCGAACACGGCGGCGTCGTAGTCACCGCGCTCGAGGGCGTCCTCGGCGGCGGTGAACCGGGGGTCCTCCGGCTCCGGCACCGGCTCGGCGCCCTCGTCCTCGCCGCCGTCCTGCCCGGCGCGGGCCTCCGCCTCGGCGATGCCCGGCATCCGCTCCCGGAGCGCGTCGAGAATCTGCGCGATCCAGGAGCGCAGCTCCGGCTCGGGCTGGATGCCGGAGAACGACGTGACGGGCTGCTGCGCGACCACGACGTACACCGTCGGGATCGACTGCACCTGGAACATCTGGGCGATGCGCGGGTTCGCGTCGACGTCGACCTTCGCGAGGATCCAGCCGCCGCCGCCCTCGGACGCGAGCTTCTCGAGCGTCGGCGAGAGCTGCTTGCACGGCTGGCACCACTCGGCCCACAGGTCGACGACGACCGGCACCGTCATCGACCGCTCGAGGACCTCGGTCTGGAAGTTGTCCTCGGTGACCTCGATGACGTACCCGCCGGCGGGTGCGGGGGCGCCTTCGACGACGGGCGCCTGTCCAGGCCCGCCGGGGCCCGCGTCGGGCGGGGCGGACCCGCGTTGCTCGGCGCGGGCCTTGAGCCCGGACAGGTCGACGGCTCCGGCCATCGCCGAGGACATGGCGGCCTGCGCGGCCTGCTGGCGGGGATCGGGTCGTGCCACGGGCTCAATCCTGCCAGGGTCGGGAGAACGCGTCAGTCCTGGTCCCGGGCGAGGTGCTGCTCGACCCGGTCCACCTTCGCCGCCAGCTGCCCGGTCCACCCCGGCCGGATGTCCGCCTTGAGCACGAGCGAGACGCGCGAGCCGTAGCGGCCGACCGCCTCGGTGGCCCGTTTGACCACGTCCATCACCTCGTCCCACTCGCCCTCGATCGAGGTGAACATGGACGACGTCTCGTGCGGCAGCCCGGACTCGCGGACCACGCGGACCGCGGCCGCGACGGCGTCGCCGACCGAGTCCGACACCGGTCCGTCGGGGGCGTCCGGTGCGGACCCGGACGGCGCAACGCTGAAGGCGACGATCATCGCCCCAGCCTGCCACCGGTCGCTGCTAGATTCCGGCCCTGATGCCCGCGTCAGATCCACTGCCGTTCGACCCGATCGACCGGGCTGCGCAGATCTGGTCGACCAGGATCGGCGAGTCGAACTCGATGGCTGCCGTGACCAGCGTGTTCCGGGTCCAGCAGATCCTTCAGCAGGCCGTCGACACCGCACTGCGCCCCCACGAGCTGACCTTCGCCCGCTACGAGGCGCTGGTCCTGCTGCGCTTCTCGAAGGCGGGCGCGCTCCCGATGAGCCTCATGGGTCAGCGGCTGCAGCTGCACCCGACGTCGATCACCAACATCGTCGACCGTCTCGAGGCGGCCGAGCTGGTGCGCCGCGTCCCGCACCCGACCGACAAGCGCACCACCCTCGTCGAGATCACCGACGCGGGCCGCCGCCGCGGCGAGGAGGCGACCGCGTCGGTGATGGCGATCGACTTCGGGCTCGTCGGACTCTCCGAGGACGAGGTCGCGTCGCTGACGTCGCTGCTCGCGAAGGTCCGGCAGGCGGCGGGCGACTTCACCTGACGGCGACCGCGCCCGCCGGCTCGGCGAGCCGGCCGTCGGCGAGCTCGAGCACCTGATCCATCCGGTCGAGACCCTCCCGCCGGTGGGTCAGCAGCAGCACCGTCGCGCGGGTGTCCAGCAGGTCCGCCATGAGCGCCTCGGCGGTCTGCGCGTCGAGGCCCTCGGTGGGCTCGTCGAGCACGACGACGGCCGGGTCGGTGAGCACGAGACGCGCCGCGGCCAGGCGGCGCCGTTCGCCCCCGGAGATGCTGTCGGGGCCGACGACGGTGTCCAGACCCTCCGCGAGCCCCGCGACCCAGGCGCCGAGCCGGACCCGGCGCAGGGCGGCCAGCAGCCGGTCGTCGTCGGCGTCGGGCGCGGCGAGCAGCAGGTTCGCGCGGACGCTCGCGGTGAAGACGTGGTCGGCGTCGCCGAGCAGGCCGACGCGGCGCCGGACGTCGTCACCGGCGAGCCCGGCGATCGGGATCCCGCCGAGGGCGACGGTGCCCGCGGCCGGGTCGAGCAGGCGCAGGAGCACCGCCGCGAGGGTCGACTTGCCCGACCCCGACGCCCCGGTCACCGCGACCCGCGCCCCGGCGGGCAGGTCCAGGTCGATCCCGTTCACGACCGTGGTGGTCGCCCAGCCGGCCGTGAGCCCCCGGATCCGCAGGTCGTTGCCGGCGGGCAGCGGGCGTGGACGGGCCGGTTCGACGGCGGGCACGGGCGTCGTCCCGAGCGCCGCGAGCCGCCGCCGCGCCGCGCCGCCGCGCACCACGGCCCGCGCCGCGCCGGGCAGGGCGAGGACCGTCCCGGCCAGCGCGGTCGGCAGGAGGACGACGATCCCGACGAGCTCGGGCGACGCCCCCGGGACGAGCGCGACGGCGGCGAGCGCGGCCCCGAGGGTCGCGGCGGCGAGGCCCAGGTGGGCGGCGCCGTCGAGCCACCCCTCGCGCCCTGCCGCGCGCCTGCGGGCCGTGTCCAGCTCGGCGGCGCGGGCGCGGGGGACGGCGAGCACCACGTCGCGGTCGCGGGCGGCGAGCTCCTCCCGCGCGGCCACGGTCTCGACGACCGCCGCCCGCAACCGCTCGCCCGCCGCGTCGAGCGCACGGCCGTCGCGACGGGCGCCGTGGGCCGCGAGGGCGGGCACGACGACGGCGGCCAGCCCGAGGCCGACAGCCAGCGCGGGCACCGTCGTCGGGACCGCGGCCCAGGCCACCAGCAGCACGACCGGCAGGACGACGGCACCCACCAGCAGCGGCTGCCGCCCGCGGACCAGGCCGTCGATCCGGGTGTCGACGTCCTCGACCGCGCGGGCGAGCAGCTCGCCCCGGCGGCCCGCGACCGCCCCCGGGACCCGGTCGGCGAGCACGGCGACCAGCGCGCGCCGCCAGCCCGCGACCCGGGCGAGCGCGCCGTCGTGCACCACGAGCCGCTCGAGGTGGCGCAGCAGCGGGCGCAGCACCGCCGCGGCGCGCACGAGCACGACGGCGATCGAGAGCGTGAGCACCGGCGGGCGGGCGTCGGCGCGGACGATGAGCCACGTCGACGCGGCGGTGAGCAGCAGGCCGGCGAGCACCGCCGCGGCGCCGAGGGCGACCCCGCCCGCCGTCGTGCCCCGTCGCTCGGCGCGTTCCGGTGGCGGCCGGAGCGCATCGCCGGCCACCGGGACCGCTCGACGACGCCCGTCGGCCACCTCGGCGGGCGGGCGCGCGAGCGTGACGACCCGCTCCGCCGCGGCCAGCGCGGCCGGGCGGTGCGCGACGAGCAGGACGGCGGCACCCCGCTCGGCGGCGGCGCGCAGCAGTTGGAGCACCCGGGCTTCGGTGGCGGGGTCGAGGTGGGCGGTGGGCTCGTCGAGGAGCACCGTCGCGCCGGGGTGGTCCTCGAGTGCGAGCAGGACGCGGGCGAGCGCCAGTCGTTCGCGCTGGCCCGCGCTGAGCGAGGTGCCCTCGTCGGCGAGGGCGTCGTCCGGGTCGAGCGGCAGGTCGAGCGCGTGCAGGACACCGAGCATCCGGGCGCGGGGCGTGGCGCGGTCCGAGAGCGCCGCGGCGACGGTCCGGGCGTGCGGCAGCGTCGGGCGCTGCGGGAGCAGGAACAGCGGGTCCCCGACGGCGGCGCTGCCGGCGTCCGCGCGGACGGCACCGGACAGGACCCGCAGCAGCGTGGTCTTGCCCGCGCCGGACTCCCCGGCGAGCGCCACCATCTCGCCGGGCGCGACGTCGAGGCGGTCGAGGCGCAGCGCGTCCCCGCGCCGCCCGGGGTAGCGCACGCGGACACCGGACGCGCGGACGCCGGGTGAGCGGATGTCGTCGTCCTGGCGACCGATTCCGCTCACCTGGATCCCGTCCATGATCGCGGCGACCCGGGCCGTGTCGTGGAACCGCGCCCCGACCTCGCGGATCGGCCGGTAGGCCTCCGGGGCGAGCAGGATCGCGACGAGCGCGGGGCCGAGCCCCAGCGAGCCGTCGACCACCCGCAGCCCGGCCGACACCGCGACCAGGCCCACCGACACCGTCGCCACCAGGTCCAGCGCGGTCGTCGACAGGAACGCCGTGCGCAGCACCGACCCGGTGGCCCGCCGGTGCGCCTCCCCGATCCGGGCCACCTCGTCGACCTGACGGCGCGCGCGGCCGAACACCCGCAGGGTCGCCAGCCCGGTGACGACGTCGAGCACGTGGCCCGCCAGTCGCTCGCCCGCCGCCCACTGCCGGGCCGCGCGGGCCCGGGTCGCCCACCCGACCAGCGCCGCGAACACCGGCAGCAGCGGCAGGGTCAGCAGCACGACCAGCGCCGACGACGGATCGACCACCAGCAGCCCGACCAGCACCAGCGGCGGCAGCACCACCGCGAGCACCAGCGCCGGGAGGTAGGCGGTGAACCACGCGCGCAGGTCGTCGATCCCGCCCGAGGCCAGCTCGCGCCGCAGCCGCCCGCCCGGGTCACGGCGCTCGGCGTCGGGATCCCGCGCGTCGAGCAGGCGCTCGCGCAGCGGTTCGACGACGCGCCCCGCGGTCCCGGCCGCCACGCGCGGCGCGACCACCGCGACGAGCGCCCGCACGACGAGGGCCGCGGCCAGCGCCGCGATCGGGGTGGTGACACCGGCGACCGTCGTCCCGCCGACCGCCGTGCCGGCGACCGCCGTGCCCCCGACCAGGCCGGCCACCAGCAGCCCGGCCGCCACCAGCGCCGCCGCGTCCGCCAGCGCGCCGAGGGTCCCGAGCACGACCTGGGCCGCCACCCCCGGTAGCGCGGGGCGCGCGAGCCGCAGCAGGCGCACGTCGACGGGGCCCCGCGGACCGGTCGAGCTCCGCTCCGCTGCGCCTCCGCCTCCAGTGGTCGAGCTCCGCTGGGCTGCGTCTCCCGTACTCACGCCGACACCTCCCGCCCGCTGGCCACGCGGCGCCGGAACACCCAGTACGAGAAGGCCTGGTACGCGATCACCCCGGGCAGGATGATCACCCCGCCGATCGTGATGACCTGCAGCGCCGTCGGGGACGCGGCCGCGCCGGCGATCGTCAGCGAGTACGCCGGGTCGAGCGTCGAGGGCAGCACCACCGGGACGTGGGCGACGAACGCCGCGACGACACCGGCCAGCAGCGCCACCGAGGCCGCCGCGAACGCCGTCGCCTCCCGGCGGAGCGCCGCGGCGACCCCGGCGACGACGGCGAGCAGCGCGACGGGCGCCGCGACCGGGGCGGCGACCCCGGCCAGGACCGCCACGACGACGGCCGTCACGCCCGCCGTCGCGAGGGCGACCCGGCGGGCCCGGACCCGCACCGGACCGGTCGTACGCAGCCCCAGGAAGGCCGCGCCCTGCAGCAGCGCCGCGAGCACCCCGAGCAGCGCGCCGGCCGCCGCGGGCCAGGACGCCAGCGGGGACAGCGAGCGGGCCAGTGCCCCGCCCGCCCCGCCGCCGGAGGCGACCGCCCCGCCGGGGCCGAGCGCGAGACCCGTCGTCGCCACCCCGATGACCGCGCCGAACCCCGCCGCACAGACCAGCGACGAGACGCCGAGCGCGACGTCGCAGCGGCGCCGCCACTGGGCGGTGTCTACCTTGCCGCGGAACTCCAGGGCGACGCCGCGCGCCGCGAGGGCGAGCAGCACGAGCACGAGCGGCAGGTAGAGCCCCGAGAGCAGCGCCGCGTACCAGTCGGGGAAGGCCGCGAACGTCACGCCGATCGCGGCGACCAACCACACCTCGTTGCCGTCCCAGACGGGGCCGACCGTCCGCACGGCGGCGCCGCGCTCGTGCTCGTCGCGGCCGACGATCCCGGCGAGCATCCCGACGCCGAAGTCGAACCCCTCGAGGACGGCGAACAGCACCCAGCACAGGACGACGAGGGCGAACCAGAGAATCGCGAGATCCATGACCGGCCTCCGTGTCAGTAGCTGGGCTCGAGCAGGGCGTCGTCCGGGCCGTTCGGCGCGCCGTCGGGCTGCGGGTGCAGGTCGACGAGGTCGCCGCGGGAGACGTGCAGGACCAGCCGCACCCAGACCACGGCGAGCACCCCGTAGACCAGCGCGAACCCGGCGAGCGAGGCCCAGAGCTCGAGGGGCGTGAGCGTGGGCGAGACGCCGTCGGTGGTGCGGAAGAGCCCGAAGACCAGCCACGGCTGGCGCGCGGTCTCGGTGAACAGCCACCCGAA
Source organism: Actinomycetospora sp. (assembly GCF_036497245.1). Classification (GTDB taxonomy): domain Bacteria; phylum Actinomycetota; class Actinomycetes; order Mycobacteriales; family Pseudonocardiaceae; genus Actinomycetospora. The sequence goes on along the minus strand of NZ_DASXJS010000226.1, from coordinate 38,548 downwards.
CGTCGCGGCGGCCGCGGGGAGCGCCGGGATCACCGGGAGGAAGCGCATCAGCCACCGGTCGGCGAACGGGAACCAGCCGCGCCCGGTCGGCTCCAGGTCCCGGCCCCGCCGGGTGCGCCAGAGAAGCCAGGCCGCGACGACCGTCGCCAGTACCCCGAACCCGATCATCAGGCGGAAGGTCCAGTAGGCGACCGGGATCCAGGGCGTGTAGTTCCCCGCGCCGAACTGCGTCGCGTACTGCGCCTGCAGGTCGTCGATGCCCTGGACGGTCGCGGTCGGGTCACCGGTGGCCAGGAAGCTCAGCAGCCACGGGACGTCGAGCGACCACGGCTGCTCCTGGCCGGGCAGCTGGACGGCGAACAGCGAGAACGGCGCGTGGTCGGTCGTCTCGTAGAGCGCCTCGGCCGCGGCCATCTTCATCGGCTGGACCTCGGTCATGACCTTGCCGAGCAGGTCGCCGGTGAGCGCGACGGCGACGCCGCCGGCCAGCGTGGTCCACGCCCCGACCCGGGCGAGCAGCCGCCAGGTGGGCGCGTCGTCGGCGGGCGAGGACGTGGCCCTCCCCCAGCGCCGCCACACCCCGAGGGCCAGCAGCAGCGCCCCGCCGGCCATGAACGCCCCGGCGATGGTGTGCGGGAACGCCGCGACCACGACCTCGTTGCTCATCAGCGCGCCGAAGCTGCCCAGCCGGGCCCGTCCCGTCGTCGGGTCGAGGGTCACGCCGACCGGGTGCTGCATGAACGCGTTGGCCGCGAGGATCACGTACGCCGAGATCAGCGTGCCGATCGCGACCACCCAGATCGTCGCGAGGTGCAGCCCCGGGCGCAGCCGGTCCCGGCCGAACCACCACAGTCCGAGGAAGGTCGCCTCGAGGAAGAACGCGAGCATCCCCTCGATCGCGAGCGTGGGCCCGAAGACGTCGCCGTAGTACTGCGCGAACGCCGACCAGGAGAGCCCGAACTGGAACTCCTGGACCAGACCCGTGACGACCCCGACGGCGAAGGTCGCCATCAGCAGCTTCCCGACGAGCATCGTGGCCCGCCCGTGGCGCGGGTCACCGGTCCGCCACCACACGGTCTGCAGGCCTGCCGTGAGCGCCGAGAGCGAGATCGACAGGGGGACGAACAGATAGTGGTAGACGGTGACGACCGCGAACTGCAGTCGTGAGAGCTCCAGTGCGGTCACGACGCGACTCCCTTCGCGCGGAAGGATCTACGACACTTCGTAGTACCTACGACGAAGCGTAGTACGACATTGGTCGTTGACACACGGTGTCGCTGGGTACACTCACCACTGTGGCCCTCGGAGAGCTCGAACGCGCCGTCATGGCCCAGCTGTGGTCGGCCGATGGGTCGCTCACCGTGCGGGACGTGCACGATCGGTTGGAACGCGAGCTCGCCTACACCACCGTGATGACGGTGCTGGGGCGGCTGGCCAAGAAGGGCCTGGTCCGCCAGGAGCGCGACGGCAAGGCCTACCGCTACGCCGCCGCCTCGAGCCGTGGACAGATGGCCGCCGAGGTCATGCTCGACGCGCTCGGGGACGTCGGCGGGGACCGCACGGCGGCCCTGGTGGCGTTCGTCGACCGCGTCGGCCCCGAGGAGGCCGACGCGCTGCGCCGGGCGCTGGACACCCCGCCGCACGGAATGCCGCGATCACCCGACTCGTGAGAAGGGCCACCAGCCCGCCACACTGACCTGTCATGGCGTCGGTGTGGTTGACGGGGCTCGCCCTCGTGCTCGCCGGGCCCGTGCCTGCCCTGCTCGCGCGCGCCCGGTGGCCCCGTGCCGTCCCGCGGGCCGCGATCGTCCTCTGGCAGGCCGTCGCGGTGGCCGCCGTGCTCGCCGCGGTCGGCAGTGCCCTCGCCGCCCCCGAGGCCCTGCTGCGCGTCCTCACCCACCCCCAGGAACGCACCGGGCTCCCGCTGGTGATCGCCGTCGGGGTGGCCGCGGTGCTCGCGGGGCTCATCGTCGCGCGCCTGCTGGGCGTGCTGGTCCTGCTCGCCGTGCGGACCCGGATGCGTCGCACCCGCCACCGGGACATGGTCGACCTGATCGCGCGCGCCGAGGAGAACGACGCCGTCGGCTCGCTGCGGGCGGGCACCGTGCTGCGGGTGCTCGACGGCGCCGTGCCCTTCGCCTACTGCGTGCCGGGCCGCGTCGGGCGCGAGGGGCGCGTCGTTGTCACCGGGGCGGCGCTGGACGCGCTGCACGCCGAGGAGCTCAGCGCGGTCATCTCCCACGAGCAGGCCCACCTCGACGCCCGCCACGACCTGGTCCGCGAGGGCTTCACCGCCCTGCACCAGGCCTTCCCCGTCGTGGCCCGCAGCCGCGAGGCCCGGGACGCGGTGGCCCTGCTGCTCGAGATGCTCGCCGACGACGCCGGGCGGCGCCGCCACGGCGACGACGCGATGGCCGGGGCGCTCGACGCCTTCGCCTCGCGCGCGCGAGCGGGTAGCGAGCACGACGATGTCCTGCTCCGACGCGACCGCATCCGCGCCCACGTGCAGGGCGGGCGGGCCCTCTCCGTCGGGACCTACCTCGCCGCCGTCGCCCTCGTCGTCGTCCCGACCGTCACCATCGTCATCCCCTGGCTCGTCGACGCCCTGCCGACGGTCGGCGTCCACTAGGGCTCCCGCTCAGGAATCCCGGTCCGGCCGGTCCCCCGGCCAGTTCCGCATGGCGCCGTTCCCGCGCCCGCGGTGCGCGCCGCGATCCCGACTGCGGCGTCGGACCCGGCCGGCGAGACCGACCCCCTGCAGGAGCGCCAGCGCCCCGACCACCCACCAGCACATCATCGCCGACCCCCCTCACCGGGTGTCGACGCTACCCACTCACCTATCGTCATCGCCGCAACGACACGCGATGAGTCAACTCTCGTCGACAGCGGCCTCCCGCAGCCGGTCCGCGGCGGCGAACGGATCGAGCCCGCCGCCCGCCACCTCGCCGGCGAGGGCGTCCAGGGCCGCCGACCCGGACACCGCCCGGAGCTGCGCGCGCAGGTCGGCGAGCGCGATCGCCTCGATCTCGGCCCGGGCCCGGCGCCGCCTGCCCTCGTCGGCCCGGCCCTGGGAGACCATCCAGTCGCGGTGGGAGTCGATCGCGGCCAGCAGGTCGTCGACGCCCTGACCTGCTGAGGCGACCGTGCGCACCACCGGCGTCCGCCACCCGGGCCCGCTCTCGCGGCGCGCCATGGCCATCGCGTTCTGCACCTCGCGCACCGTGGCGTCGGCCCCCTCACGGTCGGCCTTGTTGACGCAGAAGATGTCGGCGATCTCCAGCACGCCCGCCTTCGCCGCCTGGATGCCGTCGCCCATCCCCGGCGCGAGCAGCACCACGGTGGTGTCGGCGAGCGCGACGACCTCGATCTCGGACTGCCCGACCCCCACGGTCTCCACGAGCACGACGTCGCATCCGGCCGCGTCGAGCACGCGCAGCGCCTGCGGTGCCGCGGCCGTGAGCCCGCCGAGGTGGCCGCGGGTGGCCATCGAGCGGATGAACACGCCGGGGTCGGTGGCGTGCTCGCTCATCCGGACCCGGTCACCGAGCAAAGCGCCCCCGGAGAAGGGCGAGCTGGGATCGACGGCGAGCACGCCCACGCGACGGTCGTCCGCGCGCAGGGCGCTGACGAGCGCGGACGTCGTCGTCGACTTCCCGACCCCCGGCGACCCGGTGAGCCCGACGACGACCGCGTGGCCGCTGTGGGGAGCGAGGGCGGCCGCGAGGTCGCGGACGAGTGGACCCGCGTCCTCCACCAGGGAGATCAGCTGCGCCACGGCGCGGGGGGACCCGTCCCGGGCGCGCGCGACGAGGTCGTCGAGATCCGTGCGCAGGGCTGCCATTCCGCCGATCCTGGCATCCCGGCCCCGACCCCCGGACCGGTCGGAGGGGGTCACCCGATGGGAGGTCGGGGTGGTGGCCGTCACCTGCTGTACTTCTCGATTCAGTCGCTTACATTCCCAAGCATGACTGCACTGGTGGACGTGAGCGTCGGCATCGTGGCCGTGGACCACGTCGGGATCGCCGTTCCCGACCTCGACGCGGCCATCGACTGGTACGCGCAGACGCTCGGGCTCGAGGCCACCCACACCGAGACCAACGAGGACCAGGGCGTCCGGGAGGCGATGCTGCACGCGCCGGACGACCCGTCCGGGACCGCGGTCCAGCTGCTCGCCCCGCTGCACGAGTCCTCGACCATCGCGAAGTTCATCGACCGCAACGGCCCCGGCCTGCAGCAGGTCGCCTACCGGGTCACCGACGTGGAGGCCGCGGCGACGGCGTTGCGCGAGAAGGGCGTGCGCCTGCTCTACGAGGACGCACGCCGCGGTACCGCCGACTCGCGCGTGAACTTCGTCCACCCCAAGGACGCCGGTGGCGTGCTCGTCGAACTGGTCCAGCCCGCGGCCACCGGCCACTGACCCGTCGCAGCCACCTCTTCCGCTCGACCTACCCGTCGGTAGCCTTCAGGCGAACCGACACCCACGGAGGCTTCTGACCGTGCACGAGATCCGCGACGCCATCCTCGCCGACGAGACGTCCGCCATGCCGGGCCTCACCGTCCCCGAGTCCTATCGGGGCATCACGGTCCACGCCGACGAGGCCGAGATGTTCGCCGGGATGTCCTCGAAGGAGAAGGATCCCCGCAAGTCGCTGCACCTCGACGAGGTGCCGACCCCCGAGCCGGCCGCGGGCGAGGCCATCGTGGCCGTGATGGCGAGCGCCATCAACTACAACACCGTGTGGACATCGATCTTCGAACCGGTGTCCACGTTCGGCTTCCTCAAGCGCTACGGGCGTATCTCCGAGCTCGCGAAGCGCCACGACCTGCCCTACCACGTGGTGGGCTCGGACCTGTCCGGCGTCGTCGTCCGGGTCGGCGCGGGCGTCCAGATGTGGAAGCCGGGCGACAAGGTCGTGGCGCACTGCCTCTCGGTGGAGCTGGAGAGCCCCGACGGGCACGACGACACGATGATGGACCCCGAGCAGCGCATCTGGGGCTTCGAGACCAACTTCGGCGGCCTGGCCGACATGGCGCTGGTCAAGACCAACCAGCTCATGCCCAAGCCGGAGCACCTCACCTGGGAGGAGGCGGCTTCCCCGGGGCTCGTGAACTCGACGGCCTACCGCCAGCTCGTGAGCCACAACGGCGCGAACATGACCCAGGGCGACGTCGTGCTCATCTGGGGCGCCTCGGGTGGGCTGGGCTCCTACGCCACCCAGTTCGCGCTCAACGGCGGCGCCACGCCGGTCTGCGTGGTCTCCTCGCCGGAGAAGGCCGAGCTCTGCCGCAAGATGGGCGCCGAGCTGATCATCGACCGCTCCGCCGAGGGCTACAAGTTCTGGTCCGACCCCGAGACCCAGGACCCGCGCGAGTGGAAGCGGTTCGGCTCGAAGATCCGTGAGCTGACCGGCGGCGACGACCCCGACATCGTCTTCGAGCACCCGGGCCGCGAGACGTTCGGCGCCTCGGTCTACGTCGCCAAGCGCGGCGGCACGATCGTCACCTGCGCCTCGACGTCGGGGTTCATGCACCAGTACGACAACCGCTACCTGTGGATGAACCTCAAGCGGATCATCGGCTCGCACTTCGCGAACTACAAGGAGGCCTACCTGGCGAACCGCCTGGTGGCCCAGGGGAAGATCCACCCCACGGTCTCGAAGACCTACGCGCTCGAGGAGACCGGTGAGGCGGCCAACGACGTCCACCACAACAGCCACCAGGGCAAGGTCGGGGTGCTGTGCCTCGCCCCGGAGGAGGGCCTCGGCGTGACCAACCCGGAGCTGCGCCAGCGGTACCTCCAGGAGATCAACCGCTTCCGCGGCGAGTAGCCCGCGTCCTCCCCGACGTCACGGACGGCTCGTCGGTCACTCGCGTCAGTGACCGGCGGGCCGTTCGTCGTCCGTGGGGTTCTCGACGGCGGGTGAGCGGACTCACCACCGGCGTGACCGGGAGCGATCGGTCCGCCGACGGCGTGTCCGTCACCCGTCCGTGGCCGTGTCGCACACAGCCCTAGTAACCTGGGCCGATGCCGTCGGGAGAGCGTGACCTGCTGCCTCTGGGCACCGGGTTCGACGTGGTCCGCCGCGGGTACGACCGTGGCCAGGTCGAGGAGCACCTCGACCGCGTCGAGGCCGACCTGCGCATCCTCACCGCGGACCGGGACGCGGCCGTGGCCCAGGCCTCGGAGCTCGCCCGCGCGCTCGACCGGACGCGGTCCCACGTGGAGGAGCTCCGCGCGCAGATCGACCGGCTGGCCGCGCCCCCGGACTCCATGGAGGGCCTCTCCGAGCGCCTGCAGCGGATGCTCCGGCTCGCGCAGGACGAGGCCCGGGAGATGCGCTCCAGCGCCGAGCAGGCCGCCCGCCGCACCCGTGAGGAGGCCGACGAGCGCGCCCGCCGCACCGTCGAGCAGGCCGACGAGCACGGGCGCCGCACCGTCGAGCAGGCCGACGAGCACGCGCACCGGACCGTCGCCGAGGCCGACGAGCAGGCCCGCGGCATGCTCGAGGAGGCCCGCCGCCAGGCTCAGGAGATGCACGAGGCCGCTCAGGCCGAGGCCGCCCAGGTCCGCACCCGGTACGACTCCGGGGTCGAGGACAACGAGCGCAGGCGCGCCGAGATGGAGGCCGAGCACCACACGCTGATGGAGTCCGCGCGCGCCGAGGCCGTCCGCGTCCGTTCCGAGGCGGAGGCCGAGCGCCGCCACCTGGACGAGGAGTCCCGGGCCCGGCGGGTCCAGATCGAGGAGGACTTCGAGATCGCGATGGCCTCGCGGCGCACGGAGTCCATGCGCGTACTCGCCCGCAGCGAGGCCGACGCCCGCTCCCGGGCGGAGACCCAGCTGCGCGAGGCCGCCGACGAGTCCCACCGACGGCTCAGCGAGGCCGACGCCGAGGTGGCCGAGACCCGCCGCCTGCGCACCCGGGTGACCGACCAGCTGGCCACGCTGCGCGAGTCGCTCGCCGGGCTGCCCGGCCTGGACTCCTTCCCCGAGGACTCGTCCGACGAGACGCGCCCGGTGCACGCCCCGGGCCCGGCGACCCGGGACACCGGGCCGGAGTCGACCCGGGACACCGAGCCGGACGGCCGCTACCGGGACGGTGGCCACCAGCAGGGCGGTCACCAGAACGGCGGCCACCCCGACGACGACTACGACCAGCCCGCAGGCGGCGCCCGCGGCTCCTACGACACCCGCAGCGCGGCCGCCTCGTCCTCCTGAGGCCGGCTCGGGCGTGTCACCGGCGCCAGCAGCCGCTGTGCCAGTGGCGCCGCTCGTCGCCCCCGCCGCCGGGGCCGTCCGTCGGCCACACCACGACGTGCGACGTGCCGGGTCGGATCTCGTGGTCGCAGCCCGGGCAGCGGTAGGTCTTCGTCGCCGCCGACCCGCTGATCGAGCGCACCGCCCACCGGCGGCCGGCCCGCTCGACGTAGGACAGGGCACCGCCGAACAGCGGGCGGGGTTCCCCGCCCGCTGCCCGTCGGTTGCGGCGTGCCATGAGGCGCAGCCCGGGTGAGCGGGTGTCGTCGCCGCGACGGCGACATCCGCTCACCAGGCGTCAGCTGTAGTCCCTGAACCCGTGGCCGGTCTTGCGCCCGAGCCGCCCGGCCGTGACCAGGTGCTCCAGGAGCGGGGCGGCGGCGAAGCCCGGCACCCGGAACTCCTGGTAGAGCGAGCGCTCGATCGCGAGCGAGACGTCCAGGCCCACCACGTCGAGCAGCGCGAACGGTCCCATGGGCAGACCGCAGCCGTTCTTCATGGCCGAGTCGATGTCGTCGACGGTGGCGTAGTGCGCCTCGAGCATCGACACCGAGTCGTTGAGGTAGGGGAAGAGCAGCGCGTTGACGATGAAGCCCGCGCGGTCCCCGCAGAGCACCGGGTTCTTCTTGATCCGCGAGCAGACGTCCCGGACGGTGGCCGTGACCTCCGGCGCCGTGGTGATCGGGCTGACGATCTCGACCAGCTTCATGACCGAGGCCGGGTTGAAGAAGTGCATGCCGACGACGTCCGCGGGGCGCGAGGTCGCGGCGGCACACTCCACGACCGGCAGCGACGAGGTCGTCGTCGCGAGGATCGTGCCGGGCTTGCAGACCTCGTCGAGGGCCGAGAACGCGGCCTGCTTGACCCCGAGATCCTCGGCGATGGCCTCGACGACGAGGTCGCACTCGGCCAGGCCGGAGAAGTCCACCGTCGTCGAGATGTGCCCGAGCGTCTCGTCCCGGGCCTGTTCGGAGAGCTTGCCCTTGACGACGGCCTTCTCGAGCGACTTGCGCACGGCCGCGACGGCGCCGTCGCCCTTGGACTCCGAGCGGCCGCGCACGACGACGTCGTATCCGGCCTTGGCGAAGACCTCGGCGATGCCGGTGGCCATGGTGCCGGTGCCGACCACGCCGACGCGGCTGATCGGGCGCAGCGCCGCGTCGTCGGACCCGGGCGGGGGCGGGGTGAGGCCGTCGGCCACGACCTCGGAGGAACCCGGCTCGGCGTAGGTGTAGAAGCCGCGCCCGGTCTTCCGGCCGAGCAGACCCGCCGTGATCATCTGCTTGAGGATCGGGGCGGGCGCGTGACGCTGGTTGCGCGACTGCCGGTACATCTCCTCGAGGATCTCGTAGGCCGTGTCCAGGCCGATGAGGTCCATGAGCGCCAGCGGGCCCATCGGGTAGCCGCAGCCGTACTTCATCGCGGCGTCGAGGTCCTCGCGGCCGGCGTAGTGCGACTCGAACATGCCCACGGCCTGGTTGAGGTACGTGAACAGCAGCTGGTTGGCGATGAAGCCCGCGCGGTCGCCGCAGACCACCGGCGACTTGCCGAGGCGCTCGGCGAGGGCCCGGACGTCCTCGACGACGGTGGGCTCGGTGACGACGGTGCGCACCAGCTCGACCAGTGCCTGGACCGGGGCCGGGTTGAAGAAGTGCATCCCGACGACCCGGCTGGGGCGCTCGGTGCGCACCGACAGCTCGGTGATCGAGAGCGACGAGGTGTTCGACGCGAAGATCGTGTCGGGTCCGCAGACCTTGTCGAGGGCCGTGAAGACGGCGGCCTTGAGCTCCATGCGCTCGGGCACGGCCTCGACGACGAGGTCGACGTCCGCGAGGTCGGCCAGGTCCGTCGAGACCCGCACGCGCTCGAGCAGCGCGGCGCGGTCGTCCTCGGCGAGCTTGCCGCGCGACACCGCCCGGGACGTGGAGGAGTCGATGTGCTCCTTGCCGTGGGCTGCCGCGGTCTGGTCCACCTCCACCGCGACGACCTCGACGCCCGCGCGGGCGAACACCTCGACGATGCCCGCACCCATCGTGCCCAGACCGACAACACCCACCCGGGCGAACTCGCGAGCCACGTCCACAGTCCCTTCGTCGACACCCAGGTCCTGAGGGGACCTGATTCGGGCGATCCTGTCATGCGGGTCCGACCGGCCGTACCCCTCGACCCGGCCCCGTGATGCACCCCTCCGGGCAGCTTTACCGGTTCCGTCGGTAGATCAGACCCGCCAGCACCGTCATGGCCTTCACGACCCAGCCGGGCCGCTCGAACGTCATGACGTTGATGCTCTTGAACCGGCGCTCGGAGACCGCGAGGGGACGGGTGAACTCCCGGAGACCGTCGCGGCCGTGGATGCGTCCGAACCCGGAGTCGCCGACGCCGCCGAAGGGCAGCGAGGGCATGGCGGCGAACGCGATGACACCGTTGACCGAGACCATCCCGCAGCGCATCCGCCGGGCGATCTCGTAGCCCCGCCGCTTGGCGAACACCGAGCCGCCGAGCCCGTAGCGGGAGGCGTTGGCGCGCTCCACCGCCTCGTCGATGTCGCGGACGCGGTTGACGACGACCGTCGGGCCGAACGTCTCGTCGGTGACCGCCGTCGAGTCCTCGGGGACGTCGGCGAGCACCACGGGGTCGACGTACGGGGGGCGCACCGAGCCGGGTCCCCCGACGACGGCCCGTCCGCCGCGGGCGAGGGCGTCGTCGATCTGGGCGGAGATGATCCCCAACTGGCTCGGCATGGTGATCGGGCCGTAGACCGAGCGTGGCTCGCCGCCCGGGCGCACCGTCGCCGCCCGCTGGGCCACCTTGTCGAGGAAGGCCTCGGCCACCGAGTCGACGACGTAGACCCGCTCCACCCCGACACAGGTCTGGCCTGCGTTGGACATCGCGCCCCACACCGCGGCGGCCGCGGCGTCGTCGAGGTCCGCATCGTGGTCCACGAGCAGGGCGTCCTTGCCCCCGCACTCGACGAGGACCGGGGTGAGCGACTCGGCGCACGTCGCCATGACCTTCTTCGCCGTGGCGGTCGAGCCGGTGAACGCGACCTTGTCCACGCCCGCGCGGCACAGCGCGGCGCCGGTCTCCCCCTCGCCCGTGACGAGGCCGAACACGTGGCCCGCGTCGTCCCAGCCCGGGTCGGTCCGGCGCAGCACCTCGGCGAAGGTGTCGACGAGCCAGCGCCCGACGGTCGGCGTCAGCTCGGAGGGCTTGAAGACGATCGCGTTGCCCGCGGCGAGCGCGTAGACGATCGAGCCCATCGGCGTGAAGACCGGGTAGTTCCAGGGCCCGAGCACACCGATGACGCCCAGCGGCCGGTACTCGACGGTCGCGGTGTGGTTGACCATGAGCGCGCCCGCCTCGGCCCGCCTGCGGCCCAGTGCGGCCTTGGCGTGCTTACCGGCCCAGTGCAGGTGGTCGATGACGAGGACGACCTCGATCCGGGCGTCGTCGAGCGGCTTGCCCGTCTCGTGGCTGACCAGGGCGGCGAGCTCGTCGGTGCGCGTGATGAGCAGCTTGCGCCAGGCCGCGAGCCGCGTGCGGCGCTCGTCGAAGCCGAGGTCGGCCCACCAGCCCGCGGCGGCGCGCGCCCGGGCCACGACCGCCTCGACCTGCTCCGAGGTGTGTCGCGGGTGGGTGGCGACGACGGAGCCGTCGCGCGGGTCGAGGGAGTCGAAGGTGTCCGACGGAGCCGCGGGGCCGGTGCTCGCGGGCTTCGGTGCCGTGGTCGTCATACCGATGGACGTTACCGGTGGGTACACCTAGTTCGCGAGAGGGAGCGACGCCCGCAACCGTTCCGCGACCGCGTCCAGGGCACCCCGCTCCATCGGCCGGAACGCTCCGTCGAGCCGCAGGCCGTCCCCGGGCGTGCGGGGCAGCACGTGCAGATGGGCGTGCCACACCTCCTGGCCCGCGGCGGCACCGTCGGCCAGGAAGAGGTTCACGGCCTCCGCGAGGCCCGCGGCACGCGCACCCGCGGCCACCCGGCGGCCCAGCTCCCACACCGCCGCGCCCTCCGCAGGCGTCAGGTCGGCGAGCCCGACGGCGTGGCGGCGCGGGACGACGAGCGCATGGCCGGTGACCGCGGGCTGCACGTCGAGGAACGCGACGGCGTCGTCGTCCTCGGCGAGCAGGCTCCGCTCGGCCGTGCCCGCCACGATCCGGCAGAACACGCACTCGCCGTCGACCTCGGCGGGCAGGACGCGCCGCTTGGGGGTCCGGCGGATCGGGGGGAGGCGCATGATCAACGACGATTCTCGGACACCCAGTGTCTGCAACGCGACGTTTCTGGCACTCAGAACAGCCGGAACTCGTCCGACTCGATCCCGCGCAGCGCGTCGTAGTCGAGCGTGACGCAGCGGATGCCGCGGTCGGTCGCGAGCACCCGGGCCTGGGGCTTGATCTGCTGTGCGGCGAAGATGCCCGCGACCGGGGCGAGCAGCGGGTCGCGGTTGAGCAGTTCGAGGTAGCGGGTGAGCTGCTCGACGCCGTCGATGTCGCCGCGGCGCTTGATCTCGACGGCGACCGAGCTGCCCGAGTCGTCGCGGCAGAGCAGGTCCACCGGCCCGATCGCGGTCGGGTACTCGCGCCGCACGAGGCTCCAGCCGTCCCCGAGCGTGTGCACGTGCTCGGCGAGCAGTTCCTGGAGGTGGGCCTCGACGCCGTCCTTCACCAGTCCGGGGTCGACGCCGAGCTCGTGCTGCGAGTCGTGCTGGATCTCCTCGAGGGTGATCGTCAGCGTCTCGTCGGCCTTGTTGCGGACCGTCCACACGCTCTGCGCATCGTCCTGCGCGTCCCCCGTCGCTCCGCTCGCCCCTTGCACGTCCCCCGTCGCTGCGCTCGCCCCTTGCACGTCCCCCGTCGCTGCGCTCGCCCCTTGCGCGTCCCCCGTCGCTCCGCTCGCCCCGGACTCCTCGGTGAGCCAGCAGGGCGGGCTCATCCAGTTCAGCGGCTTGTAGGCCCGGTCGTCCGCGTGGACGCTCACCGAGCCGTCCGCCTTCACCAGGAGGAGGCGGATCGCGCTGGGCAGGTGCGCGGTCAGGCGGCCCGCGTAGTCGACCGTGCAGCGGGCGATGACGAGTCGCACGGGGCGGAGATCAGTTCCGCGACGCCGACCGGTTCAGCTCGTCGAGGAAGGAGTCGACCGAGGCCTTCTTCGCCTGGTCGGACTGCAGCTCCTGGCGCACCAGCCGGCCCGCGAGCTCGGTGGAGTGCCCCCCGAGCTCGGTCTTCAGCTCGCGCACGACCTGGGAGCGGGCGTTCTCGAGCTGCTCCTCGCCGCGGCGGCGCAGGCGCTCGATCTCTTCCTCGGCCTTCTGGCGCATCTCGTCGGCGATGCGCTGCGCGTCGGCCCGGGCGTCGTCACGGATGCGCGCGGCGTCGTTCTGGGCGTTCTCCACGGCCTCGCGGTACGCGGCCTCGGCCTGGTCCAGCCGCTCGCGCGCCTTGCGGGAGTCCTCGACCTGCTGCTCGATCTCCTGCGCCCGCTTGTCGGTCATCGACTTCAGCGGTGGGAGGACGTAGCGGTACAGCACGTACAGGATGATCAGGAATGCGAAGACCTCAGCGAGGATCGTGCTAACCATGTGCTCTGCCGTGCTCCCGTTCCGCGGTGACCGGTATCGCCCTGCTTGCGGCGCAGCGTAGCAAGGGCCGGCGTAGCCCGGGCGGCGGAGTCGGACACCGCGGGCATGATCGATGGCGTGGACACACTCTCGAGCCGCCCGGTGTACGAGAACTCCTGGATGACGGTGCGTGAGGACACCTTCCGACGCCCCGACGGCGGCGAAGGCCTCTACGGCGTCGTGGACAAGCCGCACTACGCGCTCGTCATCGCGATGGACGGCTCGGGGCCCGCGGCGCGGATGATGATGGTCGAGCAGTTCCGGTACCCGCTCGGCCTGCGCCGCTGGGAGTTCCCGCAGGGCACGGCCCCGGACCGCGCCGTGATGGAGCCGGGCGAGCTGGCCGCGCGCGAACTGCGGGAAGAGACCGGCCTGGCCGCGGCGCGCTGGCTGCCGCTCGGCCTGCTCGACGTCGCCCCGGGGCTGTCCTCGCAGCGGGGACGGGCCTTCCTGGCCACCGACCTCACCGTGGGTGAGCCGGACCGCGAGGACACCGAGGCCGACATGCGCGCCGCGTGGGTCAGCCGCGCGGAGTTCGAGGACATGGTGCGCGCGGGCGAGATCACCGACGCCCAGTCGATCGCGGCGTACGCGATGTTGATGCTGTCCGGCCGCTGAGCCGGCCCCGCCGCTCGCCCTGCCCGTCCGCCACCGGCCATCCGCGGGTCACTGCCCACCGGGGAACACTGGGAGGCATGCCACTCGTGCGACTCGGCCCGCTGGCCGTCCCCACGCCCGCCGAGGTCCTCTCCTGGACCGCCGCGACGGTCGAGGTGGGCGTCCGGCTGCCCGGGCGGGTGGCGACGCTGCTCGACGAGGTCACACGGCTGCTGACGACGCTCGACGGGATCGCCGGGCGGGTGGACGGCCTGGTCGACCGCGCGGACGGCATCGTCGGCGAGATCGAGGGCGTGATCGGCGAGGCGCGCGGCATCACCACCGGGGCGTCCGAGGTCGTCGAGTCCGCCCGCTCCATCACGACGGGCGCCGACGGCGTCGTCACCCAGGCCGGCCGGGTCACCGGCGGAGCCGCCGACGTCGTCGAGTCCGCCCGGACGATCACCGGCGGCGCCGACGAGGTGATGACCTCCGCCGCGGCGACGAGCCGCCACGCGCAGGAGCTGCTCGACCTCTACCGGCCGATGCTCGAGCAGGCGGCCCCGCTGACGAAGAAGTTCGTCGACGACCTCGCCCCGGAGGAGATCGAGGCGGCCATCAAGCTGGTGGACGAGCTCCCCGCTCTCGCCCACCACATGTCCACCGACATCATGCCGATCCTGGAGACCCTCGACCGCGTCGGACCGGATCTGCACGAGCTCCTCGACGTCACCAAGGACCTGCGCCGCGCGATCGACGGCATCCCCGGGTTCTCGTTCCTCAAGCGCCGCGGGGAGTCCCGCGAGGACGAGGACGTCTAGCCGGTCAGACGCCGGTCGGGGTCTCCTCCCGCTGCTCTTCCCCATCGCTGCGCTCGCTCCGGCCGAGGCCGTGCACCTCGCGGATGACGTCGACGAACTCGCCCATGATCCCGGTCAGCGAGTACGACTTCGGCGTCACCACGCGCTGCACCCCGAGCCGCTGCAGCTGCTCGGCGTCCTTCGGCGGGATGATGCCGCCGACGACGACGGGGATGTCCGACGCATCGGCGCGCGCCAGCCCGTCGAGGACCGCAGGCACCACCTCGAGGTGCGAGCCGGAGAGCACCGAGAGCCCGACGACGTGCACGCCCTCCTGCACCGCCGCCGCCACGATCTCGCCCGGCGTGAGCCGGATGCCCTGGTAGATGACCTCGAAGCCGGCGTCGCGGGCCCGCACGGCGATCTGCTCGGCGCCGTTCGAGTGCCCGTCGAGGCCCGGCTTGCCGACCAGCATGCGCAGCGCGGCCACGCCCAGCTCGTCGGCCGTGCTCCGGACGCGCCGGCGCACCTCGTCGAGGTCGGTCGGCGTGCCGTCCGCCGTCGCATCGCCGTTCTCGGAGCCGGCCGATCCCGACGACGAGGCCGCCGTCACGCCGGTCGGGGCGCGGTAGGAGCCGTAGACGCCGCGCAGGGCGCCGGCCCACTCCCCCGTCGTCACCCCGGCCCGGGCGCACTCCAGCGTCGCGTCCATGAGGTTCTCGGTGCCGCCCGCCGCCTCGGCGAGCCGGTCGAGCGCGGCCTTCGCGCCCTGGTCGTGCCGGTCGGCCCGCCACGCGGCGACGGCCTCGCGGGCCTGCTCCTCGACCTCCTTGTCGACGACGAAGATCGCCTCGGCGCCCTCGGCCTGCAGCGGGCTCGGCTCCGTGGAGGTGAACTTGTTGACCCCGACGACGGTGTCCTCACCGGACTCCAGGCGCATCCGCCTCCCGGCGAGCGAGGACACCAGCTGGGACTTCATGTAGCCGGAGTCGACCGCCGCGACCGCGCCGCCCATCTCGGCGACCTTCGCGATCTCGGCCCGGGCGCCCTCGACGATCGAGGCCGTCTTGGCCTCCATGACGTGGGAGCCCTCGAAGATGTCCTCGTAGTCGAGCAGGTCGGTCTCGTAGGCGAGGACCTGCTGCATGCGCAGCGCCCACTGCTGGTCCCACGGGCGCGGCAGGCCCAGGGCCTCGTTCCACGCGGGGAGCTGGACGGCGCGGGCGCGGGCGTCCTTGGAGAGCGTCACCGCGAGCATCTCCAGCACGATGCGCTGGACGTTGTTCTCCGGCTGCGCCTCGGTCAGGCCCAGCGAGTTGACCTGTACGCCGTAGCGGAAGCGGCGCATCTTCGGGTCGGTGACGCCGTAGCGCTCCTGGCACAGCTCGTCCCAGAGCTGCGCGAACGCCCGCAGCTTGGCGATCTCCTCGATGACGTGCAGTCCGGCGTTGACGAAGAACGAGATGCGCCCGACGACCTTGCCGAAGTCCTCCTCCGGCACCTGGCCGGAGTCGCGGACGGCGTCGAGCACCGCGATCGCCGTCGAGATCGTGAACGCGACCTCCTGCGTCGGCGTCGCGCCGGCCTCCTGCAGGTGGTAGCTGCAGATGTTGATCGGGTTCCACTTCGGGACGTTCGAGACCGTCCAGGCGATCATGTCGGTGATCAGCCGGACGCTCGGCGCGGGCGGGAACGCGTACGTCCCGCGCGAGAGGTACTCCTTGACGATGTCGTTCTGCGTGGTGCCGGAGAGCTTCGCGCGGACCTCGTCCCGGTCCTTCCCCGCGGCGTCGGCCTGCTCGTCGGCGACGGTCGTGTAGAGCGCGAGCATCCACATGGCCGTCGCGTTGATCGTCATCGAGGTGTTGGCCTCGTCGAGCGGGATCTCGTCGAACAGCGCGCGCATGTCGCCGATGTGCGAGACCGGGACGCCGACCTTGCCGACCTCACCGCGGGCGAGCTCGTCGTCGGGGTCGTAGCCGGTCTGGGTCGGTAGGTCGAACGCGACCGACAGGCCGGTCTGGCCCTTGGCGAGGTTGCGCCGGTAGAGCTCGTTGGACGCCTTCGCCGACGAGTGGCCGGCGTAGGTCCGCATGACCCAGGGGCGGTCACGGGAGTCGTCGGTGGGGTACGGCATCGGGTTGAGCACCTCCGCGCAGGGGCCGGACCCGATGAGGTTACCGGCGGGTCCTTCCCGGACCCATCGGTGCTGGCCATGCTGCTTTTCACAGGATCGGTCAGGATGGGGCGGCGGGAGGTGCGCATGGTCGGCTCGGTGGGTGAGATCTTCACGGCGATCGCCGTGGTGATCCTGCTGGCCGGCATCCTGCGCTGGACCTTCGGCACCGGCCCGAAGGGCGCCGTGCCCGGTGACGACGGCGACGTTGGCCTGCTGGAGACGGTCGCGACGGTGCCGACCCGCGAGGCCGCCGAGGTCCTGGCCGCACGCCTGGCCCGCGAGAAGGTCCGCGCGACGATCGCCCATGCCGAGAGCGGCTGGAACCTGCTCGTGTTCCCGGCGGACGCGGACGACGCGAAGGTGGCCCTCCGGGCCTTGTAGGTGGCCTACCGGACGGGCGGTGCGTTGACCCGCTGGATGTCCCCACCGAGCGCGGTCAGGTTCTCGACGAACAGCGGGTAGCCGCGGTCGATGTGGGCGACGTCCCAGACCTCGGTCTCCCCGTCCGCGACGAGGCCCGCGAGCACCAGGCCGGCGCCCGCCCGGATGTCCGAGGCCCAGACCGGCGCCGAGGAGAGCCGCTCCACGCCCCGGACCACCGCGTGGTGGCCGTCGGTGCGCGCGTCGGCCCCGAGCCGGACCATCTCCTCGACGAACCGGAAGCGCCCCTCGAACACGTTCTCGGTGATCATCGAGGTCCCGTCGGAGACCGCGGAGACCGCGATCGCCATCGGCTGCAGGTCGGTCGCGAACCCCGGGTAGGGCAGCGTCACCCAGTCCACCGAGCGGGGGCGCGGTCCGCCGCGGACCCGGAAGCCCTCGCCGACCGGATCCACGGTCGCGCCGGCCTGGGTGAGCTTGTCGAGCACGAGGTCGAGGTGGTGCGGGTCGACCCCCTGGACGGTGACGTCGCCCCCGGTGATCACCGAGGCGAACGCCCAGGTCGCGCCCACGATCCGGTCGCCGATCACGCGGTGGGTGGTCGGCGTGAGCTCGGCGCCGCCGTGCACGGTCAGCGTCGACGTGCCGCCGCCGGAGATCTTCGCGCCCATCTCCTGGAGCATGCGGACCAGGTCGACGATCTCGGGCTCGCGCGCCGCGTTGTCGATGACGGTGGTGCCCTCGGCGAAGACCGACGCCATGAGGATGTTCTCGGTGGCGCCCACCGAGGGGAAGTCCAGCCAGACCTGCGCACCGCGCAGCGCGACGCCGGGCCCGTCGGCCTCCGCGACGACGCAGCCGTGGAGGATCTCCGAGCGCGCCCCCAGCAGGCGCAGGCCCGCCTGGTGCATGTCCAGCGGCCGCGAGCCGATCGCGTCGCCGCCGGGCAGGGGCACCACCGCCCGCCGGCACCGCGCCACCAGCGGGCCCAGCACGCACACCGACGCGCGCAGCCGCGACACCGAGCGGTAGTCCGCCTCGGGATTCAGCTCGGCGGGCACGTCGATGACGACGACGTCGCCATCCACCGCCACCTCGCACCCGAGGCTGCGCAGCACGTCGCCCATGAGCGGGACGTCGAGGATCCGGGGGCAGTTCGTGATCGTCGTCCGGCCCTCGGCCAGCAGGGCCGCGGCCATCAGCTTGAGCACGCTGTTCTTGGCGCCGACGACGTCGACCGTGCCCGCCAGGGGCCCCGCCGCACGCACGACGAAGTGCTCGTTCACGCTCGGCGACGCTACCGCCCCCGCTTCGGGCCCCCTCCCCCGGCTGTCACGCGCCCGGGCCCGGCGCCCGGACCGCCCTAGACTGACGCCGTGGCCGTTCACCTGACCCGCATCTACACGCGCACCGGCGACGACGGGACGACCGGTCTCTCGGACTTCTCCCGCGTGCCGAAGACGCATCCCCGCCTCGACGCCTACGCCGACTCCGAGGAGGCCAACGCGGCCATCGGTGTCGCCCTCGCCCTCGGGAACCTGCCCGAGCGCCTCGTCGCGCCCCTGCAGCAGATCCAGAACGACCTGTTCGACGTCGGGGCCGACCTCGCCACCCCCGTCGTCGAGAACCCGGAGTACCCGCCGCTGCGGGTCACCGAGGCGCAGGTGGAGCGGCTGGAGGGATGGTGCGACGAGTTCAACGAGGAGCTGGCGACGCTCAACTCGTTCATCCTGCCGGGCGGTACCCCGGGAGCGGCGTACCTGCACGTGGCGCGGGTGGTCACGCGACGTGCGGAGCGCGCCACCTGGGCGGTGCTCGAGGTCGACCCGGAGCGCACCACCGTGCTGCCCGCCCGCTACCTCAACCGGCTCTCGGATCTGCTGTTCATCCTCGGCCGCGTCGCGAACCCCGGCGGGGACGTGATGTGGGTCCCCGGCGGCCCGGAAGCACAGAAATAGGTGCGCTTCGCGCTTGTGAGCACTTTCGGTGGCTATAGCGACCGAAAGTGCTCACAAGGGCGTAGCCCACCTGCTAACTGGCCTGGCGGTATCCCGTCGAACGGCCGGGGGGTGTCGACTCCAGCCACGAGGAGAACCCCGTGAGCACGTCGACGCTCATCGCGAGCTCGTAGCTGCCCTCGGAGGTGCGACATCGCAGCACCGTCGCGCCCGGGGCGTGCAGCTCGGTGGCGCGCGGGGGCCGGCGGTCGACGATCTCGACGTCGGTGCGGTCGAGCACCACGTTGGGGCCCGAGCGCAACCCGCTGACCCGGTACCAGCGGAACTGGTCGCCGCGGTAGCGCGCGATCCCGGAGTGCCAGCCGCGCTGGTCGTCGGCCGCGGACGGGGCGGGGTCGGTGGGCGTCGCGTCCGCCGATGGTGCGCGGCGCAACGCGACGTCCACCCCGCCACGGCGCAGTTGCTGGAGCCGTCGGAGTGCGATCAGGGCGAGCAGGAGCAGGACCGCCGCCACCGCGACGAGGACGATCTCCACGACCACCCCGGAGGTGCTCATGCTCGTCGCGCCATCGTGGGTCGGGCCGCCACGTGCCTCGCTTCCGCCCGTCTCGCCTAGTCGCCGGCCTGGCCTGCGGCCGCGAGCCGGGCCTCGGCCCGGGCCTTGGCCGCCCGCCCGGAGGCGTCGTCCTCGTCGGCGCGGTCGCGCTCCTGCTGGGCGGAGGAGACGTCGATCTCGTCGGCGAGCTCCGCCTCCTCGGCCAGGATGGTCAGCTTCTCGCCGTCCATCGACAGGAAGCCGCCGAAGACGGCCGCCCGTACCGACTCACCGTCGCTCGGGTCGATCCGCACCATGCCGGCGTCGGTGAGCTGGGCGATGAGCGGCTCGTGGTGGGGCAGGATGCCGATCTCGCCCACGCTGGTGCGCGCGAAGACGAAGTCGGCCGTGCCGGACCACACCTTCCGCTCCACCGCCACGAGATCGACCTGCATCTCGGCCACGGAGAAGTCCTTTCGTCAAGCGGTTCCCGGGCGGGGCGCGCGGCTACGCGCCCCACCCGGGGAGCGGGTCAGTCCTTGTACTTCTTCTGGTTCTCCTCGACGTCGTCGAGGTCACCGCACATGAGGAACGCCTGCTCCGCATAGTCGTCGTACTCACCCTTGGCGATCTTGTCGAACGCCTCGACGGTGTCCTTGACGTCGACGAACGAGCCCGCCTCGCCGGTGAACTGCTCGGCCGCGTACATGTTCTGCCCGAGGAAGCGCTCGATGCGCCGCGCGCGGGCGACGGTGAGCTTGTCCTCCTCGGAGAGCTCGTCGATGCCGAGGATCGCGATGATGTCCTGCAGGTCGTTGTACTTCTGCAGGATGCGGATGACCTCGCGGGCGACGCGGTAGTGCTCGTCGCCGACGAACTGGGGGTCCAGGATCGTCGAGGTCGAGGTCAGCGGGTCCACCGCGGGGAAGATGCCCTTGGCGAACACGTTGCGGGAGAGCTCCGTGGTCGCGTCCAGGTGGGCGAACGTGGTGGCCGGCGCCGGGTCGGTGTAGTCGTCGGCGGGGACGTAGATCGCCTGCATCGAGGTGATCGAGCGGCCCTTGGTCGACGTGATCCGCTCCTGGAGCTGACCCATCTCGTCCGCCAGCGTCGGCTGGTAACCGACCGCCGAGGGCATGCGACCCAGGAGGGTGGAGACCTCCTGGCCGGCCTGCGTGAACCGGAAGATGTTGTCGATGAACAGCAGGACGTCGACGCCGACCTCGTCGCGGAAGTACTCCGCCATGGTCAGGGCCGACAGCCCGACGCGCATGCGCGTGCCCGGCGGCTCGTCCATCTGACCGAACACCAGCGCGGTGTCCTTGAGGACGTCCGCGTCGGTGAGCTCGGCGATGAGGTCGTTGCCCTCACGGGTGCGCTCCCCGACGCCGGCGAACACCGAGGTGCCACCGAAGTTGCGGGCGATGCGCTGGATCATCTCCTGGATGAGCACCGTCTTGCCCACGCCCGCGCCGCCGAACAGGCCGATCTTGCCGCCCTGCACGTACGGCGTGAGCAGGTCGACGACCTTGAGGCCGGTGACCAGCATCTCGGTGCGGCCCTCGAGCTGGTCGAAGGGCGGCGGGTCGCGGTGGATGGACCAGCGCTCGGCGTCGTCGCCGTAGCCCGGGTCGTCCAGGCACTTGCCGAGGGCGTTGAACACGTGACCCTTGACGAGGTCGCCGACCGGCACGTTGATCGCCGTACCGGTGTCGGTGACCTCCGTGCCGCGGACGACGCCGTCCGTCGGCTGCATGGCGATCGTGCGGACCTGGTTGTCGCCCAGGTGCTGCGCGACCTCCAGGGTCAACATCTTGGTCTCACCGTCGAGCGTCACGTCGAAGGTGAGGGCGTTGAAGAGGTCCGGCACGGAATCGCGCGGGAACTCGACGTCGATGACGGGGCCGAGCACTCGGGCGATGCGCCCGGTGCCGGCCTTCTGCTCGGTTGCCTGCGTCATGGGTGTCACTCCCCTGCCGTGGCGAGGGCGTCGGCACCACCGACGATCTCGCTGATTTCCTGGGTGATCTGGGCCTGACGAGCCTGGTTGGCCTCGCGGGTCAGGTCGTCGATGAGGTCGTTCGCGTTGTCGGTGGCGGCCTTCATGGCCCGCCGCCGCGCCGCCGACTCGGAGGCCGCCGCGTCCAGGAAGGCCGCGAACACCCGGGTACGGAGGTACTTCGGGAGCAGCACGTCGAAGAGCTGGTCGGCCTCGGGCTCGAAGTCGTACTCCGCTTCCTGGGACGACGAGGCGTCGCCGTCCGACGAGTCCTCGGACTCGTCGGAACCCTCGAGCTCTTCCAGCGACAGCGGCGCGATCTGGCGCGCGTTCGGCGTCTGGCTGAGCATCGAGGAGAACGCCGTGTAGATGACGTGGAGCTGGTCGACCCCGGAGAGGCCCTGGACCTCTTCGGGCGCGACGACCGCCGGGTCCTCGCCCTCCTCCGGGGCCTCGATCGTGCCCTCGCCACCGGCGAGGAACGCCGCCGCGAGCGAATCGGCGACCGAGACCGCGTTCTCGTACTGCGGGAGCTCGGAGAACCCCGTCCAGCTCTGGGCGATCTCACGACCGCGGAACCGGAAGAAGTCCCGGCCCTTGCGCCCGACGACGAACAGCATCGGCTCCTGGCCGGCGTCGGTGATCTCCGTGATCCGCTTGTTCGCGAGCCGGAGGGTGTTGGCGTTGTAGCCACCGCAGAGTCCACGGTCACTGGTCACGACCAGCACACCCACCCGCCGGACCTCTTCCCGGGGGACGAGGAGCGGGTGGTCGGTCGCGGCCGCCTTCGACGCCTGGGTGAGGACGTTGGTGAATTCCTCCACGTAGGGACGGGAGTTCTCCACCCTCGCCTGGGCCTTGGAGATGCGCGACGTCGCGACGGTCTCCTGGGCCTTGGTGATCTGGGCGATGTTGCGCGACGACTTGATACGTCGGCGCAGTACGCGCAATGAAGCCGGCATCCGCTACCTCAGCTCTCGGAAGCCACGACCGAGGACCCGTCCGAGGCCTCGAACGACTTCTTGAACTCGGTGACGGTGTCGGTGAGCCGCTTCTCGTTGTCCTCCTCGAGCTTCCCGGTGTCCCGGATCTCCGAAAGGATCTCCGAGCCGTTGCGCTGGAGGTACTCGAGGAACTCGCTCTCGAAACGGCGGACGTCCTCGGCGGGCACCGTGTCCAGGTGGCCACGCGTGCCGAGGAAGATCGCGGCGACCTCCTGCTCCACCGGGTACGGCTCGCCCTGGCCCTGCTTGAGCAGCTCCATGAGCCGCTGGCCGCGGTCGAGCTGGGCGCGCGAGGCGGCGTCGAGGTCCGACGCGAATGCCGCGAACGACTCCAGCTCGCGGTACTGCGCGAGCTCCACGCGCAGCGAGCCCGCGACCGACTTCATCGCCTTGATCTGGGCGTCACCGCCGACGCGGGACACCGAGACACCGACGTTGATGGCCGGCCGCTGACCCTGGTTGAACAGGTCCGACTCGAGGAAGCACTGCCCGTCGGTGATCGAGATGACGTTCGTCGGGATGTAGGCCGAGATGTCGTTGGCCTTCGTCTCGATGATCGGCAGCCCGGTCATGGAGCCTGCGCCCAGCTCGTCGGAGAGCTTGGCGCAGCGCTCGAGCAGCCGCGAGTGCAGGTAGAAGACGTCGCCCGGGTAGGCCTCACGGCCCGGCGGGCGGCGCAGCAGCAGGGAGATCGCGCGGTAGGCCTCGGCCTGCTTCGACAGGTCGTCGAAGATGATCAGGACGTGCTTGCCCTGGTACATCCAGTGCTGGCCGATGGCCGAGCCCGCGTACGGGGCGATGTACTTGAAGCCCGCCGGGTCGGAGGCCGGAGCCGCGACGATCGTCGTGTACTCCATGGCGCCCGCGTCCTCGAGGGACGCCTTGACGCCGGCGATCGTCGAGCCCTTCTGGCCGACGGCGACGTAGATGCAGCGGACCTGCTTGTCCGGGTCCCCGGTCTCCCAGTTCTCCCGCTGGTTGATGATCGTGTCCGTGCAGACGGCCGTCTTGCCCGTCTTGCGGTCACCGATGATCAGCTGGCGCTGGCCGCGGCCGATCGGGGTCTGCGAGTCGATGGCCTTGATGCCGGTCTGGAGCGGCTCGCCGACCGACTGCCGCTGGACGACCGTCGGGGCCTGCAGCTCGAGGACGCGGCGCTCCGTGTCCTCGATCTCGCCCTGACCGTCGATCGGCTCGCCGAGCGGGTTCACGACGCGACCGAGGAAGCCGTCGCCGACCGGCACCGAGAGGACCTCCCCGGTGCGGCTGACCTGCTGGCCCTCCTCGATCTGGGCGAAGTCGCCCAGGACGACGACGCCGATCTCGCGCTCGTCGAGGTTGAGGGCGAGGCCCAGCGATCCGCTGGGGAAGCGCAACAGCTCGTTCGTCATCGCCGAGGGCAGACCCTCGACGTGGGCGATCCCGTCCCCGGCGTCGACGACGGTTCCGACCTCCTCGCGGGAAGACTCCGCCGAGAAGGACGACACATAGTTCTCGATCGCGCTCTGGATCTCGTCCGAGGAGATCGTCAGCTCCGCCATGGTTCCCTGCTATCTGTTCTCACGACTGCTGGTGGTCTGGGATGGGGCGGGCCCGCCCCGGAGTCCTCCGGAGCGGGCCCCGCGCTCACGTCGGGAAGGCGTCGGCAGCACCGCGCAGGTGCCGGGCGACGCTGCCGTCGAGCAGCTCACCCCCGACCCGCACGACCAGGCCACCCAGGATGTCCGGGTCGACGTCCGACTGCACCGAGATCGACCGGCCGTACAGGCGGGACAGCACGTCGCCGAGCCGGTCCTCCTGCTCCTCGGAGAGGACGATCGGGGCGACGACCCGGGCGATCGAACGATCCCGGCGCGCCGCCGCGGCGTCCGCGAGGCGCTCGGCCGCGTAGTCGAGGGCCTTCGAGTAGGGGTGGCGCACGATCTGGGAGAGCAGGCGACGCGCGGTCGTGGTGACCTTGTCGCCCAGCACCTGCCCCAGCAGTGACACCCGCTTGTCGGTCGGCGCGGTGGTGTCCGCCAGCAGCGTCCGCAGTCGCGGCTCGCGCTGGAGGATCCGGCCGAAGCGGAACAGGTCGTCCTCGGTGTCCGAGAGCGTCCCGTCCTTCTCGGCCGCCGCCAGGCCCGCGGTTCGCCCGAGGGTCTCGACGGCCTCCACCAGGTCGGTCGGCGAACTCAGCCGCGTCTGGACCAGCGTGGTGAGCAGCTGCACCGTCGTGGCGTCCAGCTTCGCGGAGAAGAGGTTCTCCACGAGGCCGCGACGCAGCGACGCCGACCCGGTCGGGTCGACGAGGTGCCTGCGGAGCTCGAGGTGCTCGTTGAGCACCGCGGCCACCCCGTACAGCTCGTCCGACACGCGCGCCAGGTGCTCCGCGGTGCCCGACGTCGGGTCCGAGACCACCTGCTCGAGCGCCTCGGTGGCGTGGTCGACGGCCCCCTGGCTGGCGCCGTGCATCAGGCCTCCCCGGACTCGGTGGACGCCGGCCCCGAGGAGGAGCCGGCCGCGACCGTGCTCGCCGAGGACGACCCCGACGAATCCAGCGACCGCACGTACGACTCGGTCGTCGACCGCGCGGCAGCGTCGTCGGAGATCGGCCGCCCGAGGATGCGCTCCGCGAGGGTGCGCGACAGGTCGGGCAGCTTCTCCTGCAGGTCACCGCGGGCCCGGGTCCGCTGCGTGTCGAGCTCGCGCTCGCCGCGCTCACGGATCTCCGAGATCTCCCGCTCCGCCTGCCCACGCTGCTCGGCAGCCTGCTCCCGGGCGGTGCCCCGGGCCTCGTCACGGATGGACGAGGCCTCGTTGCGGGCGTCCGAGAGCACCTCGGCATGACGGCTCTCGGCCTGCCGGTACTTCTCGTCGGCCTCCTCGCGGTCCCGCTGGAGCTGCCGGACACGCTCCGCCCGCTCCTCCATCGCCTGCCGGATCGGCGGGACGATGAACTTCGCGAGCAGGAAGAAGACGACCGAGAAGAGGATCAGGACATAGAAGAACGTGCCGTTGGGGAGCAGGAAGTTCTGCGAACTGCCCCCCTGCGCCAGCACGGCTTCCGTGCTCGGCTGTGCGGTCACGTGGATCAGCCGCTGCCGAGCACGAAGACGAAGAGCGCCATGAACGCGAGGTTGATGAAGTACATGGCCTCGACCAGACCGACGGTCAGGAAGAAGATGTTGAACAGGCGGCTCTGGGCCTCCGGCTGACGGGCGACACCCGCGATGGTCTGGGCACCGACCAGACCGTCACCGATGGCCGCGCCGATCGCGCCGCCGGCCAGGGCGATCCCACCGCCGATGAAGGCGCCACCGGACTTCAGCCCGGTGGACGGGTCGCCGCCCTGGGCGAGGACGGATTGCACAACCGACATGAACGCTCCTTGATGTGTTGAGTGGGGATGGTGCGGGCCGTGCCGGCCGAGGGGTGCAGCCGGGCGCGCCGAGAGGCTAGTGCCCCTCCTCGCTCACGGCCGGGCCGAAGAACTGCATGATGGTCAGCAGCGCGAAGATCAGGGCCTGGATAGCACCGATGAACAGGTCGAACAGCTTCCACGCGGCATTCGGGAGCCAGAGGCCCCACCACGGGATCAGCGCGATCACCGAGATCATGATCGTGCCCGAGAGGATGTTGCCGAACAGTCGCAGCGAGAGCGAGATCGGCTTGGCGATCTCCTCGATGATGTTCAGCGGCGCGAGCGCCACGTAGGGCTGGACGAACCGGCGCAACGTGCGCGTGCCCTGTTCGCGGAAGCCCCAGACCCATGCGGACACGAAGACGAAGATCGCCAGCGCGTAGGCGGTGTTCGCGTCGGACGTCGGGGGCTTCAGGATCTCGGGGTGACCACTGGGGATCACGCCGAGCCAGTTCGAGAAGAGGATGAACGCGAAGAGCGCGATGGTCAGCGGGGCGAGGTACTCGGCGGGGCGACGCCCCATCCGGCCCTGCACCTGATCCACCATGTAGCCGGTCAGGGCCTCGTAGGCCATCTGGACCTTGTTCGGGACGGCGGACGTGACGCGGGATCGTACGTAGAAGCCGGCACCGACCACGATGAGCGCGGCGATGGTCGACGTCCACATCGTGTCGCCGTTGAACGTCATACCGAGGAACTCGAACTGCCCGGTGTGCTCACTCGGGGAGATCGAGGAGCCGCCTTCGGCGGCGAGGAATCCGGTCGTCACTTGCGGAGCTCCTTGAGCGCAGGCACGGATCCGACGATCGTGTTGATGACCTGGAACAGCGCCAGCCCGAGGAACGTCCCCAGGCCGGTCGGGAAGAAGAAGAGAGCGAGGGCGACGGACACCGCCGTGACGATGGCCAGCCGCGCTCCGACGCCGCGCACGAGCGCGGCCTTGCTCGGCAGATCCGCCGCCGACTGGCGCAGGACCGACCGTTGAACCATGAGGGCGTTGGCCGCCCCGAGCGCGAGGCCGACGCAACCGAACGCGGCGATGCCCGCGGCACCGAAGATGTAGCCGGCGACGAGGCCGAGGACCCCGATGACGACCGCCACGATCAGGGAGATCCGGAACGCCTCACGCGTGGCCCCGGGAACAGTCAGCATCGGTGCATGACCGAGGGGTTCGTTCACATCAGCTCCCGAGGAACTTGCGCATTTCCGTGTAGGCCAGTCTCGCCGTGCTCACGATTCCCAGCGCCAGCCCGATCAACAGGAAGATCGGGAACGTACCCGCCAGGTGATCGACCAGCCACCCCAGGAGAGTGGGCCCGATGAGACAGCCCGCCAGTGTGGTGCCCAATCCGAGGAGAGCCCATCCGTCCGCCCGTGAATCCGCCATGACCGGTAGCCCACGCCCTCATACGGAACGCAGGGCTGACACGACCATGGTCAGTCCTCCTCGACGACGACCGGCGACACCGAGCAGCCCCGGCGCCACGTTCCCGTGCCGTCCTCGGGCGGCCCGACTCACTCATCTGGACCACTCGATTTGCCCCGTTTCGACGGGACGCGAGGAACCTATCACACCCCCTACGACGACCTGTCGTCGTACGCAATCCGCTACTCAGTGGCCGTGTGGTGATCGAACTCGGGGGTCGGGCGAAGATCACCGAGCTCGCAGACGGGGGATCGCCGAGGCGAGCACCGCGACGAGCAGTCCGAAGGCCACGAGCCCCACCACGAGGAAGACATCGGTGATGAGCGCGAGGGCCACCGCCCCGAACGCGAAGACCCCGGCCCACAGGTAGATGAGCAGCACCGCGCGGCGCTGGGAGTGCCCGATCTCGAGCAGCCGGTGGTGCAGGTGCATCTTGTCCGGCGCGAACGGGCTGCGCCCGGCGCGGGTGCGGCGCACGACCGCGAGCAGCAGGTCGATCAGCGGGATCAGGACCACCGCGGCGACGACGACGATCGGCGCCAGCAGGGCGAGCGCGTTGCGCGGCGCGGAGTCGGCGTAGGTGATGCGCCCCGACGCGCTCGTGGTGGCGGCCGCGAGCATCAGCCCGATGAGCATCGAGCCGGAGTCGCCCATGAAGATGCGGGCCGGCTGGAAGTTGTGCGGGAGGAATCCGGCGCAGGCCCCGGCGAGCACGGCGGCGATCAGGGCGGGCGGATAGGCGGTCACGTCGCCGCCGCGCTGTTCGAGCAGGCCGAGCGAGAACGCGAGGACGGCCGCCGACGCGATGAGCCCGATCCCCGCGGCGAGCCCGTCGAGGCCGTCGACGAAGTTCACCGCGTTGACCAGCACGACGCACAGGAAGACCGTGAGCACGACGCCCTGGTTGGGGTCCAGGATGAGGAGCGTCCAGCCCGATCCGCCCGACCCGTCGGGGATCGGCAGGACGAACCACTGCACGCCGAGCAGCACCAGCACGCCCGCCGAGGTCGCCTGGCCGGCGAGCTTGGTGAGAGCGTCGATGCCGAAGCGGTCGTCGAGCGCGCCCACCAGCACGATGAGCCCGCCCGCGACCATCACGGCGCGGGTCTCCGAGGAGTAGTCGAACGCGCGGCGCAGCACGGGCAGCTGCGAGGCCACGAACACCCCGGCGAGGACGCCGATGTACATGGCGACCCCGCCGAGGCGCGGGATGGGCACGGTGTGGACGTCGCGCCCGCGCGGGACCGCGATGGCCCCGGCACGGATCGCGAGGCGCCGGACGACGCCGGTCACCAGGAAGGTCACCACCGCCGCGGAGAGCCCGACCAGGAGGTACTCCCGGATCGGGAGCCCCTGCGGCACGAACGGTGGCGACGGGTCCACGCGGCCAGGTTAGACGGTCGTCCCCAGGAGGTTCGCACACCAGCGCTCCTCCGTCGCGCTGTCGTGCGACCTCACGGACGTGGCGGTCTCAGCCCCTCGGGTAGGCGGGGAAGCGCGCGACCAGTGTCGACACCTCGTCGCGCACGTCGGCCAGGCTCCGCTTGCCGTCCTCGGTGGTCTCGTCCGCGGTCACCGCGGCCGCGATCAGGCGCGCGACCTCGGGCATCTCCGCGGTCGTCATGCCCTGCGTGGTGATCGACGGCGAGCCGACCCGGATGCCCGACGCCGTCATCGGGGGCTGCGGGTCGTAGGGGATCGCGTTCTTGTTCAGCGTGACCCCGGCGAGCCCGCTGCGGGCCTCGGCCTCCTTGCCGGTGACCCCGAGCGGCTGCAGGTCGAGCAGCGCCAGGTGGGTGTCGGTGCCCCCGGAGATCGCGCGCATGCCGTGCGACTCGAGACCCGAGGTCAGCGCCTGGGCGTTGGCGATGACGTTGCGGGCGTACTCCTGGTAGTCCGGGGTCGCCGCCTCGGCGAGCGCCACGGCCTTGCCCGCGACGGCGTGCATCAGCGGCCCGCCCTGCAGGAACGGGAAGACGGCCTTGTCCAGCGCCTTCGCGTGCTCGGCCCTCGAGACGAGCATGCCGCCGCGGGGGCCGCGCAGGACCTTGTGCGTGGTGAAGGTGACGACGTCGGCGTAGGGCACCGGGCTGGGGATGGCCTGGCCGGCGACGAGACCGATGAAGTGGGCGGCGTCGACCCAGAGGATCGCGCCGACCTCGTCGGCGATCTCGCGGAACTTCGCGAAGTCGATGAGGCGCGGGTAGGCGGTCGCCCCGGCGACGATCATCTTCGGCCGGTGCTCGAGCGCCAGCGCGCGGACCTCGTCGTAGTCGATGAGCCCGTCGGACTCCCGCACGTGGTAGGGCACCGGCTCGAACCACTTGCCGGAGAAGCTGACCTTCGCGCCGTGGGTGAGGTGCCCGCCGTGGGGCAGGCTCATGGCCAGCACCTTGTCGCCGGGCTGGCAGAACGCCGCGTACACCGCGAGGTTGGCGTTGGCGCCCGAGTGCGGCTGCAGGTTCGCGTGCTCGGCGCCGAACAGCGTCTTCGCGCGCTCGATGCCGATCTCCTCGGCGCGGTCGACGACCTCGCAGCCGCCGTAGTAGCGCCGGCCGGGGTAGCCCTCGGCGTACTTGTTCGACAGCGTCGACCCGAGCGCGGCGAGCACCGCCGGACTCGTCAGGTTCTCGCTGGCGATGAGCTGGAGTCCGCCGCGGAGCCGTCCGAGCTCGTCGTCGAGGACCTGGGCGATCTCCGGGTCGACGGCGGAGAGGGCGCTGTAGTCAGGGCCCCAGAAGTGCTCGTCGGTGGCTGCCACGTTCGTGTTACCTCACTCTGATCGGGGGTGGACCGCACGCGGCGGCGTCCCCGGAGTGGGACGACGACGTCGATCCGGAACCGAGGTCCGACGGTACCCGGGCCCGCGGTCCCCGGTCGGGCGGTTTGTGCTCGTGGTCACCAGTCCGCGATGGTCAGCGAGGTGTCGGGGCGCGGGCGGGCGTCCAGACCGCGGGCGAGGTAGTCCCAGGCGGCGAGCCCGATCATCGCCCCGTTGTCGGTGGACCAGCGCAGCGGCGGCAGGCACAGCGACACGCCCGCCTCCTCGCACAGCGCCCCGGCGGCCTCGCGCACCTGCGGGCTGGCCGCGACCCCGCCGACGACGACGAGGCAGCGGCTCGGGCGGCGCTCCAGGGCGCGGCGGCACTTGGCGACGAGCACGTCGAGGCAGGCCGCCACGAACGAGGCGGCCACGTTCTCGTGCGGATGGTCCGGGTTGGCCGCGAGGAAGCGGGAGACCGCGGACTTCAGGCCCGAGAACGAGAAGTCCAGCTCGAGGTCCATCGCCGGGCGCGGGAAGGGCACGTCGGCGGCGCCGTCCTTCGCCAGCCGGTCGATGGCCGGCCCGCCGGGATAGCCGAGCCCCAGCATGCGGGCGACCTTGTCGTAGGCCTCCCCCACCGAGTCGTCCCGGGTGGACCCCACGAGCTCCACCTCACCGGGCCCGGCCAGGTGCGCGAGCAGCGTGTGCCCGCCCGAGACCAGCAGCACCATCGCGGGGTAGGTGACCCGGCGCTCGTCGAGGTCGGCGCTGCGCAGGTGCCCGCGCAGGTGGTTGACCCCGTACACCGGGAGGCCCCAGCCGTCACCGAGCCCGACGGCGCTGTTGGTCCCGACCACGAGCGAGCCGATGAGCCCGGGACCCCGGGTCACGCCGATCGCGGTGAGGTCGGCGGGGCGCAGGTCGGCGTCGGTGAGGACCTTGCGCACCGTGGGGAGGATCGCGTCGACGTGCGCGCGGCTGGCCATCTCGGGGTAGACGCCGCCGTAGCGGTCGTGGAGCTCGACCTGCGAGGCGACGGCGGCCGCGACCACCTCGCCGTCGGGGCGGACCACCGCGACGCCGGTGTCGTCGCACGAGGTCTCGATGCCCAGCATCAGGCCGTCGGCCGGCAGCACGGTGGTCACTGGTGGAGCACCCTCTCGATCTCGGACGCCGGAACCACGCCCTCGCGTTCGATCCTCGGGGTGTCGAGCATGTCCCCCGTCGCTCCGCTCGCCCGGATATGACAGTTGACGACCGTCGAGGGCTCCCCGGAGCGCACCCCGCCGTCCACGACGGCGTCCGGGCGTCCGGCGAGCTGGTCGAGGATCGGCCCCGGCGCCTGCTGCGTCGGCTCGCCGTGGGCGTTCGCGCTGGTCACGAGCAGGGCCCCGACGTCGGCGAGCAGGGCGCGCAGGTCGGGGTCGGCGGGCACGCGGACGCCGACCTCGTCGCGCCCGGCCAGCCAGGACGGGGCGCGGTCGGCGTCGATGCCGAGCGCCACGGTCAGCGGCCCCGGGGAGAACGCCGCGAGCAGCCGGCGCGCGCTCTCCGGCACCAGCACGCCGAGCGAGGGCAGCTCGTCGGGGGTGGCCACCATGATCGGCAGGTTGCGGGTGCGCGGGCGGTCCTTGAGGGCGAAGAGCCGGTCGATCGCGTCGGGACGGCGGGGGTGGACCGCGAGCCCGTAGACGGTGTCGGTCGGCAGCAGGGCCACCCCGCCGTCGAGCAGCGCCTCGCGCGCGGCGGTGAACCCGTCGCCCCGGAACCGCACCGAGGACTCGGTGAGCGGCGCGGCGCTGACCACCGGCGGGTCGTGCTCGCCGGCGCGCAGGCGGTCGGTGAGGGCGTCGACGTCCGGCGCGTCGAGTCCGGTGTCCCGCGTGGCGACGCCGTGCTCGGCGAGCAGCGCCGCGGCGGGACCGCGCCGCGCGCCCGCGAGCCCGACGGTGCCGTCCCCGAGGCGCCCGAGGAGGTCCTTGACCACGACGTCGAACTCGCCGTGGCGCACGGCGACCTGCCCGTCCGCGCCGCTCAGGCAGGCGTAGACGGCGGTGCCGCCCGCGGGGCGCAGCACCAGGACCGGTCCGGGGCCCGCCTGGGTGGCGAGCAGCGCGAGCGAGTCCAGCGCGACCACCGGGATCTCCCGCGCGAACGCGACGGCGTTGACGTAGGCGATCCCGGCGCGCACCGAGGCGAGGTTGCCGGGCCCGACGTCGACGGCGAGCCGGTCCAGGTCGGCCACCGAGCGCCCGGCGTCCCGGATGACCTGGCCGGCGAGCACCCCGACGTCGACGAAGCCCGGGTCGCTGCGGTCCGCGGTCGCGCGCGCGACGACCGTGTCGCCGTCGAGCAGGGCGGCGCCGTAGACCCGTGAGGAGGTCTCGACGGCGAGGGTGAGGGTCATGCCGGGGCTCCGGGGACGTCGGTGGTGCTCACGAGGCGGCCGCGACGGCGTCGAGCACCGGCGCCCACCGCGCGCCGCCCCGCATGGTGATCTCGCGCGCGTCCGCGTCGCCGGGGCCGGGCAGCGTCGCGAGGTGGATGTAGAGCGGGTCGACGAACTCGCGGGCCACGAGGGCGCCCCACTCGACGAGCGCGATGACCTCGTCGAGGTACTCGTCGAGGCCCAGGTCGCGGAACTCGGTGAGGTCGGCGAGGCGGTAGGTGTCGACGTGCAGCACCCGGGGCCCGGGCGTGGCGTAGAACTGCGCGAGCGAGAACGTGGGGCTCGAGACGGCGACGTCGGAGCCCAGCGCGGCGACGAGCGCGGAGACGAAGGTGGTCTTCCCCGCCGCGAGGTCGCCGGTGAGCAGCACCGCGTCGCCCGCGCCCAGGTGCGGGGCGAGGTCGGCGGCCACGCGGGCCGTCTCCTCGGGCCCGTCCACGCGGCGCACCGTCTCGTGCGCGTTCACCTGCTCGTTCATCGCCCTCCCATGATAGGAGCCGCGCCGCGGGCGCCCACCGCGAGGAGTCTCAGGCGACGGCGGGCGTGTGCCCGAGGACCTCGCCGATCTCCGCGGTGCTCACCGTGCCCTCGCGCCGCACGACCGGCTCGGCCCCGGTGAGGTCGACGATCGTGGACCCGGCGTCGCTCTCCAGCGGTCCGCCGTCGAGGTAGATCTCGACCGCTTCACCGAGCTGGGCGTAGGCGTCGGCGCAGGTGCGCGGGACCGCCCCGCCCCCGGCGTTCGCCCCGGTCATCGCCATCGGGCCGCACTCGCGCAGCAGCTCGAGAGCCACCGGGTGCAGGGGCATCCGCAGCACGACGGTGCCGCGGGTCCGTCCGAGGTCCCACGCCAGCGACGGCGCGTGCGGGAGCACGATCGACAGCCCGCCGGGCCAGAACGCCTCGACCAGGTCGCGGGCGGCGCTCGGGACGACGGCGACCAGCCCGTCGATGGTGGACCAGCTGCCCACCAGCACCGGGACGGGCGTCTCCGGCCCGCGGCCCTTGGCGGCCAGCAACGACCGCACAGCCGACTGGTCGAACGCGTCCGCCCCGATGCCGTACGAGGTGTCGGTCGGGACGACGACGAGCCG
Source organism: Actinomycetospora sp. (assembly GCF_036497245.1). Lineage (GTDB taxonomy): Bacteria > Actinomycetota > Actinomycetes > Mycobacteriales > Pseudonocardiaceae > Actinomycetospora. Next base: position 5,077 of record NZ_DASXJS010000226.1, on the reverse strand, counting down.
CCCGGCCCGCGCCGCGGCGGTGGCGGCGGCGAGACCGGCCGCCCGGGTGTCGGGGACGCGGCAGTCGAAGGTGGTCACGGCCGCAGACTAGGACGCGCGACGACGGGCGCCGACGGCGACGCGGGGCCGGCCCGCGAGGTCGGAGCGGGTCGCGACGTCGGTGAACCCGGCGTCGGTGAGCACGTCCCGGACGGCGGGGGCGTGCGACTCGTCGTGCTCGACGGCGACCCGCCCGCCGTCGCGGAGCAGCCGCGCCGCGGTGGCCGCCAGCGGCCGGATGACCGCGAGCCCGTCGGGTCCGCCGAACACCGCCTCGCGCGGGTCGTGGTCGACCTCCGGGCCGACCTCGGTGCCCTCCGGCACGTACGGCGGGTTCGCGACGACGACGTCGACGATGCCCTCGAGCGTCGCCAGGGTGTCCGGGTGGGTCACGTCGGCGCCGGTGAGCCGGACCGTCGAGCCCGACAGGTTGCGCCGCGCCCAGGCGAGCGCGCCCTCGTCGAGCTCGACCGCGTGCACCTCGGCGTCCGGACGGGCCGTCGCGAGCGCGAGGGCGAGGGCCCCGGAGCCGGTGCACAGGTCCACCGCGCGCGGTTCGGCGATCCCGCGCAGGGCCGCGACACCCTCGGTGAGCAGCAGCTCGGTCTCGGGACGGGGCACGAACACCCCCGGCCCGACCGCGACCGACACCGGTCCCAGCACCGCGCTGGTGAGGAGGTGCTGCAGCGGTTCGCGGGCGGCGCGCCGGGCGACGAGCGCGTCGAGCCGGGCGCCCGCCTCGTCGTCGAGCTCCGGGGCCAGCACGAGCCGGGTGCGCGGGACCCCGAGCACGTAGGCGGCGAGCAGCTCGGCGTCCACCCGGGGGCTCTCGACCCCCGCCTCGGCCAGTCGTGCGGCGGCGTCGGTGACGCGGGTACGGGTCAAGGTGCTCATCGCGCCCTTCCTTCCTGCCCGGCCTCCTGGGCGGCCTCGGCGAGCCGCTCCTCCCGATCGGCGGCGCGCAGCGCGTCGAGCACGCTGCCCAGGTCGCCGTCGAGGACCCGGTCGAGGTCGTGGGACTTGTAGCCGATGCGGTGGTCGGAGATCCGGTTCTCGGGGAAGTTGTAGGTACGTACGCGCTCGGAGCGGTCCACGGTACGGACCTGGCTCCGGCGGTCCGCCGAGGCGGCGGCCTCGTCGGACTCGTCCTTCAGCGCCTGCAGGCGCGAGCGGAGCACCTCCATCGCGCGGGCCTTGTTCTGCAGCTGGGAGCGCTCGTTCTGGCAGGACACGACGACGCCGGTGGGCAGGTGCGTGATGCGCACGGCCGAGTCGGTGGTGTTGACGCCCTGCCCGCCCTTGCCCGAGGAGCGGAACACGTCGACGCGCAGGTCCTTCTCGTCGATCTTGACGGACGCGGCGGCGGTGTCGTCGACCTCGGGATACACCAGCACCCCGGCCGCGGAGGTGTGGATGCGTCCCTGCGACTCGGTGACCGGCACGCGCTGCACCCGGTGCACGCCGCCCTCGTACTTCAGCCACGCCCAGACGCCGTCGGGATCCTGGCCCGGCGCCGACACGATGACGGTGACGTCCTTGTAGCCGCCGAGGTCGGACTCGGTGGCGGCGAGCACGTCCACCTTCCAGCCCCGGTGCTCGGCGTAGCGGGAGTACATCCGCAGCAGGTCGCCCGCGAACAGCGCCGACTCCTCGCCGCCCTCGCCGGACTTGACCTCGACGACGACGTCGTTGCCGTCCGCCGGGTCGCGGGGCACCAGGAGCTCCCGCAGGCGCGCGCGCAGGCCGCCGACGGTCGTCTCGAGGCTCTCGGCCTCCGCACCGAACGCCGGGTCCTCGCGGGCCAGCTCACGGGCGTCCGCGAGATCGGCCTCGGCCCGCTCCAGCTCACCCGCCGTGGTGACGACCGGGGCCAGCTCGGCGTAGCGGCGGCCCAGCCGTCGCGCGAGCGCCTGGTCGGCGTGCACGTCCGGGTCGGCCAGGCGCGCCTCCAGACCGGCGTGCTCCTCGACGAGCGCGCGCACCGACTGCGTCGCGTTCGCCTGCGCCGTGTCGCCCGTCGCGCCGCCCTGCCCGGCCACCTGTGTCATCTCAGCCTCGATCCTCCCACCCGATCCGGGACATCCCCCGGACACACGAACGCCCGCCGTCCGCGCCCCGGGTCACCGGAGCGCGACGGCGGGCGTCGCGGGAGCTACTTGCGGCCGGCGCGCTTGCCGTACCGGGCCTCGAAGCGGGCGACCCGGCCACCGGTGTCCATGATGCGCTGCTTGCCGGTGTAGAAGGGGTGGCACGCCGAGCAGACCTCCACGGTGATCGCACCGTTCTGCTTGGTGCTGCGCGTGCTGAACTGGTTGCCGCAGCCGCAGGTCACCTGCGTCTCGACGTACTCGGGGTGGATGCCCGTCTTCATCTGGCTGGTCCTCTCGTATCGACCGCCGGGTCCCCGTCGTCTCGATCGGGGTGAACCGGAGGCACCTGTCGCCGGAGTCATTCTCTCAGGACCACCGACTGCTGGCGTCAACAACCCCGGCCCGGTGCGTGTTCCCGGGTGATCCGGACCGGCGGCACGGCGTGTGAGGTTCACGTTCAGTGCTGATGATCCCTCCGAACAGGTGAGTGCCCAGCGCCGTACGTCGGGTGTCCCTGGCGGCGAGGCCGGGGCGACACGGGGAGTCACGAGATGAAGATGCGCACCATGGCCGTCGCGGGGGTGGCCGCCCTGGCCCTCACCGGGATCGGCTCCGGGATCGCCGTCGCCCAGGCCGGACCGCCACCCGTGGCGACGATCCCGAGCCTGACCGGCCAGAGCACCTCGGTGAAGCTCGACTCCGGGTTCACCGGCGCCCTCAAGTCCCTCGACGTCACCCCGGCACCCACCGGCAAGGGGACGGTCACGGACGGCACGGCGACGTTCCCGATCACGGGCGGCAACGTCACGGTCTACAAGCCGGGCGAGGTCACCCCGTACGTACAGGGAATGATCATGCATGACGGGTCGGGCCTGAGCCTGACCAAGGGCAGCACCAAGGTCACCCTCGAGAACTTCGTGGTCGACCCGGGCCAGCCGGCCACGCTGAAGGGCAAGGTGTCCGCCAACGGTTCGACCGTGGCCGACTCCGTGACGCTCTTCGACCTCGACGGGTCCACGCTCAAGCCGCTCATGACCGACGCAGGCGCGGGCACCGCGACACTGACCGGCACCACGGTGCGCCTGTCCTCCGACGCCGCCTCGGCGCTGAACAAGGCGTTCTCCACCGACGCGCTCAAGGGCGGCACCACCGTCGGCATCGCGACGATCGTCGTGAACCTGCCCGGCAAGGGCGGCAGCACCAGCTCCATGCCCGGCACCATGCCGGCGGGCGGGGCCGAGACCGGCGGCGGTAGCACCGCCACCGGCGGGGTCGACCCGACCCTCCTGGGCGGCGGCGTGCTGGCCCTCGCGCTGGCCGGTGGCGCCCTGGTCGTCGTCCGGCGTCGCTCCGCGGACCGCGGCTGATCACCGCCGCGCGCGGAGCCCCGGACTCCTGCCTCCGCGCGCGGCAACCCGTCTCCTGTGAGGACCCGCCATGTCACCGACCCGACGTCGCGGGTGGATCGTCGCCGTCGCCCTCCTCGTCGTCGCGGGGGCCGTACTGATCGGGCTGGCGCTGACGACCGGTCCACGGACCGCGGCTCCGGTGGCGGCGGCGGACACCCGCGCGCCCGTCACGGTGTCCGCGCCGGCGCCCACGACGACGGCGGCACCGGTCGAGCTGCCGGTGTCACCCCCGGCGCGGATCGCGATCCCGGCGATCGGGGTGGACTCGGCGGTCGGCACGGTCGGGCTGAACCCGGACGGGACCGTCGGAGTCCCCGCGCCGGGCCCGCACTACGACGATGCCGCCTGGTACACCGGCTCGGTCACCCCTGGGCGGCCCGGGCCGTCGGTCGTCCTCGGCCACATCGACTCGGCGGCGAACGGGCCGTCGGTGTTCTACCGGCTCGGCGCGCTGCAGCCCCTGGACGAGTTCACCGTGACGCGCTCCGACGGGCGGACGGTCGTCTACAAGGTGAACTCGGTGAAGAGCTATCCCAAGGACGCCTTCCCCACCGAGGCCGTGTACGGCCCGACGACGCGCCCGGAGATCCGGCTCATCACGTGCGGCGGGGCGTTCGACTCGGCCGCCCGCTCCTATGTCGACAACACGGTCGTGTACGCGAACCAGATCAGCCCATGACAGCGATGGCCCATTCCTGTCACCTGACGAGCAACAAGGGGAGCACGCCGACAGGGCCACTCACTCGGGCGCGGCGGGGCCGGCCCACGACAGACGACGACAGGCCCCGCCGGAGTCCCGGCAGGGCCTGTCGTCATGAGCGGACCGACTAGACGTCGTCCTTGCCCGGCGTCGTCTTGGCGACCTGCATGAGGAACTCGATGTTGGTGCGCGTCTTGCGCAGCCGGTCGAGCACCAGCTCGATCGCCTGCTGCGAGTCGAGCGCCGCGAGCACCCGCCGCAGCCGGTGCATGACCGCGGTCTCGTCCGGCGAGAGGAGCAGCTCCTCCTTGCGGGTGGACGAGGCGTCCGGGTCGATGGCCGGGAAGATGCGCTTGTCGGCGAGCTTCCGGTCGAGCTTGAGCTCGGCGTTGCCGGTGCCCTTGAACTCCTCGAAGATCACCGTGTCCATCGTCGAGCCGGTCTCGACCAGCGCCGTCGCGAAGATCGTCAGCGAACCGCCGTCCTCGATGTTGCGCGCCGCACCGAGGAAGCGCTTCGGCGGGTAGAGGGCCGTCGAGTCGACGCCGCCGGAGAGGATGCGGCCCGACGCAGGCGCGGCCAGGTTGTAGGCCCGGCCGAGGCGGGTGATCGAGTCGAGGAGCACGACGACGTCGTGACCCTGCTCGACGAGGCGCTTCGCCCGCTCGATCGACAGCTCCGCGACCGAGGTGTGGTCTGACGGCGGCCGGTCGAAGGTCGAGGCGATGACCTCGCCCTTCACCGTGCGCTGCATGTCGGTGACCTCCTCCGGCCGCTCGTCGACGAGCACGACCATGAGGTGGACCTCGGGGTTGTTCGTGGTGATCGCGTTCGCGATC
>NZ_DASXJS010000225.1:0-6268 GCF_036497245.1 Actinomycetospora sp. | reverse complement strand
GCGCTGGCCGTACCTCGCGTCGGCCCGTCCGAGGACTGCGGCGTCCGCGTGAACCGTCCGCACTTCAGCCGCCAGTACGGCGAGGTCCACACGCGGATCGAGAGCTTCTGCGTCGTCCCGGCGATGGCGAACACCGTCTCGGGGAAGACGTACCGGGCGCGCTTCTGGGGGTGGGAACTGGTCGGTGAGTCGGCGCCCGTGACGACCAAGCCTCCCGGTGCCTTCGTCCAGAACCATCGTGAGACCGTCACGGCTCCCTGTGAGCCCGGCTCGCGGTATCGGTACCGGACGGAGGCGTTCGGCACGGTGGTCCTGCCGAACGGGACCTATTCGGCGTCCGCGTACGAGGAGAATGATCAGGAGGTCCAGTGCTCCTGAGCGCCCGACATGGGAGGTGGCCGTGTCCGACATGGACGACCTGCTCGGGCGTCTCGTGAGGAGTGCGACCGTGCCACCGCGCGGTCGTTTCCGGGCCTCGGCGGTGATGACGACGGTCGAAGGCCCTCCACCCGCCGAGATACCACGCCGGTTCTCCCCGTTCCGGGAGGACGGCCCCCGCCGAACCGGAACCGTGGAGGTCGGATGCGTGCTCTCGGTCCTCGGTGATGGCCGGTGGGCTGTCGAGCGTGACGACGGCGGGTCGTACCGGCGCGATGCCGATCATCTCGTCCTGCGCCACCCGGGCCAGGAGCCTGTCGGCCTGGAGCTGGGCGACGCGCGCGCACCGATCGGCGGATGGCCGTACTGGGCTGAGCACTGGGTCGAGGATCTCGTCCTCCCACATCGGCTGGTGGGGCTGCTCGACGAGGTGCACGTCGTCGCCGGGGCTCCAGGGCGCACCCGATGGCGCGGCGGTGTCTCGCTCCGTCAACCGGAGGCGTACTCGGGCATCGCGCGCGAGGATGTGCTCGCGGTGGAGTTCACCGCCGACCTCGAGCGAGGAGTGATCGCGGAGGCGACAGCGACCACGTGGAACCACCACGTGGACCGCTACACCCTTGAGTGCCTAGACAGTTGATCAGGCTGAGCGCGACGCCGCAGCCGCCTGAGGTGCGCGGGCCGCCGCTCCGGACTCGTGATGGACTTCTGTGTGCCGGAATGCCCCGATCTGGGGCATTGCGCTCCACAGTTCTCGATCTCGGGACGGACCCCCGGACATGACCACGACTTCGGGAGCGACACGCGCAAGATTCGCGGCGACTCGCTCCCGAACTCCGGATCTGCGATCCACGGACCGGCGGGCGCCGCGTTCGGCATGATCATGTGCCTAGCGGGGCGCGGGTCGACCACGCCGGGCCGTCCACCCCGGGTCGGATCACCCGGGCCCGGGGCGGACGACGGATGTCCCCCGGCCGCGACCGGGAGCACGCTGGTCACATGGACGACGAGACGGCGGTGAGCACGCGCGAGCGCACGCACCACCGGCGCTGGTCGATCGTGTTCGGGGTGGCGGGGATCGCGCTGCTGCCGTGGATCGTGCTGATCTACCTCGGGCAGCCGCCCACGGCCGCCGTCGGGAACCTCGCCCTGGCGGCGGGCGGAGCGCTGACGGCGATCGCGGTCGGGCTCGTGGTCTGCGCGGTGCTGACCCTGCTCGACTCCGCGTACCTGGTGATGACGGCGAGTGCGACCGCGGCGCTCGCGCTGTGCGCCGGCTTCTTCCACGTGGTGACGGGGACGGCGACCGATCCTCGAGCCGCCGCCTTCATGACCGTGCTGGTCCTGGGGCCGGCCGCGGTGCTCTGCGGGGGCGTCGCCCGCCGCGAGGTGACTCCCGGGCGGCGGCGGACGTCGGACCGTGTGCTCGCCGTGCTCTTCATGGTCGCCGCCGTCGCCACGATCCTCGCCTGGGCCCGGACGGCCTCGGCGGGCTTCCCCGCGCAGAACGCCCACCACCTGAAACTGACCTGGATCGTCCTCGACGTCGCCGAGGCAGCAGCGCTCATCACGGCGGCCGTCGCCCTGCGCCTGCGGCCGCTCCTCGTCCCGGTCGCTGCGTCCGTGACTGGGGCGCTGCTGTTCTGCGACGTGTGGTTCAACGTCGTGGGTGCGGTCGGCGATGCACGGACCTCGGGCATCCAGATGGCCTTCGTCTCGATCCCGCTGGGGATCGCGGCGTTCGTGGTCGGCGCCGGAGAGGTCCGCCGGGACCCCGAAGCGTCCCGGCCCGCCCGGTGACGGGTCAGGCCCCGGCCAGCGTGACCCCAGCGGCGCGCATCTCGCCCAGCGCCCGCTCCGTCGTCTCCGGCGCGACCCCCACGGCCAGGTCCAGCAGCACCGTCGTCGAGAAGCCCTCACGGGCCGCGTCGAGCGCGGTGGCGCGCACGCAGTGGTCGGTGGCGATCCCGCACACCTCGACGAGGTCGACGTCGCGCTCGCGCAGCCAGTCGGCGAGCGTCTCCCCGGCACCCGACGACGCCTCGAACGCGGAGTACGCGGCGGTGAACCGGCCCTTGGAGAACACCTCCTCGACGCGGGCGACGTCGAACTCCGGGTGGAACGCCGCCCCCGCGTCGCCGACCCGGCAGTGCACCGGCCAGGTGTCGACGAAGTCCGGGCTCTCCGCGAAGTGCGCGCCCGGGTCCTGGTGGTAGTCGCGGGAGGCGATGACGTGGGCGTAGCGGCCGTGCTCGGCGCCGAGGTGCGCGCTGATCGCCGCTGCGGTGGCGGCCCCGCCCGCCACACCCATCGACCCGCCCTCGCAGAAGTCGATCTGGACGTCCACCACGATCAGCGCCCGGGCCATGGCGCCGACACTATCGAGCCGGCCGGACGGGCCGCCGGGATCAGAGCAGGAAGGTGGTCGGGATCGCCGGCTCGCCGCGGGAGAGCTTGAGCCCTTCCCAGGGGATCGCGACGAGGTTGCGCCGCAGGTGCTCGCGGGCGTCGGCGAGCGAGGGCAGCCCGGCCACCGGTTCGCCGCTCTTGACCAGCTCGACGGGCACCACGCGGTCGTGCTCGCCGACCTCGACGGCCGCTCCGAGCCGGTGCACCACCTCCTCGACGGCCGTCCCGGTCGGCTTGTGGCGGCGCACCGCCGACTTCGCCCCGCCGCGGGACTCCTTCGACGACGAGCGCTTCGCGACCGGGCGTCCCTCGACCTCCACGAGCTTGTAGACCATCCCCGCGGTCGGGGCGCCGGAGCCGGTCACCACCGCGGTGCCCACCCCGTACGCGTCCACCGGCTCGGCGCGCAGCCCGGCGATGGCGTGCTCGTCGAGGTCGCCGGAGAGCACCACCCGGGTGGAGGGCGCGCCCAGGGAGTCCAGCTGGGCCCGCGCGCGCTGCGCCATGACCCCGAGGTCGCCCGAGTCGATGCGCACCGCGCCCAGCTCCGGGCCGGCCACGCGGACGGCGGTCTCGATGCCCTCGGTGATGTCGTAGGTGTCGACGAGCAGCGTGGTGGAGACGCCGAGCGCCGCCACCTGGGCCCGGAACGCCTCCTCCTCGGTGTCGTGCAGCAGCGTGAACGCGTGGGCCGACGTGCCCGTCGTCGGGACGCCGTAGCGCGCGGCGGCCTCGAGGTTGGAGGTCGCGTCGAATCCCGCCAGGTAGGCCGCGCGCGCCGCGGCCACGGCGGCCTCCTCGTGGGTGCGCCGCGACCCCATCTCGATGAGCCGGCGCCCCGCGGCCGCGGTCGTCATGCGCGCCGCGGCGGAGGCGATCGCGCAGTCGTGGTTGAGGATCGAGAGCACGAGGGTCTCGAGCAGCACGCACTCGGCGAACGTCCCGGTGACCGTCACGATCGGCGAGCCCGGGAAGTAGAGCTCGCCCTCCGGGTAGCCGACCACGTCCCCGCCGAAGCGGAACGACGCCAGGTGCTCCAGCGTGCGGTCGGGGATCGCCCCGGTGGCACGCAGCGCGGCGATCTCGTCGTCGGCAAAGGAGAACCGGCCCAGCGCGTCGACCAGCCGGGCGACGCCCGCGACGACGCCGTAGCGGCGGCCGTGCGGCAGGCTGCGGGCGAAGACCTCGAACGTGCACCGGCGGTGTGCGGTGCCGTCGGCCAGTGCCGCGTCGAGCATCGTCAGCTCGTACTGATCGGTCATCAGCGCGGTGCCGCTCGTCATCCGTCCAGCCTAGAGCGCGCCCGGGGCGAGGGCGGGTGCATCCACCCGCGCCGAGCTGAGACGATGGGGACATGCGCGTGCACGTCGGGCAGGGAGGGCGGGGTCCTGGCGCCCCTGTGCGGCTCTCGGCGCCCGCGGAGCCCGCGTCGACGGTCGAGGAGCTCCCGGGCGAGCTCGTCGACGTCGACACCCCGTGGCAGACCATCGTGTGGAACGACCCGGTGAACCTCATGTCCTACGTGACCTGGGTGTTCCAGAAGCTCTTCGGCTACGACAAGGACAAGGCGACCGCGCTGATGCTCGACGTGCACCGCAAGGGACGGGCGACCGTCACCTCGGGCAGCCGGGACAAGGTGGAGGGCGACGTCGCCAAGCTCCACGCGGCGGGGCTCTGGGCGACGATGCAGCGGTCGTCGTAACCCGTGCGGACCTGGAAACGGCACGGCCGTGGTGAGCGCGCCCGCTACGTCGCCGTCCTCGACCCGCCGGAGGCGTCGGTCCTGCGCGGGCTCGTCGGGCAAGTCGACGACATGCTCTCCGGCCGGGCCGACGCGTCCCCGAGCGACGAGCTCTCCGCCCTGACCGGCATCCGCACCGGCCTCTCGACCGCCCCGGACGACCCGGTGCTCGCGCGCCTGCTCCCGGACTTCCACCGTCCCGACGCGGATCCGGGGCCTGACGCCGAGAGTGAGGCCCCCGACGGGGCCGCCCTGGCCGCGGCGCTGCGCTCGGTGCGGGAACCGGAGCTGATCGAGGCCAAGCGCGACGCCATCGCGATGATGCTGTCGTCGCTCCCCGCCGGGGGCGGGCGCGTCGAGCTCACCGCGCCGCAGGCCGACGCCTGGCTGACCGCCGTGAACGACGTGCGCCTGGCGCTGGGTACCGCGCTCGAGGTCAGCGAGGACATGCCCGAACAGCTCCCGCCCGAGGACCCCCGTGCCGACCACCTGCCCGTCTACCACTGGTTGACGTGGCTGCAGGACTCCCTCGTCACGGTGCTGCTCCCCTGAGTCCCACGTAAGGTTGGACCCGTGCTGGTGATCCGTGCCGACCTCGTCGAGCTGATGGTGGCGCACGCGCGCCGTGATCACCCCCGTGAGGCCTGCGGACAGCTGCTGGGCCCGGAGGAGAGCGACCGGCCCGAGCGCTACGCGCCGATGACCAACGCCGACGACACCGATGCCCAGGGCAGCGACTACCGCTTCGACTCCCAGGAGCAGCTCCGGGTGCACCGGGAGGCCATGGAGCGCGACGAGGAGACCGTCGTCGTCTTCCACTCGCACACGCGGGTGCCGCGCCGTCCGCTGACCGACTCCGGGATGCCCGAGGCATATCCGTCGGTCAAGGACATCGAGTACATGGGCCTGCAGCCCGGCGTGCACTTCGCGATCGTCGCTTTGGCGGGTCCCGACGCCGAGCCGGACCTGCGGTCGTTCCTGCTGAGTCAGGATGGCGAGGGCCGCGTCATCGAGGACGAGGTCCAGGTCGTGGAGAACTACATGTTCTCGCACACCGGCGTGGGAGACGTCCCCGACCGGGCCTGACCTCCCACGTCGCCGGTCCCGGAATTCCCGGGACTCGTGCGACGCTGTCTCCCGAGAGCACCAGAGCCGTCCCCAGGAGGAAACGCCGTGTCCGCCACCGTCTCGATCCCGACGATCCTGCGTACCCACACCGGTGGTGAGAAGCAGGTCAAGGCCGACGGGTCGACGCTGCAGGAGGTCATCACCGACCTCGAGGCCAACCACCCGGGCATCAAGGACCGGCTGGTCACCGACGGCGCGCTGCACCGCTTCGTCAACGTCTACGTCAACGACGAGGACGTCCGCTTCGCCGGCGGTCTGGACGCGCAGATCCCCGACGGCGGCACGGTGACGATCCTGCCCGCCGTCGCCGGCGGGCGCTGAGCCCCTCCCGGCCCCGGACCGTCGCGGTCCGGGCCGGGTCCACCCGTTCTGGAGCACACTTCCGATGGCGCGGTACGACTCGCTGCTCGACGCCCTGGGCGACACCCCGATGGTCGGGCTGCCGTCCTTCTCACCCGCACCGCACGTGCGGCTGTGGGCGAAGCTGGAGGACCGCAACCCCACCGGCTCGATCAAGGACCGCCCCGCGCTCCGCATGATCACCCAGGCCGAGGAGGACGGGCGGCTCACGCCCGGCACCACGATCCTCGAGCCGACCTCCGGCAACACCGG
>NZ_DASXJS010000224.1:0-7354 GCF_036497245.1 Actinomycetospora sp. | reverse complement strand
GCCTCGCGCAGCAGCGGGTGGTCGTCGACCACCAGCACGGAGAACATCTCTTCCCGCGGATGCGGAACCATCGCCGGTGGCAACAGCCCGCTCGCGACGCCTCGTAGAGCCATCCCTGGGCCCACGGTAGCCACGTCAACTACCTCCCTGGAGTCGGTCTTGCCCCCCGACAAGACGCACCGGGAACCCTCGGTCGACGACCGCGCCGCCGAACGGCCGAGGAAGTGCGTCGCGGGAGAACATATCCCCCCTGGCGAGTTAACGAGAGCATTAGGGCCAACTTCGCTCGGTGGAGTTCCGCCCGTTACGGCGCAGTGGTCACTCCTTGGTGTGGTCGGTGAACGCTCTGTCGTCTTCTTGTGACACTGTGTGTAGTTGATGTGACAGTGAGTGCTCAAAGACTCCGTTCGCCCCAACGCCGTTGCAACCTTTGACGCAATCTCGGCTTCACATCGGCCGTAGCGCTTCGGGGACGTTCGGCGGCGCCGCCGTGGCCCGCTCGCTGCGGGTCGTTCACCCGCGTTGGCGAAGCGCAGATGCATCCGCAGATGCGGACAACAGGGTCCCGCGGCCTGCGAAAGTGCTCCGATCGGCACCACTGGTACCGGGAAATGGGGGTTCCGAAAAGGCCGGGAAGACGTTCGTTGAAGAGACGACGAGAAGCGTCTGTCTCTGTCCGGCACAATCCGACGCGGCGACCCGCCACGGCACGCGGCACCCCGCCACAGCGGGGAGGTCGGGCGGGCCGGAGCCGGCCCGACGGTGACCCGGGGTCAGCTCGGACGGCGGGCCGCGAGGCTCGCCACGCCCACCGGGGGCAGCCCGGCCGCCGTCGCCAGCACCGTGGTGAACGCGCTGCCGTGCTCGGTGAGGTCGACGACCCCGTCCCGCAGCACCGGCGTCCACGACGCCCGCAGCTCCAGGTCGGTGACGTGGGCCGGCCCGGAGATGTCGCCGAAGCGCACCGACGAGGTCTGGGTGACCGTGCCGCCGACCGCCGTGGACGACGCCGCGCTCTCCTCCAGGGCACCGGTCAGCCACGACCACGCGACCTCCGGCAGCAGCGGGTCGGAGGCGTGCTCCGGGTCGAGCTCGGCTCGCACGAACGTCACCAGCCGCAGCGTCCCGTCCCAGGCCTCCTGGCCGTCGGGGTCGTGCAGGAGCACCAGGCGGCCGGTGACCAGTACTTCCGGCTCGGCGTCTCCGGGTTCCGTGGTCGGGGAGACGACCTCCGCGCTCCACGCGGCCGACCAGGGCGCGAGGCGCTGCGGCGGGCGCATGTCGCGCAGCTCGATCTCCGGGCGGGGGCGCAGAGCAGCCAGCGACTCCACGGCCCGTCGGAACGTCTCGGGGGTGGTCGCTGTAGCCGTCACCTCGCGGAGCGTAGGTGGCGGGCGGCACGTGCGGGAGTACCGACGCGCCGGGGCGCCACGCCGGAGGACCGAGCCCGGACGTGGCGCGACGACACCGTCCGGGCGGCTGGCACACTGGGGCCACCATGAGTGCGCCGACCACGAGCCCCGCCGCCGGGTCGGGCGGCCCGACGGGATCGGTCAACCGCCGTGCCCTTCCCGGCTCCGCCTTCCTCGCCGCCGCGCGCGGTGAGACCCCCGCGCAGCTGCCCGTCTGGTTCATGCGCCAGGCCGGCCGCTCGCTACCGGAGTACCGGCAGGTGCGCCAGGGGACCGGGATGCTCGAGTCCTGCCTGACCCCGGACCTGGCGTGCGAGATCACGCTGCAGCCGGTCCGCCGCTACGGGGTGGACGCCGCGATCCTGTTCTCCGACATCGTCGTGCCCCTCAAGGTGGCCGGCATCGGGGTGGACATCGTCAGCGGCACCGGACCGGTCATCGAGGCGCCGGTGCGCACCTCCGCCGACGTCGCCGCCCTGCCGCGCCTCGACCCCGAGGGCGTCGCGCCGGTGGCCGAGGCGGTCGGGTTGCTCGTGCGCGAGCTCGGGTCCACGCCGCTGATCGGATTTGCCGGGGCCCCGTTCACCCTCGCCTCGTACCTCGTGGAGGGCGGTCCCAGCCGCAACCACGAGCGGACCAAGGCCCTCATGCACGCCGAGCCCGACACCTGGCACGCGCTGCTCGACCACCTCGCCGACCTGACGCTGACGTTCCTGCGTGCGCAGGTGGACGCCGGGGTGGACGCGGTCCAGCTGTTCGACTCCTGGGCGGGCGCGCTCTCCGAACGGGACTACCGCGCGCTCGTCATGCCGCACTCGGCGAAGGTCCTCGCGGGCCTGGCCGACGCCGGGGTCCCGCGGGTCCATTTCGGGGTCGGCACCGGCGAGCTCCTCACGGCGATGGGCGAGGCGGGCGCGGACGTCGTCGGGGTCGACTGGCGCGTCCCGCTCGACGAGGCCACCCGCCGTGTCGGGCCGGGCCGGGCCCTGCAGGGCAACCTCGACCCCGCCGTGCTCTTCGCCGGCCCCGACGTGGTCGAGCGCGAGGTGCACCGCATCGTCGACGAGGGCCGCGCGGCGCCCGGGCACGTCATGAACCTCGGGCACGGCGTGCTGCCCGAGACCGATCCCGACGCGCTCGCCCGTGTCGTCGACCTGGTGCACGCCCTGCCGGTCCGGTGAGCAGCGCGGACCCGGCGGCCCCCCGGCCGCCGCGGGTGGTCGTCGTGGGCGGCGGGGTCAGCGGGCTCGCCGCGGCGCACCGCCTGCGGACCCTCCTGGGCGACGCCGCGTCGATCACCGTGCTGGAGTCCGCCCGGGTGCTCGGCGGGAAGCTCGCCGCGGTCGACCTCGGCGGGGTCCGCGTCGACGTCGGGGCCGAGGCCTTCCTGGCCCGCCGCCCGGAGGCCGCCGCGCGCCTGACCGAGCTGGGGCTGGCCGACGACATCGTGCACCCGTCGGCGGCCTCGTCGGGGATCCGCGCGGGCGGGGCCACCCACGCCATGCCGCGGCGCACCGTCATGGGCGTACCCGCCGACCCGCCGGCCGTCGCCGACCTGCTCTCGCCGGCCGGGCGGGCCGCCCTCGAGGCCGAGGACGCGCTGGGGCCGGTCGCCTGGGACGGCGACGACACGGTCGGCGGGCTGGTGCGGGCCCGGTTCGGCGACGAGGTCGCCGAGCGCCTCGTCGACCCGCTGCTCGGCGGGGTCTACTCCGGGCGGGCGGACGCCCTCGGTGTGCGCGCCACCGTGCCCGCGCTCGCCGACGCGCTCGACCGCGGCGCTCCGACACTCCGCGCCGCCGCCGCCGAGGCCCTGCCCGCGGCCCCCCTCGAGGGCACCGCCCCGGCTCCCGTGTTCGGCACGCTGCGCACCGGGCTCGCCGACCTCCCGCCCGCGCTCGCCGTTGCCGCCCGCGCCGAGGTCCGCGTCGCCCGGACGGTCACCGGCCTCGCCCGGACCGACGGCGGCTGGCGCGTCACGGCGTCGGGGCCCTCGGGCGAGGAGGTCCACGACGCCGACGCGGTGGTGCTCGCCCTCCCGGCCCCCGGGCTGCGCCGGCTGCTGGGCGACGTCGCCCCCGGGGCCGCCCGGGCCGCCGCGGGCATCGACCTGGCCTCCAGCGCCGTCGTCGCGCTCGCCGTGCCGCCGGGCACCGACCTCGGCGAGCGCTCGGGGGTGCTCCTCGGGTCGGGGGAGCACCGGCCGGACGGCGCGCCGTGGACGATCAAGGCGGTGACGGTGTCGTCGGTGAAGTGGCCGCACCTGGCTGCCGACGACGCGCTGGTGCTGCGCGCCTCGGTCGGGCGCTTCGGCGACACCGTCGCGCTGAACCGTGACGACGACGACCTGGTGTCGGCGGTCCGGGCCGACCTCGCGGCGCTGCTCGGGCTGGACGTCGAGCCGGTCGAGACGGTGGTCGCGCGCTGGGGCGGAGGGCTGCCGCAGTACGGCGTCGGCCACGACCAGACCGTCGCGGACCTCGAGCGCGCGGTGGCCGCGGTGCCGGGGCTCGCGGTGGCGGGGGCGGCACTGCACGGCGTCGGGGTGCCCGCCTGCCTGGCCACCGGCGACGCGGCGGCCGAGCGGGTGGCGGCCCACGTCGCCTCCCTGGCGGCGCGAGGGGAACCCTCGGGCGGATAGAGCGACCGGATCGTCCCCTCGCGGCTCGGGGCGGGAGGCCCGACCGTCGGGCCCACGCCCACCGGTCCGCGCCGGCCAGCCCGTGGCACGATGGGACCCGTGGCACGGCTGAACTACGACGAGCTCAACTCGACGGTCCGATACGCCATGTGGTCGGTGTTCCGCACCGACCAGGCGCGGCTCCCGGAGGACCGCCGCGCGGTCGCGGACGAGTTCACCTCCGTCCTCGACGAGCAGGAATCGAAGGGTGTGGCGGTTCGCGGCGTCTACGACCTCGCGGGGATGCGCGCCGACGCCGACTGGATGGTCTGGACCCACGCGCCGGAGATCGAGTCGCTGCAGTCCACGTACACGGCGCTGCGCCGCACGGCGCTCGGGCGGGCCTCGGAGCCGGTGTGGTCGAGCACGGCGCTGCACCGGCCTGCGGAGTTCAACAAGAGCCACCTGCCCGCGTTCGTCGCGGGGGAGGAGCCGAAGGGCTACCTCTGCCTGTACCCGTTCGTCCGCTCGCTCGACTGGTACCTGCTCCCCGACGAGGAGCGCCGCCAGATGCTCGCCGACCACGGCAAGGCCGCCCGCGGCTACGCCGACGTCCGCGCGAACACCGTCCCCGCGTTCGCCCTCGGCGACTACGAGTGGATTCTCGCGTTCGAGGCCGACCAGCTCGACCGCATCGTCGACCTCATGCGTGACCTGCGCGCCACCGAGGCCCGGCGGCACGTCCGCGAGGAGATCCCCTTCTTCACCGGCCCGCGGGTGGAGCCCGGCGCGCTGCTCGCCCTCTCGGCGTGACGGACCTGCCTCCCGGGACCCGCGCCGTCGTCACCGGCGGCAGCCGCGGCATCGGTCGCGCGGAGGCCCTCGCCCTGGCCGGCGCGGGCGCCCGGGTCGTCGTCGGGTACGGGCGCAGCGCCGAGGCCGCTGACGCCGTCGTCTCCGAGATCGCCGCCCGGGGCGGCGAGGCCCACGCCGTGGCGGCCGACATGGCCGACCCCGACGCCGTGGTCGCGCTCATGGACCGCGCGGCCGAGCTCCTCGGCGGGATCGACGTCCTGGTCAGCAACGCCGGGGTCGAGCACTTCGGCGCGCTCGGGACCGTCACGGCCGCCGAGTTCGACGCGACGTTCGCCGTCAACACCCGCGGACAGTTCCTCGCGGTCCAGGCCGTCCAGGCCCACATGGGCGAGGGCGGGCGGATCGTCCTGACCTCGTCGATCTCCGCGGGGATGGGGGTGCCCGGGCACGCGGTGTACGCCGGGTCGAAGGCCGCGGTGGAGGCGATGGTCCGCTGCCTCGCGCTCGACCTGGTCCGGCGGAAGATCACGGTCAACGCGATCGCCCCCGGCGGGACCGCCAGCGACATGGCCGCCGAGAACGGGCCGCACTACGACAACGACCTGACGGCGATCTCCTGGCCGATGGGACGCTACGGCGAGCCCGAGGACATCACGCCGACCGTGCTCTTCCTCGCCTCACCCGACAGCGCCTGGATCACGGGCCAGACGCTGCGGGTCTCCGGCGGGCAGTAGGTCAGGCCTTCTTCGGCTCCAGCGTCAGCGACACCGAGTTCATGCAGTACCGGTCGTCGGTCGGCGTGCCGTAGCCCTCGCCGTGGAAGACGTGGCCGAGGTGTGAGTGGCAGGTGCCGCACAGCGCCTCGACGCGCTTCATGCCCATCGAGGAGTCCTCGCGCAGGATGACGTTGTCGTCGCCCGAGGGTGCGTAGAACGACGGCCACCCGCAGTGCGAGGCGAACTTGGTCTCCGAGCGGAACAGCTCCGCGCCGCACGCGCGGCAGTGGTAGACGCCCTCGGTGAACGTCTCGTCGTACTCCCCGGTGAACGGGCGCTCGGTGCCCGCCTCACGCAGGACGTGGTACTCGTCGCGCGAGAGCTGCTCGCGCCACTCGGCGTCCGACTTCTCGACCTTGGGCTTGCCGATCGCACTGCTCATGCACCCAGGCTAATACGGGTCGCGCGCAATCGTCCGGGACTCAGATCAGCCAGGTGCCGACCAGGAACTCGAGCACCTCGTAGACGACGTAGCCGGCGCCGAGCAGGACGAGGACGGCGAGCAGCCAGGCGGCCCAGCGCTGCAGCCCGCCCACGCGGTTGGCCGACTCGGCGAAGTCCCGCACACCGGACAGCTCGCCCTCGACGGTGAACATCGGCCGCACCCGCTCCATACGGTCGAGGTGCTCGGCGAACGCGCGCGCCTCCGGGTCGTCGGGGTCGAGCCCGACGAGGTCGTCGTGGAACCGGCGCGTCGGGTCGGGACGTCCGGCACCAGATGAAGCACCCCAGGTCACGCCCGCCACGGTAGCCTCCGCAGCTGTGGCCCGGTCCCCTGCGGTGGAGCTCGAGGTGGGCGGGCGCACGGTGCGCGTCTCCAACCCCGACAAGATCTACTTTCCGGATCGGGGGATCACCAAGCAGCGCGTGGTGGAGCACTACCTCGCCGTCGCCGACCCGCTGTTGGGGGTCCTCGTCGACCGGCCGACACACCTCAAGCGCTTCGTCGACGGCGTCGCGGGCGAGTGGTTCTACCAGAAGCGGCTGCCCAAGGGCGCCCCCGAGTACGCCGAGACGGTGCAGGTGCGTTTCCCGTCCGGGCGCCCCGCCGACGTGCTCTGCCCGACCGAGCCCGCGGTGCTCGCCTGGGCCGCGAACCTCGGCACCTTCGACTTCCACCCCTGGCCGGTCCGACGGCCCGACGTCGACGCGCCGGACGAGCTGCGCATCGACCTCGACCCGCAGCCGGGCACCGACTTCGCCGACGCCGCGCGGGTTGCGGCCACCCTGCGCGAGGTGCTCACGGAGGCGGGACTCGTCGGCTGGCCGAAGACCTCCGGCGGGCGCGGCATCCACGTCATGGTCCCGATCCGTGCCGAGTGGGACTTCGTCGCGGTGCGCCGCGCCGTCATCGCGATCGGGCGCGAGGTCTGCCGTCGGATGCCCTCCGAGGCGACCGTCGACTGGTGGAAGGAGGAGCGCGGCGAACGCGTGTTCCTCGACTTCAACCAGGCCGCACGTGACCGCACGATCGCCTCGGCGTGGTCGTTACGGGGCACGCCCCGGGCGACGGTGTCCTTCCCGCTGCGCTGGGCCGAGCTCTCCGACGCCGAGCCGGACGACTTCGACGTGCTCACCGCGGCCGACCTGCTCGCCGAGCGCGGCGACGCCCACGCGGGCCTGCACGACGAGCCGGCTGGGCTGGAGACGGTGCTGGAGTGGGTCGAGCGCGACGAGCGTGATCACGGGCAGGGCGACATGCCCTACCCGCCCGAGTACCCGAAGATGCC
>NZ_DASXJS010000223.1:0-40497 GCF_036497245.1 Actinomycetospora sp. | reverse complement strand
CAGCGCGGCGGCCAGCGCGCTCATGTCGGCGCGCCGGCGCACGAGGACCGCGGTGGTGGGCGGCTCGACCTCCGCGTCGGCGGCGGCGCGCCAGCGGTCGGCGATCGCGTCGGCCATCCACGCGCGCTCGGCCTCGACGTCGCCGTGCAGCGCCACCCGGACGTCGCCGGGCGGAGCGCCGGGACGGGGCCGCAGCTCGTCGACCCGCACCGGTCCGGCCCGCAGGGGATCGGCGATCCCGTTGGCCAGCGCCAGGACCTCGGGCGGGTTGCGGAAGCTCGTCAGCAGGCCGTGTCTCGCCGCGGCGACCCGTTCGTGGGTCGAGCTCCGCTGCGCTCGGTCTCCCGCCTCGCGGTCCCGTCCCGTGCGCGGGAAGTCGGTGACGAAGCGCGGCAGGTTGGCCGCGCTCGCGCCACGCCAGCCGTAGATCGACTGGAACGGGTCCCCGACGGCCGTCACCGCGGTCTGCTCGTCGCCCCCGAACAGCGCCCGCAGCATGATCCGCTGGGCGTGGCCGGTGTCCTGGTACTCGTCGAGCAGGACGGCCCGGAACGCGGTGCGCTCGGCCTGCCCGACCTCGGGGTGACCGTCCGCGAGGCGGGCCGCGGCGGCCATCTGGTCGGCGAAGTCCAGGCAGCGCTCGGTCTTCTTGCGCGCGGCCAGCTCCTCGACCAGGGGCAGCAGGGCGACCCGGAACCGCTGCCGTTCGACGATCTTGCTCAGCGCCTGCGGCAGGCCCGGCCGCTGGCCCTTGGCCGGCGGCGCCGACTCGATCGCGCGGGCGAGGGTCTCGGTGTGCTCGCGGAGCTGGTCGGGCTCCGCGAGGTGCTCCCCGAGCTCCCCGGCGAGCGCGAGCACGTAGCCGGTGACGCTGGTCGGGATCAGCGCGGTGTCGAGGTCCCGCGTCCAGGACGACACCACCCGGTGGGCCAGCTGCCACGACGCCGTCGGCGACAGCAGCCGCGCCCCCGGGTCGGTGGGCAGCCGCAGGCCGTGCTCGGTGAGCAACCGGCCGGCGTAGGCGTGGTAGGTCGAGACGGTCGGCTCGAGGGTCCGCACGAGCACCCGGCGCTCACCGCTCGGATCCAGTTCGTCGAGCAGCGGGTCACCGGCGAGCCTGCGCAGCCGCCGGCGGATGCGGTCGGCGAGCTGACCGGCGGCCTTGCGGGTGAACGTCAGGCCCAGCACCTGGTCCGGGGTGACGATCCCGTTGGCGACGAGCCAGACGACCCGGGCAGCCATCGTCTCGGTCTTGCCCGAGCCCGCCCCGGCGGTGACCAGCGCGGACGCGAACGGCGCCGCGATCACCTCGGCCTGCTCGTCGGTGGGGCGGCGCAGCCCGAGCCGCTCGGACAGCTCCGTCGGGTCGATCAGGCCGGTCGCGCTCTCGATCAGTCCGGTCACGGCACCTGCCTCCCGGAGGAGTGCACCGGGCAGGCGGTGCGCACCGGACAGCGCGGGCACGCGTCGTTCTCGTGCCCGACGAACACCGGCCCCTCGGTCATGCGCGCCGCGGTGGCGACCTGCTCGCGCCAGTGCTCGACCCCGTCCGCGTCGAGCGGGGTCTGCGCGCGCTCCTTGGCCTTCTGGCCGTCGCGCTGCAGGTAGACCAGCCGCGCGCCCCCGGGCACGGTGGCCGCGGCCGACCCCTCGGACGCGGGAGGGGAGGTGAGCGCCTCGGCGAACGCCCCGAGCGCCACGGCCAGCTGGTAGACCGCGAGCTGGGGGTGCTCGGCCGCCTTCGCCGCCGAGATCGGGCTCTTGCCGGTCTTGACGTCGACGATCACCGGACGACCGTGGTCGTCGATCTCGAGCCGGTCGACCCGCCCCCGGATCGCGATGTCGACTCCGGAGCCGTCGGGTGCGTTCAACCTCGCCGTCACCGACTCCTCGACGGCCTGCTCGGTCAGTTCGCGCCGCGTCCCGTCGCGCCACGCGAGGAACGAGCGCAGCATCCGCCGGCAGTTCGCGAGCTCGCGGCGCGAGAACCAGGGCGCGCCCGCGTCGACCGACGCCCAGGCGACGTCGAGCGCGTCGTCGAGCTCGGTCTCGCCCGCGCCCTCGGCGGCACGCTGGACCAGGGCGTGGACCAGCGACCCGGTGACCGAGGCCAGCGAGTCGGAGTCGTCCCCGCCGTGGCTCTGCAGGGCCCAGCGCAGGGGACAGGTCAGGATCGTCTCGACCGCGCTCGGGCTCACCGTGATCCGCGAGCCCGGTTCACGCAGGGGCTCGCTGGTCGAGACGTCGAGGAGGCCGTACCAGTCCCCCGGGTCGGCGCCCGGCACCCCGGCCTCGGCCAGCCGCGCGAGCTGGGTGGCGGCGCGGGCCCGGCGCTCCGGGTCGGTCGCGGGCGCGCTGACCGCCCGGCGCAGGTCGCCCACGAGCTCGGCCAGCACCAGGGCCCGGCTCGGCCTGCGGCGCCGACGGCCCGGATCGTCCGCCTGCCCGTCGTCCGCGGCGACGTCCGGGTCCACGTCGTCGAGGAACCGCGACGGGGTGACGTCCTCGGACTCGACCGCTCCCACGTGGACGGCGTGCCGGGCTCGGGAGAGCGCCACCGCGAACAGCCGCCGCTCCTCGTCGAGCAGCGGGACGCGCGAGGACAGCGCCGGGTCGTCCGGGACCCCGCCGAGCACGTCGACCATCCGCTCGACGCCGAGCAGGGTGCCGCGCCGGCGAAGGTCGGGCCAGACGCCCTCCTGGACGTCGGGGATCACGACGACGTCCCACTCGCGCCCCCGCGCGGCGTGCGCGGTGAGCAGCGCGACCGCCTCGCCGTCTGGCGTGCGCGGCGCCAGGCCGTCGCTCGCGAACCGCTGGTCGTCGACCTGGGCGACGAATCCCGCGACGGTGCCGCCCGGCAGGTCCTCCACGAAGCGACCGGCCCGCTCCACGAGCGCGACGACGGCGTCGAGGTCGCGGTCGGCCTGCGCGCCGGTGACGCCGCCCCGCTCGCTCGCCGCGACCCACCGGGCCTGCAGCCCGCTCTCCGACCACCCCGCCCACACCACGTCCGGCACGCTCTCCCCGGCGCGGATCGCCTCCACCGCGGCGCCGAGCAGGTGCGCGATCCGGCGCAGCGGCGCGACGTCGGCGTCCGGGAGCAGCGTCAGCGGGTCGGGCCGCCCGGCGAGGTGGTCGACGAGGACGTCGACGATCAGCTCGTCACTGGAGCGCTCGGTGCCGTGGCCGCCCGCCTCGTGCAGGCGCAGCAGGCCGCGCCGCAGCCGCCGCAGCCCGAGCGGCTCAGCACCCCCCAGCGGGGACGCGAGCAGGCCGAGCGCGGTGTCGGCGTCCACGGCCGAGGCGGGCGGGGAGGTGGCGGCCGTCGCCGCGCAGCGCAGCAGGGTCAGCAGTGGCGCGACCGCGGGGAGGGCGGCGAGCGGGGTGTCGTCGGCCGGGACCGCCACGGGGACGCCCGCGGCGAGCAGCGCCCGCCGCAACGGCGGCAACGACAGCGGCACGGACCGCACGACGACCGCGAGACGCGACCACGGCACGCCGTCCACAAGGTGTGCCCGGCGGAGCGTGTCGGCGGCCCAGGCGGCCTGGCGGCCCGGCGTCGGGAACACCGACACGGTGGCGGCGCCGCCCTCGGGCTCCGCGGCCGGTGGTGCGACGCGCACCCGTCCCGGGCCGGTGCCCCGCAGCGGCTCGATCGCGCGGGCTACGGCGTCGCGCACCGCCGGGGACCCGCGGTGGTCCAGCGTGACCACGGCGGTGGCCCGGCCGCCGGGGTCGGCGTCGCGCAGCACGCCCGGCGCCGCGCCCCGGAACCCGAGCACCGAGGAGTCCGGGTCCCCGGCGAGCACCCACGCTCCGGCGGTGCTCCCGAGCGTGCGAGCCAGCTCGAGCTGCTGGGGGTCCATGTCCTGGGCGTCGTCCACGACGAGGTGGCGCACCTGCTCCCGCTCGCTCGCGAGCAGGCCCGGGTCGGTGGCGAACGCGTCGAGCACCGCGGCGACCAGTTCCGCGGCGTCGAGCGGCGGTGCGGAGGCGAGCGGATTGGCCGAGCCCGCCGCCGCGCGCAGCAGCGTGACCTCCTCGAACGTCTGGTAGAAGCGAGCGGCCGCGACCCAGACCGCGACGTCGTACTCCTTGCCCAGTGCCCGCAGCTCGCGGGGACCGAGGCCGCGCTCGGCCGCGCGCAGCAGCAGGTCCCGGACCTCGGCGGCGAACGCGGGGGCCTCGAGGGCCGGCTGCAGCCGGGCGGGCCAGCCCGAGCCTCGCCCGGCGCCCGCGGCCTCGCCCGCCAGCAGCTCGCGGACCATCGCGTCCTGCTGGGCGCCCGGGAGCAGCCGGGGTGGTGCCTCCTCGCGGCGGGCGGCGTGCCGGCGCAGCACGGCGAAGGCGTACGAGTGCACGCTGCGCACCAGCGGCTCACGTGCCGCCGTCAGAGCCCCGTCGACGGCGCCGTCGAGGACGCGGCGACGGGCCGAGATGCGCTCGCGCAGCGCCGCGGCGGATCGACGGTCACCCACCAGCACCAGCGAGCGCGCATCGGGATCGACGTGCAGCAGCCGCGCGACCCGTTCGGCGAGCAGAGTCGTCTTCCCCGTGCCGGGGCCGCCGAGGACGCGCAGGAACCCCGCGTCGTGCTCCAGGACCCGGCGGGCCGGCGCATCGAGCACGAGGTCGGCGGGCAGACGGGTGGCCGCGCGCAGCAGCTGCGGCGCGTCCGCACCGTGCACGCTCCCCCTGTGCACGCTCCCCTTGTGCCGATCCCCCGTCGTCATGGTCCCGAGGGAACCACGACCCCCCGACAGCCACGGCCTGCGGGCTCGTCGGAGGCGTGTTCGGGCACGATGACGGTCATGGACGAGGCCCGCCACGAGCGGATCCGGGAGATCGTCGCGTCGATCCCCGAGGGCCACTGGTGCAGCTACGGCGACGTGGCGGCCGAGGCAGGCGAGCGCTCGGCGCGGGTGGTCGGGACGGTGCTCTCGACCGACGGCGCCGACCTCCCCTGGCACCGGGTGCTGCGCACCTCCGGCACCCCGGCACCGCACATCGCCGTCGAACAGATCCGGCGACTCACCGCGGAGGGGGTCCTCGTCGTCGACGCCAGGGCCGCGAAGGGGCAGCGGCACCGGTTCGCATAGGTGCGCTTCGCGCACCTATACCGGCTCCGACGGCGACGGGCGCCACAGCTCCAGCGCCCAGGTGGCGATCCCGATCAGGGCGACGACGGCGCCGAGGGCGCACACCCCGGGCCACCCGACGACGGCGTAGAGACCGGAGGTCAGGGCGGACGCGATCGCCCCGCCGATGAACGCCGAGACCAGGAACGCGCTGGTCACGCGGCTGCGCGCGTCCGGGCGCCTGCGGTAGATGGCGTGCTGGTGGGAGATCTGCAGCAGCTGCTGGGCGAGGTCGAGCACCACGATCCCGGCGATCAGCGCGACGAGCGACGACCCGCCGAGCGCGAGCAGGCCCCAGCTCAGGAGCAGCAGGGCCAGGCCGATCGTGACCACCCGTCGTCCGTGCCCGCGGTCGGCGAACCGGCCCGCCCAGATCGCGGCGCCCGCACCCGCCAGCCCCGCGAGCCCGAACAGGCCGATCACCCCGGAGCCGTAGGAGTACGGCGGCGCCGCCAGCAGGAAGGAGATCGCCGTCCAGAGGATCGTGAAGCAGCCGAAACCGACCCCGCCGAGCACCATGCGGCGCCGGATCAGCGAGTCGTGCGCGACGATCGTGCCGACCGACCGGAGCAGGCTCGGGTAGGGCGTGTCGGCGGCGACCGGCACCCGGGGCAGGACGATCCGGACGGCTCCCGCCAGCATCACCATCACCACGGCCGCGAGGACGAACACCAGTCGCCAGCCACCGATCTCGGCGACGAGTCCGGACACCGTCCGGGCGAGCAGGATCCCGACGAGCAGCCCGCTCATCACCGTCCCGACCACCGAGCCGCGGTGTTCGTCGGAGGCCAGCGACGCCGCCATGGGGACGACGATCTGGGCCACCGCGGAGGTCACGGCGACGATCGCCACCGCGGCGAGCAGGGCGCCGAACGTGGGTGCCGCGGCGGCGCCGAGCAGCAGCACGCCGGTCACCGCCAGGAGCACGCTGACCAGGCGGCGGCGCTCGAGGATGTCACCGGCAGGCACGAGGAACGCCAGCGCCAGCGCGTAACCGATCTGGGAGGCGGTCACCAGGAGCCCGGCCTCGCCCTCCCCGACCGAGAACGCCTGCGCGACCACCGGCAGCAGCGGCTGCGCGTAGTAGATGTTCGCCACCGCGGCGCCGCACACCACCGCGAGCAGTCCGACGGTGGGGCGTCCGAGGTGGGTCGGGGCGGGGGCCTGGGTGCTCATCGTTGCCCGAGCCAACCAGATGACCCGACCGGTGGCGCGCGATCGGCTCGCGCATCACATCCGGTCACCGCACCTCCGCCTCCGCGAGCGCGGCGTCGAGCGTCCGGCGGGCCGCGCGGGCGCAGGCCGCGCCCGCCTCGTCGGGACCCAGTCCGCGGACGTCGGTGAGCACGATGAACGCCTCCCACCCGACGACGACGGCGAGGTCGGAGACGAGGTCGGCGAAGGCGGCGGGCCCGAGCCGGTCGCGGACCGGTGCGAGCGCGCTCTCGATCCACGCGACGCGCCGGTAGCCGCGACGGGGCGCCCCGTCGTCGCGGTCCGGCTGCGCGACGGTCAGGGCGACGAGCCGCCGCCCGAGGCCGAGCGAGGACCCCATCGTCGAGGCGACGCCCTCGACGAGGGCGGCGAGCCGGGCGTGGACGTCGTCGTCGGGGGCTTCGGCGAGCGCCTCGTCGACGGGGGTCGAGAGGCCGCCGACGATCGCGTCGAGCAGGAGCTGGTCGAGGCTGGGGAAGTGCAGGTAGACGGTCCGCCGGGAGACCTCGGCGGCGTCGGCGATCTCGGCCACCGAGGGCGTCGCGGGTGAGGCGCCGTCGGCGAGCAGCCCGGCGGTCGCCTCGAGGATCGCGCGCCGGGTGCGACGTCGTTGCGCCTCACGCCCGGTCGTGGCGGGACCGATGCTCACGACGACCTCCTTGA
The DNA here is from genome assembly GCF_036497245.1 of Actinomycetospora sp. Classification (GTDB taxonomy): domain Bacteria; phylum Actinomycetota; class Actinomycetes; order Mycobacteriales; family Pseudonocardiaceae; genus Actinomycetospora. The sequence continues at coordinate 33,478 of NZ_DASXJS010000223.1, read as the reverse complement.
CAGCCGACTCAGGACGCGCTCACTATACCGCTGCGCACTCAATGCACAGCAGTGCACTTTCTAGGAGGCTCCGATGTCCGTCACCTTCGTCAACTGCTTCGAGATCCCGGCCGGCCGCGAGGACGACTTCTTCGCCCGCTGGCGGGGCGTGAACGCCGTGATGCGCACCCGCCCCGGGTACGAGGAGCACCAGCTCTACCGCTCGCTCGCCCCGGAGGCGCGGTTCCGGTTCGTCAACGTGGCGCGGTGGTCGTCGTCCGCGGCCCTCGCCACCGCACACGACGACGAGTTCCGGGCGATGGTCTCGGGGCCGGACTGGGCGGAGATCGTCTCGACGCCCGCCGTCTACGAGGAGGTCCACACCGGCACGGCGTGAGCGAGCCCCGGCGCCGAGATCGAGAATGGCGGATCCCTGTCGTCAGGTGAAAGCAATGGACCATGGCTGAACTCGGGTGACGTCGGGCCGGGCCGGATCACTTGTGCTGGCGCCTGCTCCCGCCGTGCCAGTCCTCGATGAGCCCGACCTCGCCCTGCCCCACCCCGTACGCCGCCAGCTGCGGCCGCTCGCGCAGGCTGCGCTTGAGCTCGGCGAACCCCGGGAAGCGGGCCAGCCCGACGACGTGGTCCCAGAGCTCCACCGCCTCCTCGTCGGAGGGCTTGCGGCTGATCACCGGTCCGAAGAAGGCGAGCCCGTCCGGCGGCCCGATCTGGAGGATCGGGGTCCCGACGTCCTTGCCGGTCAGCGCGAGGGCTTCGTCGGTCTCGGCCTGGATGGTGGGGTCGTGGCGGGCGTCGTCCAACGACTCCGCGAGCTCAGCGGGCAGTCCGACGCTCTGGAGCACCGGGAGCACGAACGCGTGCGTTCCCCGCCGTTCCCGGGCGCCGCTGTGCTCGGGGACCTCCTCGCGCTCGAAGACCGCTGCCCCGAGCGCCTCGTAGAACCGCGCGAGGGCGTCCGGGCCCTCCTGCTCCCGCACGGCGGCGCACACCCGCAGCAGGCGCAGGCCCGCCGTGTGCCCGGCCTCGTACTCGGGCGGGAACCAGGCGTCGTAGTCGACGTGCGCGTTGAGCAGCCGCAGCGCGATGAACCGCCACTCGACCGCGAAGCCCCGGCGGCGTGCGACGGTGCGGACCCAGGTGCTGGTCAGCCAGCAGTAGGGGCAGACCGGGTCGAACCAGAAGCGGACGTCGTCGTTCGCGGAGTCGGGCACGCCGCCCACGCTAGGCCCCGGGCGAAGCCGGGGCACCCCTCCCGGCGCCGGCCCCGGGCCGCCCTGTCGCGGCGAGTTGCGGTCCGGTGGCCGCCTTGTCGTTGTGAATCACTGCGACAAGGCGGGCCGGCAGGCCCGGGAGCCCGCGACAAGGCGGGCCGGTCCCCGACGAGGCAGGGCCGACCCCTCAGGCGACCCCGACCCGCCCGTACGCGGCGAGGTGGGCGGCGGCAACGGTGTCCCACGAGTGGGACGCCGCCAGCGCCCGCCCGACGGCGGCGCGCGCCGGGTCGCCCGGTTCCCCGCCGGCGAGCACGGATGCCAGCTCACCGGCGTACGCGTCGGCGAAGCCCGCCCCCTGCCCCACGCCCGGCTCACCCGCGAACCGCACCGCCCCGGCGAACACCTCGCGCAGCACCGGCAGGTCCCGCGCGACGACCGGGACGCCCGCGGCGAGGGCCTCCATGGCCGCGAGCCCGAAGCCCTCCTTCGTCGAGGGGAACGCGAACGCCGCCGCACCCGCGACGAGGCCGGGGAGGTCGTCCTCGGGCACCGGTCCCAGCACCACCGGCTCGACCCCCAGCGACGACGCCAGCGCGAAGACATCCTCGCGGTAGGGCCGGTAGTCGAACAGGGTGTCCCCGCCGGCCACGACCAGGGGTGCCTCGACCCCGCGGTCGGCCAGCGCGGCCATCGCCGCCACCAGGTCCCGGGTGCCCTTGCGCGGCTCGATCCCCCCGACGGCGAGCACGTAGGACCCGAACCGCTCGCGCCAGGGCCTGCCTGCGCCGGCCGCGGCCGCCGCCGCGAAGCGCGCCGCGTCCACCCCGTTCCCGACGACGGGTGCGGCGCGCCCCCAGCCCGCGAGCACCTCGGCGGCCACGGCGTCGGACACGCACAGCAGCGCGGCGGGCTCGACCAGGGCCCGCTCGTGGCACGCGACGAGCGACGGCGTCGTGAACTCGTCGAGGTGGTGCACCGTGCGGACCAGGTCGGCGTAGCCGGACGCCGCGCCCTCGGCGTTCGCGGTCAGGCAGTCCTGGGCGTGCCGGACGTCCACCGGCCCGGCGTCGGCGAGCGCGGCGGCCAACAGGTCGATCGAGCGCATGATGCGGTCACCGACCGACTCGCCCTCGATCTCGGGGACCGGGACCAGGTGCGTCCGGACCGCCACGTCCCGGAAGAACCCGGTGTCGCCCCCGCGGGCAAGCGCCCACACCTCGACGTCGTGCCCCGCCCGGGCCAGCGCCTCCCCGAGCGCGAGGGTGTGGACGACACCGCCCCGCGGCTTCGTCGAGTACGTCGAGAGCCGGATGCGCACCCGGGCCCTCAGCAGCCGTACGCCGACGGACGGCGTTCGTCGAGGTGGTGCAGGACGGCGCGGGCGGCGTCCACCATCTCGGACGGGTCGACCTCGGTCATGGCGAGCCCTCCCTTGGACCAGGTGCGCGCGAGGATCTCACCCCCGGGGCCGACGACCTTCGCCCGCCCGAGGAAGTGCAGCGCCCCGGATCGCCCGCTCTGGTTCGCCGAGAGCAGGAGCACCTGGTTCTCCGCGGCGCGCGACTGGTCGTAGAGGTCGAACAGCCGGGCCTGGCGGTCCTGGGCCATCCGCGGTGCCCGGTTGGTCAGCGACGTCGGCCACGCCGAGAGGCACGCGATCATCGTCGCACCGTCCAGGGCGAGCGAGCGGGCCGACTCCGGGAACGTCTTGTCGTGGTCGATGAGCATGCCCATGCGGCCCAACGGCGTGTCGAACGCGGAGAACCCGCACCCCGGCGTGAACAACTTCGCCATGCCCGCGGGGTGGTGGACCTTGCGGTGCCGGCCCAGGATCCCGTCCCCGCAGAGCGCGACCGCGGCGTTGTAGCGCTCGCCGTCGGGCCCCTGCTCGCAGTAGCCGAGGCACACCACCATCTCGCCGGCCAGGTCGATGACCGACCGGACCTCGTCCCCGTTCGGCTCGAGCGCGGGCGGCAGGTCGACGGGCTCGGTGTCGCTGGGCCGCAGGTCGGTGACGTAGCCGCCGAGGGCGCCGTCGGGCAGGGCCAGCAGCCCGACCCCGGCCTCGCGCGCGTGGGCGATGATCACGCCGATGCGCTCGAGGTCGAAGTCCAGGTCGCGGGTGAAGTGGGCCGCCGCGGCAGCGATGCGCAGGGGCGAGCGGAGCGACGGGGTCATGGCTGCAGCCCGCCGCGCTCAGGCGGAGGCAGGCAGCGGTGCGTAGCTGCCCCGGCGCATGTCCCGCAGGTGGCCCATGAACCGGCGCGCGGAGTCGACGGCGTCGTCCACGTCGATCGAGGCGACCGCGAGGCCCGCGTCGGTCCCCGTGGTCGAGAGGACCTCACCACCCGGGTCCACGATCTTCGCGCTGGCCACGAGACGCATGCTGCCGTACTCGCCCGCCTGGTTGGCCGACACCCAGACGATCTGGTTCTCCAGCGCGCGGGCGCGGTCGAACAGGTCGAAGCGCCGGGTCCAGCGGTCGTCGGCGAGCACCGGGGCCTGGTTGGTCCGCGAGGCGGGCCAGGCCGACATGCAGACCACGACCCGGGCCCCGTCGACGGCGAGCGCCCGCGCGGCCTCCGGGAACGCCTTGTCGTAGCAGATCATCATGCCCATCCGCCCGACCGGTGAGTCGAAGGACGCGAACCGGTCGCCCGCCGCGTAGGAGTTGTTCTCGTTGAGGGGCTGGTGCACCTTGCGGTGCCTGCCGAGCACACCGGTCCCGGTGACCGCCACACAGCTGTTGTAGGGCCGGCCCTGCGACGCGTCGTCGCCGCGCTCGCAGTAGCCGGCGGTGATGACCATGTCGTCGGCGAGGTCGACCAGCCGGGCGATCTCGGGCCCGTCGCCGTCGAGCTGGGGCGGTTCGTCGTCGTGGTCGCCGTCGAGGGACGAAAGGTAGCCGCCGAGCGCGGCCTCGGGCAGCGCGAGCAGGTCGGCGCCGGCCTCCCGGGCCTGGCCGACCAGCTTCTCGATGCGTCGGAAGTCCTCGTCCAGATCGCGGACGAAGCCCTCGGCCGCAGCGGCGAAGGTGAGCGTCATCAGAGGGTCCTCTCAGGTCCGGTGGCGGGGCCGAGCCCGGTGACGGGTCCGACGACGGCGGCCGTCGTCTCCCCGTCGGGCCAGCGGAGAGCCACTCCGGGGCTGTCCGTGAGCGCGCCGCACCCGGCGCCGGTCGCGGGTCCGGCCGCGGGCAGCGGACTGTCGGGGTCGTCGGTGGTGAGCAGGGCGAAGCCCGGGAAGCAGGTGAACCAGTCCCCGACGCCGACCCCGGCCGGCCGGGGCACGGACGCCACGTCGAGGACGGCGCCGGTCCCGCTCGCCTCCGCGAGCATCCCGAGCGTCCCGACGAGGCCCGCCATGGAGACGTCCTTGGCGGCGGCCGGGCGGTACGCGGCATCCGGCCCGATGGCGTTCACCATCGCGCGCAGGTCCTCGCCCCGGCGGCGCGAGGTGGTGTCCCACTGCACGCCGCTGTAGCCGGGACGCCAGGCCCCGTCGAGGTCGGCGGTCAGCCGGACCCGGTGGCCGGGGCGGCCGCCGCCGGCGGGGACCGGGGCCGGTGTGGTGCCGAGCGCGGTCACGGCGAGCGAGGCGGGCACGTCGACGGTGGTGTGCCCGCCGAGGACCGGCACCCCGTAGGCGTCGGCGGCGGCGCGCAGCCCGCGCAGCACCCTCGCGGCGGACGACGCGTCGCGGGCGCCGACGGCGTCGAGCAGCCCCACCGGCCGCGCGCCCATGGCCGCGAGGTCGTTGACGTTGACGAGCACCCCGCACCAGCCGGCCCACTCCGGGTCGCGCTCGACCATCGCGGGCAGGATCGCGTCGCAGGCGGCGACCACGTCGGAGCCCGGCACCGGGGCGCCGTCGTCGCCGACGAACCCCGGGGGCATCGCGACCACGTCGGCCAGGAGCTCCCCGAGGGGGGACTTGGTGGCGTCGACGAGGCGCTGGATGCGGTCCATCGGGTGGCGCATGCGCAGGTGCGGGACGTCCGGCGCGCCGGGCACCGTCACCGGCCGCACCGTCTGCCAGCCGAGCCGGGTGAACAGCGGCGCGTTCGTCCCCTGCACGTCGGCCTCGAAGCGCAGCACGCCGGACGCCTCCGCCCGGGCGACGGCGGCCCGGATCAGGGCCGCTCCCACGCGCACCCCGGCCCGGCGCCTGCCGCCGACGCTGACCGCGAGGCGGCTGCCGGTCCACCACCCGACGTCGGGCTCGCCGGGCCGGGCCGGGCCGAGGCGCACCCCGCCGAGCGGTGTGCCGTCGGCGTCGCGGGCGAGCAGGACGAGCGCGCGGGGGTCGGCGTCGGTGTCGTCGAGGTCCTCCCCGCGGCCACCGAACAGGCCCTGCTCGTCGACGAACACGGCACGGCGCAGGGCGCGGTGGGCGACGACGTCGGGGTGGCCCGCGTCGCTCGCGCGCGCCTCGCCGATGGTGATCTCGCGGGGCGCGGGGCGGCGGCCCAGGCCGCCGAGGATCTCCTCCGCGGCGTGCAGGGTGGTGCGCAGGTGCGCGGGCTGGGGCACGACGAGCGGGGGGAGCTCGCCCCGGTCCCTGCCGCGTGTGGACCGCATCGGGGATGGGCCGTCGACGAGGGTCATCTCAGCCCCCCGCCGCGGACAGGGCGCTGCACGCGCCGCAGGCGGCGCAACCGGCGGCCTGGTCGCTCCCGCGCATCCCCGCCGCCCGCAGGTCGGCCGCGACGCGCGCCGTGACGTCGGCGAGCAGTCCGGGGTCGGGCGCCGGGTCGCCGTCGGCGAACGCGAGCGTGCCGGGGATCGGGCGGTAGGGCACGACGAAGGGGTAGACCCCGGCGTCGATCAGCGACGCGGCCCCGGCGACCAGGTCGTCCGGGTCCTCACCGAGCCCGACGATGAGGTAGGTGGAGACGGCGTTGCGGCCGAAGAGGCGCACGCTCTCGCGCCACGCCGCCCAGTACTGGGACAGCGGCACCGAGGCCTTGCCCGGCATCCAGCGGCGGCGCACGGCGTCGTCGAGGGACTCGACGTGGATGCCGATGGCGTCCGCGCCCGCGTCCCGCAGCGCGGTCAGGGCGGCCAGGTCGTCGGGGGCGGGCGGCTCGCACTGCACCTGGATCGGCAGGCCGGGGACGGCCTCGCGGATCGCGGCGGTGCAGCGGGCGAGGTGGCGGGCCCCGCGGTCGCGGCCGTTCGAGGTGCCCGTCGTCATGACCATCTGGCGGACGCCGTCGAGCCGGACGGCGGCCTCGGCCACCTCGGCGAGCTGCGCGGGGGTCTTGACCGCGGTGGTCGCGCCGCTGCGCAGCGACTGCTCGATGGCACAGAAGCGGCAGCGGTCGGCCTCGTCGTAGCGCACGCAGGTCTGCACGACGGTCGTCGCGAGCACGTCGTCGCCGTGCAGGCGGGCGATCTGCTCGTAGCCCACGCCGTCGGCGGTCGTGAGGTCGTAGAAGGCCGGGCGGGCGACGGTGTCGACGTCCACGCCGAGGTCGGTGACCCCGCCGTCGGGCCCGGTCCGGACGAGCCTGCCGCCGCGCAGGCGGTACGGGCTGTCCGGGTTGATCGGGAGGGTGGTCTTCAGCCCGTCGACGAGCACGTGCCCGTCGTCGGACGGGCCCGCGCCGCCGGGGCGGCGCAGCGGGATCGTCGACCCGAGGTCGACGGTGGTGGGAGAGGGGTCGATCGCGACGCCGCGGACGGCCACTTCGGAACGGACGTCGAGCCCGGTGCGGTGCTCGGCGGGCGCGGACATGGCGGGAGACCTCCAGGGCGTCGGGGGGCGTCGGTAGGTGGCCTGCGGCCTCGTGAGCACTTTCCGGGGCTATAGGCCCGGAAAGTGCTCACGAGCCGGAGGCACCTACAGCTGGTAGGTCGAGTTGATGATCGCGCCCTTGCGCGCGTAGTAGATGAGCGCGTCCTGCACGTCCAGCGGGTGCGTGGGGATGACGCCCTCGATGAGGTCCTCCTCGCGGGCACCGTGCAGCGAGAGCCCGAAGCGGCAGCAGTAGGCCTTGCCGCCCTCGCTCATGAACGTCTTGAGCTGGTCGTTGATGTTGTGCTCACCGGGGAACGCGGAGTTGCCCGTGGTGGGGAAGCCGCGGGTGGCCAGGCAGTTCAGCGAGCCCGGGCCGTAGAAGTAGATCGCGGTCTCGAATCCCTTGCGCAGCGCGCGCGTGGCCTGCAGGACGGCGACGAAGCTGACCGACGACTCGTGCGCGATGCCGTGCACGAGGGTGAAGTAGGTCTCGCCGTTCTCGGCCTGGAGGTCGGGGAAGACCTTGGTGCCGCCGTAGATGCTGGAGCCCTCCGGCAGGGAGGGGTGGGGAATCTCCTCGAGGCTCTTCTGCTCGACGTCGGACAGTTCGACCGTGGTCATTCCGTTCTCCTTCGGTTCTGCGGTGACGTTCGGAGTCGGTGGTGCTTTCTCGGACGGCGCGGGAGCGGCATCAGGGACGGACGGGGAGCCGGACTCGCCCCCGGCCCCGCCGGTGACTTTCTGCCGCACCTTCTGCCAGAAACCGGGCACGATGTCCCCCTGACGTCCGCGGTGCTCGCGGCTCGACGGCCGGGGCATCGCCGGCCCGGCCTCGTGGTGCAAGAGCACACCAATGCGGTGTTTCCCGACCGTTTCCTCGTGACTACGAGAACGTCACCGGTCCGGCGGTTTGTGACGACGGTGTTGCGAAACATTCGGCAACACCGCGGTTTTCCGACGGCAACCATTCCGACATGAGCCGGTCCAACTCTGTGCCCACCGCACGACCACCACCGCACGACGTCAGTTCGACTCCGCCTGAGAGGAACGACCGGCCATGACCACGGCATCCGTGACGCCCCTGCGTGCCACCGGGAACGGCGACCTGGACGGGGCACACCGGCCCGTGATCGTCGTGGGCGGCGGGCAGGCAGGCCTGTCCATGAGCCGCTGCCTGCAGCAATCGGGGGTCGATCACCTCGTGCTCGAGCGCGACGAGGTGGCGCACTCGTGGAAGACCTACCGGTGGGAGACGTTCTGCCTGGTCACGCCGAACTGGCAGTGCAAGCTCCCGGACTTCCCCTACGGCGTCGACGAGCACGGGCGCGGCTTCGGCGGCACCGACCCTCACGGCTTCATGGTGCGATCGCAGATCCTCGAGTACCTGGAGGCCTACCGGGCGTTCGTCGACCCGCCCCTGCGTGAGGGCGTCGGGGTGAACCGGCTGACCCGCGACGACCACGGCACCTATGTGCTCGAGACGACGGCCGGGACGTGCACCGCCGACCAGGTCGTCATCGCCACCGGCGGCTACCACACCCCGATCACCCCGCCGATGTCGCAGCCGCTGCCGTCGTCGATCACCCAGGTCCAGTCGCAGGACTACAAGGACGGCTCCGGGCTCCCGCCCGGTGACGTGCTCGTCGTCGGCTCCGGGCAGTCCGGCGCACAGATCGCCGAGGACCTGCACCTCGAGGGCAGGCAGGTCCACCTCGTCGTCGGCGACGCCCCCCGCGTGGCGCGCTTCTACCGCGGCCGTGACGTCACCGACTGGCTCGACGACCTGGGCTACTACAAGATGCCCGTCACCGAGCACCCTCGCCGCGAGGCGGTGCGCGCCCAGGCGAACCACTACGTCACCGGGCGCGACGGCGGGCGCGACATCGACCTGCGGGCCCACGCCCGTGACGGGATGCGCCTCTACGGCCTGATGACCGACCACCGTGACGGCGCGCTCCACTTCAACCCCGACCTCACCGAGCGCCTCGACCACGCCGACGAGGTCTCGGAGTCGATCAAGGACACGATCGACAAGCACATCGCCGCCCAGCAGATCGACGCCCCGACCGAGGACCGCTACACACCGGCGTGGACCTCGGCCCAGGACCCGACCCAGCTGCGGCTCGCGGACACGAACATCACCTCCGTGGTGTGGTGCATCGGCTTCCGCCAGAACTTCTCCTGGGTCGACGTGCCGGTGTTCTCCGGGCGCGGGGCACCGGGCCACCAGCGCGGGGTCACCACGGCGCCGGGCCTGTACTTCCTCGGTCTCCCCTGGCAGTGGACCTGGGGCTCGGGCCGCTTCTCCGGAGTCGGCGACGACGCCCGCTACCTCGCCGAGCGCATCCGCTCGCAGCGCGGGCTGACCTCCTTCGGCGGCCGCGGCGACGTCTGCAACGTGCTGGCTCTCGGCAGCTGACGCAGGTGAGCGGATTTCGTCGCCGGGACGACGAAATCCGCTCACATGGCGTATGCCTTCCCAGGTGATCGACGAGGTCGGACTCGACCTGCCCGTGCGCCCGGCGCTGCCTGCCGTCCTGGCGGCGCTGTCCGAGCGGGGCGCGGCGGTGCTCGTGGCGCCGCCGGGCACCGGGAAGACGACCCTCGTGCCGCTGGCGCTGGCGGGGGCGGTCGGGGGACGGGTCCTGGTCGCCGAGCCGAGGCGCGTCGCCGTCCGCGCCGCCGCCGCCCGGATGGCGTCGCTGGTCGGCGAGCCGGTCGGGCAGCGGGTGGGCTACGCCGTGCGCGGCGAGCGGCACACCGGCCCGCGCACCCGGGTAGAGGTGGTCACGACCGGCCTGCTGGTGGCCCGGTTGCAGCACGATCCGGAGCTCGCCGGGGTCGACGCCGTCGTCCTCGACGAGTGCCACGAGCGCCACCTCGACACCGATCTGGCGCTCGCCTTCGCGGTCGATGTCCGGGCCTCCCTGCGTCCCGAGCTGCGCCTGCTCGCGACGTCGGCCACGGCCGCCGCGGACGAGCTGTCCGCCGCACTGGAGGGCCCCGTCGTCACCGCGCCCGACCCGATGCACCCCGTCGACACCGTGTGGTCCCCACCGCCGCGCCCCGTCCCGCCGCCCCGGGGGATGCGGGTGGAGCCGGCGCTGCTCGACCACGTCGCCGCCGTGGTGCGCCGCGCGCTGACCGAGGCGGTGGGCGACGTGCTCGTGTTCCTGCCCGGTCGCCGCGAGATCGACGAGGTGGCGCGTCGTCTCGGCCGGATCCGGGACGGGGCAGGCACGGACGTCGACGTGCTCACCCTGCACGGTGGTCAGGACGGCGCGCGGCAGGACGCGGTGCTGGCCGGGGCGAGCGGAGCGACGGGGGAAGTGGCCGGGGCGAGCGGAGCGACGGGGGATGTCACCGGGGCGAGCGGAGCGAGGCGCCGGGTCGTGCTGTCCACCGCCATCGCCGAGACCAGCCTGACCGTGCCGGGCGTGCGCGTCGTCGTCGACGCCGGGCTCTCCCGCCGGCCGTGGACGGACCACGCCCGCGGCCTCGACGCGCTGGTCACCGTGCTCGCGTCCCGGTCCTCGGCGACGCAGCGGGCCGGGCGCGCGGGCCGGGAAGGACCCGGGGTCGCCTATCGCTGCTGGTCCGAGGCGGAGCACGCGCACCGCGACCGCGACGACGCCCCCGAAGTCGCGCACGCCGACCTGACCGCCTTCGCGCTGGCGCTGGCGCGGTGGGGCACGCCGGACGGCGCGGGCCTCGCACTGCTCGACCCGCCGCCCGAGGCGGCCTTCGCCGCCGCCCGCGCGGTGCTGCGCGGGCTGGACCTGACCGGGCCGGGCGCTGTGGGTACCGACCAGATCACCGGCCGCGGGCGGGCGGTGGCCGGGGTCGGGGTGCACCCGCGGCTCGGGCGGGCGCTGCTCGACGGGGCCGCCGCGGTCGGCGCGCGGACCGCGGTCGAGGTGGTGGCGCTGCTCTCCGCCGAGGTACCGGGTAATTCCGACGACCTCGACGAGCGGTGGCGCGCCGCCCGGGCGTCGAACGATCCGCGGTGGCGGGCGGAGGTGCGGAGGCTGCGCCAGGTGAGCGGACTCCGTCGTTCCGACGACGACGTCCGCTCCCGGGGCGGAGCCGTCGTCGCCCTCGCCTACCCGGACCGGCTGGCCCGGGCCCGCGGCTCCGCAGGTCCCGGAGAAGCCGCGCGCGAGTACCTCACGACGGGTGGCACCGGGGTCGAGCTCTCCGCGTCGTCGGCCCTGCGCGGCACGCCGTGGCTCGCCGTCGCGGACGCCGTGCGCGGCCCGGGCGACCGGGTGGCGCGGGTCCGGCTGGCCGTGCCGGTCGACGAGGACCTCGCGCGCGAGGCCGCGGCGGGCTGGTGGCACGACGACGAGGTGGTCGCCTGGGAGGACGGCGACGTGGTGGCCGAACGTCGCGAGCGCCTCGGTGCGGTGGTGCTGGCCCGCCGTCCCCTGGCGAGACCCGACCCGACGGCGGTCGCGGCCGCGGTCCGCGACGGGCTCGCCGTCGAGGGCCTCGATCTGCTGCGCTGGGACGACGCCGCCACGTCGCTACGGGCCCGGCTGGCCTTCCTGCACGAGGCGGTCGGCGACCCGTGGCCCGACGTCGGCGACGAGGCCCTGCTCGCCCGGCTCGACGAGTGGCTCGACCTCTCCCGCGTCCGCCGCCGGGCCGACCTCGCCCGGCTCAGGGTCGCGCCCGCGCTGCGCCACCTGCTGCCGTGGTCGGAGGCGCACCGCCTCGACGAGCTGGCCCCGACGAGCATCACGACCCCGGCCGGGCGCAGTGTCCGCGTCGACTACACCGACCCGACGGCGCCGGTGGTGGCGCTCAAGGTCCAGCAGGCGTTCGGCTGGGAGGTCGCACCCGTGCTGGCCGGGGTCCCCGTCGTCGTGCACCTGCTCTCGCCCGCGGGACGCCCGGCGGCGGTGACCGCCGACCTGGCGTCGTTCTGGGACACCGGCTATCCGCAGGTGCGCGCCGACCTGCGGGGCCGCTACCCCAAGCACGCCTGGCCGGAGGACCCGCGCCGCTGAGGATCAGGCCGGGCCCAGCGGGGTTCCCCGCTCGGCCACCAGCCGGTCGAACCGCGCGGGGCCGATGATCGTGAGCAGTCGCGCCGGGCCGTCGCCGATCACCGTCAGCGCATGCTCGACGTCGCGCGGCAGGAAGATCAGGTCCCCCGGTCCCGCGGCGAACGGCTCGTCGCCGCAGTACCCCTCGACGCGACCGGCGAGCACGTGGAACATCTCGTCCTCGCCGTCGTGGGTGTGGGGCGGGACGACCAGCCCCGCGGGTGCCTCCTGCTCCATGACACCGACGCGGCCCTCGGTGTCGTCGCCGGAGGCCTTCATCGTGAAGACCGCGCCGCCGAAGGCGAAGCGCTCCCCCGCCCCGGCCGCTCGGACGAACCCGCTCATCGATCCTCCACCTCGCCGGGGCCCTCGGTCAGTGGTGATCGTCCCCGTGCTCGTCGGCCTCGCGCAGCGCCTCGACGCGTGCCGCCACCGACGCCGCGTCGACGGTGCCGTCCAGCATGTCCTCGAGCGCCGCGAGCCACGACTCGAAGTACGGACGGGCCTCGTCGTCGGCGATCCGGGTGACGAGCCGCGTGCGGAACTCGTCGTAGCCGAACCGCCCGGCGTCCACGAGCGTCAGGACGAGCCCGAACGCCCGGCTCTCCCACGGCGCGGCGAACACCAGCTCGCCGTTCGAGCGCGGCGGTGCCGCGGGGCCGTCGACGTCCAGCGTGGCACTCACAGCCGCGCCACCCCTACCATCGCGTCCCGCGTGACCAGCTCCGCCAGCTCGTCCACACCCAGTGCCTCGGTGCCCGCCGGTCGTTGCGGGACGACGAGGTAGCGCACCTCCGCCGACGAGTCCCACACCTCGATCCGCACGTCGGCGGGCAGGGAGCACCCCATCTCGGCCAGCACGGCCCGGGGCTCGCGCACCACCCGCGAGCGGTAGGCCGGGTCCTTGTACCAGCTCGGCGGCAGCCCGAGGACCGGCCACGGATAGCAGGAGCACAGCGTGCAGACGACGACGTGGTGGAGGTCGTCGGTCTGCTCAAGCGCCACCATGTGCTCGCCCTGGGGGCCGGTGAAGCCGAGGTCGGCGATCGCCGCAGTCGCGTCGTCGCGCAACCACGCCAGGTACGACGGGTCCGTCCACGCCCGCGCCACGACCCGGGCGCCGTTCATCGGGCCGACGTCGCGCTCGTAGCGGGCGATGAACCCGTCCATGACGGCCGGGTCCACCAGCTCGCGCTCGACGAGCAGCGACTCCAGCGCCGCCGTCCGGTCGGCGGGCGAGAACCGATCCGTCACCGGTGCGCCTCCAGGTAGCTCTCGAACAGGTCGGCGTGCAGCCGGAAGGGCTCGGCGTCGGGACCCCAGAGCTCGGCCGAGTCGAACCCGACCGTGTAGACGTGCTGGGGATTCTCGCCCGCGAAGATCCCGTGGGTGTCGGGCAGGACGTGGGCCGGGCGGATCGCGGTCACCGTCCCCCGGCGGCGCCGCAGGTAGCCGGGCAGCTTCGACGGCCCCCGCGGGTGCAGGTCGGCCGTGACGACGACGTCCCCGACGCCGAGGCGCGGCGCGTCGTCGATCGTCCGCAGCGAACCGGGGGCGGTCGGTTGGTAGTCGGGGCGGCGAGGCTCCGGGAACGCAGGCTCCTCGACGTCCTCACCGGCCCGCACCCGGACCCGCGCGTCCACCGCACCCGGGGCGAGCACGGCACTCTCGACCAGCATCAGCTCCGCGGAGTTGAGCCAGCGGCCGTAGTAGCCGTCGGCGAGGTAGTCCAGCGGGCCGAGCCGTTCCAGGGCGTGCCGGAACGCGTCGAGGTTCCGCCCGGAGATGCGCCCCATCGTCAGCACGGTCATCGCGAAGGCGCGCCCCTCCCACGGCTCGGCGAACGGCGGCTCGCCCGCCACCGGCCGCGACGCGGGCCCGTACCCGAGCACGCCGCCCATGTCGGCGATCGAGTCCATGGTCGACACCTCACCACCGGACGATGTCCGGGGCGTTGCGTCCTGACCTCAGCGGCGTGACGAGGTGCCTCCGGCTCGTGAGCACTTTCCGGTGCTATAGCCCCGGAAAGTGCTCACCGGGCCGCAGGCCACCTACACGCCGAGCTCGAACACCTTGCGCGCGGTCTCGCCGAGGATGTTGCGCTTTCCGTGCTCGCTGACGAACGGCAGCGCGGCGATCCGGCCCGGGACGTCGAAGTCCCAGTGCGGCCAGTCCGAGGAGTACATCAGCGTGTTCTCCGCGTCGATGGCCTCGAGGGTGGCGGCGAGCAGCTTGTCGTCGGTCCACTCCATGGGCTGGCTCGTGTAGTACATCTCGCGCATGTAGTGCGACGGCGGCTTCGTCAGCAGGGGCGCGTCGGACTGGCGCATGACGTACTCGTGGTCGAGGCGCTGCATCATGAACGGCACCCACGCCAGCCCGCTCTCGATCCAGATCGTCTTCAGGCCCGGGAAACGCTCCGGGATCCCGTTGATGACCCAGTTGGTCATGTGGGTCATGTTGCAGGTCACGAAGCTCATGGCGTGGGCCGAGAGGAACCGGTTCATCGTCGAGGTCATGGTGTCGGCCTGGTTCGGGCCGGCGTGGAACCCGATCGGCAGTCCGCGGCGCTCCAGCTCGCGGTAGACCGGCATGTAGGCGTTGCGGTGCACGCCGGCGTGGCGCTGGCTCGTGACGAGGAAGCCGATGACGCCGGGGGTGTCCCCGAACTCCTCGATGGTCGCCAGGCACGCCTCGGGGTTCTCGAACGGCAGCCCGAGCATGGTCCGGATGCGCGGCTCGCGCGGGAGGATCTCGGCGGTGAACCAGCGGTTGTAGGCCGCCAGGAGCGCCGTCGCGACCTCGGGCTGCGGGTGCAGCCCGGTCTCCAGCATCGGCTGCGGGAACACCACCTGCAGGTCGATGCTCATCGCGTCCATCGCCCGCCGGACGAGCGTGACGTCGCGGTCCGCGCCCGACGCCGTGTCCGGGGTCGGTTCGCCCAGCGACGCCTGGTGCGGGATGCGGCCCGAGACGTCCTGCATCGTCAGGCCGGGCGGGTGGTTGTGCAGCGCCAGGTGCGAGGCCTGCGGCCAGTTGCGCATCATCTGGCTCGCGGTGTCGCGCATGACCGGGCTGTCGAGGTAGCCGAGGATCTCCGGCCAGGAGTCGAGCTCCACGTGGTGGGAGTCGACGTCGACGATCAGGTAGTCGTCCAGCCCGTAGCGCTCGGTGTCGCGGCGCGCGTTGGCGAGGATCTCGCGGGTGTCGGTGGCGGTGGTGATCTCCTGGGTGTCCAGGCGCCGCACGCTGGGGTCGGTGCTCATGGGGTGCTCCCTCCGAGCGGTTCGGTCGCGCTCCGCGAGAACCACAGGGCCAGGTCGAACGGGTTGAGGTCGTGGCTGCGCAGGGCCGCGGTGGCCAGGGCGACCGCGTCGGTCGGCGTGGTGTCGCGCCCGTCGGGCGGCTCGGCGCCCTCTTCGGCGGCGGCGACCCAGCAGCGGGCGGCGGTGCTGACCAGCCGGCGGGCGGTGCCCGGGTCGAGGGCGGCGATCGCCCCGTCGTCGAGGCCCGCGTCCACCTCGGCCCCGAGGGCCGCGACCAGGTCGTCGATGCGGCGCGCGCGGTCGAGGTGGTCGGAGCGCTCAGAGGGTGACACGGATCCGGCCCCCGTCCTCGCTGACCGGGAACGCCCGCAGCGCGAGGTCCGGGCGCCCCGGGTGGCGCCCCGTCGTCACGTCGTACTCGAAGCCGTGCCAGGGGCAGACGACGTGCATGGTGTCCTCGTCGAAGCGCAGGCCGAGGCTGCGGCGCTCGTCGTCGAGACGCTCGCGGACCCGGCTGACGATCCGCCCCTGGCACGCGGGCCCGCCCTGGTGCGCGCAGCGGTTCTCCCAGGCGTGCAGTCGGCCGGCGAAGCGGAACACCCCGACGGTCACGGGGCCCGCCGGACCGCCGATCTCGACGACGAGCCTGCCCCGCTCGGGCACGTCGTCGGACGCCCCGACGTCGACGAGACGTTCCGTGGTGGTCATGCCGGACAGCGTGCGCGCCCGGTCCGCCCGCTGGGAAGGTCCGACCCCGCGGAGGTCCCTCATGATCGTCTTCCGTGTGAGGAAAATGGGCGGGGACCGAACGGTCCGTCACACCCGTGGCGATCATGGCCGTCAGCCCGGCTCCGCGTGCGCCGCGGCGATCACGGCGGTGAGGTCGGCGTGCAGGCGCATCAGCTCCTCGACCGGCATCCCGAGACGCTCGACGATCGCCGGCGGGATGCGCTCGGCGTCGTCGCGCAGGGCCCGGCCCGCGGCGGTGACCGTGACGGCGAGGGTGCGCTCGTTGCCGGGCACCCGGCGCCGCTGCACGTACCCCTGGCCCTCGAGGCGCTTGAGCAGCGGCGACAGCGTGCCGGGGTCCAAGGCGAGCATCCCGGACAGCTCGGTGACCGACAGCGGCGATCGGCCCCACAGCGCGAGCATCACCAGGTACTGCGGGTGGGTCAGCCCCATCGGCTCGAGCAGCGGGCGGTAGAGCGCGATCACGGAGCGGGCAGCCACCGCCAGCCCGAAGCAGACCTGGTTCTCCAGCGCGAGGGGACCGACGACGTCAGGTGCGGCGCTCGTCTCGTCCATGGGTCGGATTCTATCCTTGGTGGGCATACTGTTGGGGTACAAAGTTTCTGGACGAGCATGTCAGCGTGGCGCCGTCCTGACGCCAGATGTCAGCGACGCGCCACCGCTGGGAGAGAGGGCGACGATGCCGGCTCCGCGATCGCGACCCGGTCCGCTGTGGTGGCTCTGGTACGCCTACGGCGGCGGGCTGCCCGCGCGCTTCGCGCCGTGGGTACTCCACGACACCACCTGCCAGACGTGGTGGGTGCGCCACATCGCGCGGGTGGTCGTGCAGATCGCGCCGTTCGTCGCGGCGATCGTGATCTTCGTGCCGGGTCCGCTGTGGCTGCGCGCGATGAGCGCCCTCGGCGGCGCGATCATGGGGATGATCTTCGCGGTGGCCTACGTGCACGAGACGGCCGAGCACCGGCTGGTCAAGGCCGGCTACCCGCAGGGCACCGGGGTCGAGGCGCGGGCCGAGCGCACGCGCGACAAGGACGAGGCCGCGGCGGCCCGGTACGCGGAGCGGTGGCGGTAGGTGCCTTCGGCTCGTGAGCACTTTCCGGTGCTATGACCCCCGAAAGTGCTCACGAGCGCGCAGCGCACCTCGCGCGATACCGCTCGAGCACCACGCCGACGACGCCGTCGTGGTCGCCCAGCGGCTCCGCGACCACCGCGGCCCCCGCGTCCGCGAGCCAGCGGTGGAACGCCCCGGGCGCGACCAGCCACGTCAGCAGCGCGACCGGCCGGTCCTGCGCGGCGACCACGTCCGCCACCCGCGGCTCGCCGCCGGCGATGTAGCCGACGGGCACCGCCGTGCCCAGCCGGTCGGCGAAGAGCCCGGCGGCGGTACGCAGGTCCGCCTGCGCCACCGGGTCCGTCGAGCCCGCCGCGGCCAGCACCACCGCCCGACCTCCCGCTCCGCCCGCCTCCGCCAGCCGGGTCAGCGCGACGTCGACCAGCGCCGGGTCGGGCCCGAACGGGTCGGCGAGCGTCACGTCCTCCCGCCCGATCTCCGCCAGCTGGCCCGGCACGTCGACCCGCACGTGGAACCCCGCCGCGAGGAACGCCGGCACCACGACCACCGGCCCGTCGAGCTCGGGGAGGACGTCGGCGAGCTGCGGGCGGGCGACCCCGGCGTACGCGAGCCGGACCTCGGCGTCGGGCAGCGCGGCGCGCAGCCGCACGAGCATCCGACCCCACGTGCCACGTCCGGCGGCGTCGCCGGTGCCGTGGGCGAGGACGACGAGTGCGGGCGGCTTCACCGGGCCGGTGTACCCGCTGCGCCGGCCACGTGCTCCTCGAGCCGCCGCACCATGGCGCCGAGCCGGAAGCGGTCGGGCGCGATCGAGGGCGCGTCGCGGCGGTCGAGCGGCGCCGCGGTCACCGGACCCACCACGCAGGCCAGCACGCCGGAACCGTCGGGTCCCCCGCGCAGCGACGCGAGCAGGTCGTCGGTGCAGCCGAGGGTGTCGGCGCGGTGCAGCAGGCCCTCGACCGCGGGCGCGCTGGTGAAGGTCACGGCGTCCAGGGCGCGCTCCAGGACCGCGGTGATCAGGGCGTCGACCGCGGGCAGGTCGGGCGGTGGTTCCCAGCGGTAGACGTGCACCTCGACGACGTCGGCGCCCGCCTCGCGCAACGCCGTGAGGAACGACGTCATCGGGTCGCCGTGCAGCTGGACGGCGACCCGGGTCCCTGCCAGCGGCCCGGCCCCGCCCGCGAGCAGGTGGTCGAGCACCTCCGGGGACGACTCGGTGGCGTCGGCCGACCACGCCTCCCGCAACCCGGCCCCGCGGATCGCCCCGCGTGCCTTCGGACCCCGGGCGAGGACGGCCGCGTCACCGAGTGCGCTCCGCAGCCGGTCGCCGAGCCCCCATTCGTCGGCCACCTCGAGCCAGCCGCGGAAGCCCTGGCCGGTGGTGGCGACGACGACGGCGGGCGGCGAGTCGAGCAGCGTCCGCGTCGTCCCGGCCAGCTCGGTGTCGTCGGCGAGCGGCACGATCCGCATCGTCGCGCCGTGCAGCGTGGTGGCGCCGCGCCGGTGCAGCAGGTCGATCTGGTCGTCGGCACGCCGGTCGGCGGTCACGCCCACCCGGACACCGTCCAGCGGTCCCGCGGCCCTGTCCGTCATGCGCTCCCGACCTCGACCGTCCCGTTCACCACCCGGACAGGATAGGTCGCGACGACGACCGACTCGTCCTCCACGGCGACGCCGGTCTCCAGCGCGAAGTGCTGCTTGTGCAGCGGTGAGGCGACGACGGTGGTGCCCGCGAGGTCGCCGACGATGCCGCGGGAGAGCACCGAGGCCCCGGAGAAGGGGTCGACGTTGTGCAGGGCGAAGAGCCGGTCGTCGTGGGTGCGGAAGAGCGCGACCGGCTCGCCGGCGACCAGCGCGGCCACTCCTCGCTCCGCCTGCAGCGTCGTCCACGGGCAGACGGCCGTCCATCCGTCCGGGCCGGTCGGCACGACGGGCGCCGCCGGTTCCGGGCGCGGGTCCTTCGCCTCCGCGCCGTCGGTCGAGCCGTCGGGGTGGGTGCGGATGTCGGCCTGCGCGGTCATGCGGGTGCTCCGATCGGGATGCGGGCTCCGTCGGTGATGGTCACGCCCTCCTCGCCGGACCCGCCCCGAGCCGTCCCGCCGAGGCCGAGGGCGGCGAGGTCGGTGGGTTGGCCGGTTTTCATGCCGGCGGGGACCTGGCGGCCGAGGTGGTCGACGAACTCGATGGTGGGGTCGGGGGTGTCGGGGGCGTTGACGAACGAGGTGAACCGGGCGAGCTTGTCGGGGTCGTCGAGGACGGCGGCCCACTCGTCGGCGTAGCCGGCGACGTGGCGGGCCATCTGGTCGTCGAGGGAGGCGCAGAGGCCCAGCGAGTCGTCGATGATCACCTCCCGGAGGTGGTCGATGCCGCCGTCGAGGGACTCCATCCAGGGCGCGGTGCGCTGGAGCCGGTCGGCGGTGCGGATGTAGAACATGAGGAACCGGTCGATCGTGCGGACCAGGCTCGCGGTGTCGAGGTCCTGGGCGATCAGCTCGGCGTGGCGCGGGGTGAAGCCGCCGTTGCCGCCGAGGTAGAGGTTCCAGCCGTGCTCGGTGGCGATGATGCCGAAGTCCTTCGAGCGGGCCTCGGCGCACTCGCGGGCGCAGCCCGAGACCCCGGACTTGAGCTTGTGCGGGCTGCGCAGCCCGCGGTAGCGCAGCTCGAGGGCGACCGCGAGCCCGACGGAGTCCTGCACCCCGTAACGGCACCAGTCGGTACCCACGCACGACTTCACGGTGCGCAGCGCCTTGCCGTAGGCGTGGCCGGACTCGAACCCGGCGTCGACCAGACGGCGCCAGATCCTCGGGAGCTGCTCGACGCGGGCGCCGAACATGTCGATGCGCTGTCCCCCAGTGATCTTGGTGTAGAGCCCGAAGTCGCGGGCGACCTCGCCGATCACGATCAGCCCGTCCGGGGTGACCTCCCCGCCGGGCAGCCGCGGCACCACCGAGTAGGTGCCGTTGCGCTGCATGTTCGCCAGGAAGTGGTCGTTGGTGTCCTGCAGCGCCGCGGACTCGCCCTCGAGGACATGACCCCCGGCCAGCGTGGCCAGCATCGAGGCCACCGCGGGCTTGCAGACATCGCAGCCGCGCCCCGTGCCGTACTGCGCCACGATCTCGGAGAACGTCGACAGCCCGGTGACCATGACGATCTCGTAGAGCTCGGCGCGGGACGCCGCGAAGTGCTCACACAGCGCCTTCGACACTTCCACCCCGCACGACGCGAGCACCTTGCCCAGCGTCGGCACGCACGACCCGCAGGTCGTCCCGGCCCGGGTGCAGGCCTTCAACTGGGGCACCGTCGCGGCCTCACCGGAGGTGATCGCCTGCACGAGGGTGCCCTTGGTGACCGCGTTGCACGAGCAGATCTGGGCGCCGTCGGGCAGCGCGTCGATCCCCACCCCGACGGCGCCGTCGCCCGCGGGGGCGATCAGCGACATCGGATCCCCGGGCAGTCGCTCGCCGAGGAACCCGCGCAGCGTCTCGTAGTTGCTCGCGTCCCCGACCAGGACGCCACCCAGGAGCGTCTGCGCGTCGTCGGAGACGACGAGCTTGGAGTAGGTCCCCGCGACCGGGTCGTCGAGGCGGACCTCCAACGCCCCCGGCGTGGTGGCGTGGGCGTCGCCGAAGCTCGCCACGTCGACCCCGAGCAGTTTGAGCTTGGTCGACATGTCGGCGTCGGTGAACCGGGCCTCGGCGGCCGGGTCGAGGAGCCGTTCGGCGACCACCTCGGCCATCGCATAGCCCGGGGCGACCAGCCCGTAGGTCCGGGCCCCCTTCGCGGTGTGCCCGACCGCGGCGACCTCGCCGATGGCCGACACGTGCTCGGCGGAGGTCCGGCAGCGCTCGTCGACCAGCACCCCGCCGCGTTCGGCGACGTCCAGGCCGATCTCGTGGGCCAGCGAGTCGGCCGGGCGGATACCGGCGGAGAACACCACCACCGACGCGTCCAGCTCGGAACCGTCGGACAGGGTGACCGTGAGCCCGCCGCGGTGGTCCCGGGCGATCTCCGACGTCGACACCCCGGTGTGCACGCGCAGCCCCAGCTCCGAGACCAGCCGGTACAGCAGCGCCCCACCGCCCTCGTCGACCTGCACCGGCATCAGCCGCGGCGCCATCTCCACCACGTGCGGCGACAGGCCCAGCCGGCGCAGCGCGTTCGCGGCCTCCAGCCCGAGCAGCCCACCCCCGACGACCACGCCCGAACGGCGGCCCGCGCCGGCACCCGCGGTGGCCCGTTCCGCCGCTGTCCGCAGCCCGTCGAGGTCGTCGAGCGTGCGGTAGACGAACACCCCGTCGAGCTCCCGGCCCGGCACCGGCGGCACGAACGGCACACTGCCGGTCGCCAGCACCAGCTCGTCGTACTCGACCGACCGGCCCGCTCGCGTCGTGACCACACGACGGTCCACGTCGACACCGACCGCGGGGTCGTCGAGGTGCAACTCGACCAGCGTATCGGTGTGGAATCCGTCGTCCGCGAGCGCCAGGTCCTCGGCCGACGCGTCGCCGACGTAGGAGGACAGGGCGACCCGGTCGTAGGCCGGGCGTGATTCCTCCGCCAGCACCACGACGCGCCAGGCGCCCTCGGCGTCACGCCGACGCAGGCTCTCCACGAAGCGATGACCGACCATGCCGTGACCGACGACGACCACGGTTCGGGGTTCCACCAGGGTGCTCCTCTCAGAGGTGGGCTACGCCCTCGTGAGCACTTTCCGGTGCTATAGCCCCGGAAAGTGCTCACGAGCCGGAGGCACCTACACGGACGCGTAACTGACCTTCGAGCCCGTCTTCGGGTCGGTGGCGGCCTTCGAGTTCCGCATGTAGACGAGGTAGGTCACGACGAAGCAGACGGCGTAGAAGGCGAGGAAGCCCCAGAACGCGGGCGTGCCGGACTTGGTCGCCTGGAACGACGACCGGAACGCCAGGTTGATCAGCAGGCCGCCGAAGGCGCCGATCGCCGCCGAGATGCCGATGGCCGCCCCGGAGATGCGCCGGGCCCACAACAGCCCGGCCTCGATGTCCCAGCCCCGGGTCTCCGACGCCGCGGCGGCCTTCGTCCGGAAGATCGACGGGATCATCTTGTAGACCGATCCGTTCCCGATCCCGGAGGTGACGAACAGCAGCACGAAGCCGAGGGTGAACAGGGCCAGCGAGCCCGCCCCCGACGCGAAGATGCAGATCAAGGTACCGACACCCATGGCCAGGAAGTTCCACAGCGTGACCCGGACCCCGCCGATGCGGTCGGAGAGCCAGCCCCCGACGGGCCGGATCAGCGAACCGAGGAGCGGGCCGATGAACGTCACCGACGCGGCCTGCAGCGGGGTGCGCCCGAACTCGTTCTGCAGCACCAGACCGAACGCGAAGCTGTAGCCGATGAACGAGCCGAAGGTGCCGATGTAGAGGAACGAGACGATCCAGGTCTGCGCGTCCTTGGCGGCCTCCTTGAGCGCCCCGGTGTCGTTGCGGACCGAGGAGATGTTGTCCATGAAGAAGGCGGCGCCCGCCATCGCGAGCACGATGAGCGGGATGTAGATCGCCAGCAGGATGCGGGGTGAACCGGTGCCCGCCGTCGCGATGATCAGCAGCGCGACCAGCTGGATCACGGCGACGCCCAGGTTTCCGCCGCCGGCGTTGATACCGAGAGCGGCGCCCTTCTGCTTCTCCGGGAAAAAGGCGTTGATGTTGGTCATCGAGGATGCGAAGTTGCCGCCGCCGACCCCGACCAGTGCGGAGACCACGACGAACGTGGTGAACGACGTCCCCGGGTGCATGACGAACACCAGGACGATCGACGGGACCAGCAGCAGGCCCGCGCTGATCAGGGTCCAGTTCCGGCCGCCGACCACGGCGACCGCGAGGCTGTAGGGCAGCCGCAGGGCGGAGCCGACGAACGTCCCGACCGCGACGAGCAGGAACTTCCCCGCCGCGTCGACGTGGTAGTCGGGACCCATGAAGAGCACCAGCACCGAGAAGAGCGTCCAGATCGAGAACCCGATGTGCTCGGAGAACACCGAGAACCAGAGGTTCCGGTTGGCGATCTTCTTGCCGGTGCTCTCCCAGAAACCCTTGTCCTCGGGGCGCCAGTCGTCGATCCAGCGTCCCCCGCGGGTCCCGGAGGCCCCTGATGGTTCTGCGGCCACGCTCATCTGCCTTCGCCCTCTCGTCCGTGAGGGGGCGCGTCCGTTCGGTCGCACCCCGGTCCACTCGGACGCAGACGGTAGGAATCGGGCACTACACGCTGATGACTGCGTGTTTCCGACGGATGACGGAGCGAGTGCGCGGCATGAAGCCCGCGCGGGCGGTCCGGGTCAGAACTGCTCGGTGACGACCCGCGCGGCGTGCTCGAGCCCGCGCAGCGACTCCTTGGTGCACGCCGGGTGCTGGGCGTGGACCGCGAGCCGGAACAGCAGCCCGTGCAGCAGCATCTGCGGCCACTGCACGAGGTGGGACCAGCGCGTGACGATGCCGGCGTCCGCCCCGCCCCAGGCCAGGGCGTCGACCACGACGACGGCCGCGGCCCATTCGACGGGCCGCCAGAACGGGACGATGTCGAGCACCGCGGGCGGAGCCTGCTCGGCGGTGGGCCCGTCGGGACCGTCCGGGCCGTCGAACAGCACCGTGCCGAACAGGTCCCCGTGCACCAGCTGCGAGGGCACCGGCAGCTTGGTGCGGCGACGCACGAGTTCGGTGAACAGGTCGCCGCCGGTCTCGGCGTCGAGCGGGACCGCCCGCTCGCCGAAGGCCATCCGGTCCGCGCGGGCGAGGATGTCGTCCCGGTCGTCGACGAAGCGGGGACGCGCGATCTTCGCGGTGGCGCGGTGCAGCCGCAGGGACACGGCGACGACGTCGTCGTGCCGGGGCCGGACCTGGCCCGCGACGTCGTGGCAGGCGGCCCAGCCGGACACCACGCGGCGCCCGTCGGAGGCGCGCACCGGGCGGGCCACGCGGACGCCGTCGACCCCGCGCCCGGAGAGCTCCTCCGCGGTGGCCGCCGACCAGGCGGCGAGGACCGTGTCCGACACCGGGCGCAGCAGGACGCCGTCGCAGGTCCAGGCGGGGCCGGGGAGGTGCGGGCGTGGCCGCGGTTCCGCCTCGCGCACCCCGAACGCGGTCCGCACGTGCAGCGGCGGGCCCTCGGGCTCGCCGCCCGCGGCGGCCTGCTGCACCCGGGAGTCCTGGGGCGGTGCGGCGGTCACGCTCCGCACGCTACCCCCGGACCGGTCGAGTCAGTCCGACGATGCGACGGCGTGTCGGGACGTCGGAGCCACCGGGCTCACCACACCTTGTAGGGCAGGAACTTCCCGCTCCAGGTCAGCTTGACGCGGTCGCCCTTCGGATCGGGCTCGCGCTCGAACTCCAGCGAGAAGTCGATGGCGCTCATGATGCCGTCGCCGAACTCCTCGCGGATGAGCTCCTGGATGGAGCTGCCGTACACCTGCAGCGCCTCCTGGAGCCGGTAGGTGACCGGCTCGGTGGGGTCGAGCGCGGATTCCCCGCGCACCGGCGGCAGGGACAGCGCGGCGACGGTGTCGTCGTCCAGGCCGAGGAGCCCACCGACCTGCTGCGCCTGCTCGACGGACAGCGGCTGCTGGCCCAGCAGCGCCGAGGTCGTCCAGACCAGGGAGCGCCCGAGGGCGTCCGCGAGCTGCTGCCAGCTCATGCCCTTCGCGTCCTTGGCCGCGACGACCTCGCGGCCGGCCTCCAGTCGGTCGAACGTGTCCGGCATCTGTTTCTCCGTCTCCAGGGTGATCGGTGATCGTCAGCGGACCTCGTCGTCCACCCGGCGTAGTACCCGGTTCAACCGGTCGAGCCACCAGGACGCCCGGTCCGGGGACGCGAGCGAGGGCGCGAGGGTCGTGGGCTCCGGTCGCGGCGGCGCGGCCGGGACCGGGAGCATCCCGCCGTCGGGCACGAACGGCGCGGCGACGGTGTCGGCGGCGAGCAGGCTCGTGGTGGCCAGCCCGCACGCGTAGGGCAGGCCGGGCAGCGCGCCGGCGAGCGCCAGCCCGGCGGCCAGACCCACGGAACTCTCCACCGCCGAGGACACCACGCACGGCAGCCCGATCGCCTCGGCGATCCGCAGCGTCGCCGCGACCCCGCCCAGCGGAGCGACCTTGACGACGGCGACGTCGGCGGCCTCCGCCGCGACCACCAGCATCGGGTCGTCGGCGCGGCGGATCGACTCGTCGGCGGCGACCGGGACGTCCACGCGGCGGCGCACCGCGGCGAGCTCGGGGACCGTGGCGCACGGCTGCTCGACGTACTCCAGCCCGCCCGCCGCGCGGTCCAGCGCCGTGACCGCCGCGACCGCCGCCTCGACGTCCCACCCGCCGTTGGCGTCGACCCGCACCCGTCCACCCGGGCCGAGGGCGTCCCGGACGGCCTCGACGCGGGCGAGATCCTCCGCCGGATCCTGGCCCCGCTCGGCGACCTTGACCTTGGCGGTGCCCGCCCCGGACGCGGCGACGATCCGGTGGGCGTCCCGGGGGCCGACGGCGGGCACGGTGGCGTTGACCGGGATCTCCTCCCGCACCGGGGCCGCCCACCCCGCGCCGAGGACGCCCGCGGACTCGAGCGCACAGCGCAGCCAGGGCGTCGCCTCCTCGTCGTCGTACTCGACGAACGGGCAGAACTCGCCCCACGGCGCGTCGGGCCCGGCGTCGGCGCGGCGCAGCAGCAGCGTCTCCCGCACCGTGATCCCCCGGAAGCGCGTCCGCATCGGAAGCGCGACGACGACCGCCTCGAGCGGCACGCCGCCCGGTCCGGCCACGGTGGCGAGGGGCCCGGATCCGGCCGGGCCCCGCGCCCCGCTCGGTCTCACGTCCACCGTGCCTACCGTAGAGACCATGACCGCTCCCTCCGGCCGGCCCGTGGAGGTCGTCACCACCGATGGTTCCGCGCGAGCGGCCCGCGAGCTCGCCGCGCGCCTGATCACGGCCGGCTCCGGGGCCGGGCCCGCGGTGCTGCCGACCGGCCCCGAGGACCCGAGCCCGCGGGCGGCCCTGGTCGCGCCCGTGCCCGCCGGGGTCGCCGCGGTCGTCACGACGTCGGGGTCGACCGGGGTCCCCAAGGCGGTCCTGCTCTCCGGCTCGGCGCTCGCGGCGTCGGCGGCGGCCACGTCGGCCCGGCTCGGCGGCGAGGGGCGCTGGCTGCTCGCGATGCCCGCCCACCACGTCGCGGGGATCCAGGTGCTGTTGCGCTCGGCCCGCGCCGGGTCGCCCGCGGCGGTCATGGACCTGCGGGAGGGCTTCCGCCCCGACGGGTTCGCGGCGGCCCTCGAGACGGCGGCGGCCGACGGGGCCGGGGCGGTGAGCCGCACGTCGCTGGTGCCGACCCAGTTGCGCCGGCTGCTCGACGACGCCGACGGGGCCGGCTCCGGCGCCGGACTCGACGGGCTCCGGTCGCTCGACGCGGTCCTGCTCGGCGGGGCGGCCGCCGAGCCCGCACTGCTCGCCCGCGCCCGCGCGGCAGGCGTCCGGGTGGTCACCACGTACGGCATGAGCGAGACCTGCGGGGGCTGCGTCTACGACGGGACACCGCTCGACGGGGTGAGCGTGGAGCTGGACGACCCTGATTCGTCCGGCACCGGACGGGTCGTCCTGGGCGGTTCCACCGTCGCCGAGGGCTACCGGGGCGCCGACGAGGCCGCGGCGGCGGACTTCCTGCCGGGTCGCCGCTTCCGCACCTCCGACCTGGGCCGGTTCGACGCCGACGGGCGGCTCGAGATCCTCGGGCGGGCGGACGACGTCATCGTCACCGGCGGCGAGACGGTCGCCCCCTCGGCGGTCGAACAGGCCCTGCTGGCGGTGCCCGGCGTCCGGGAGGCCTGCGTGGTCGGGGTGCCCGACCCCGAGTGGGGCGCGCGGGTCGTGGCCGTGGTGGCCGGCGGGGACGGCGCGGCACTCGACGCCGCCTCGGTGCGCGCCGAGGTCGCGGCGGGGTTGGCACGCCAGGGCCTCGGCCGCGCGGCGCCGCGCAGCGTCCGTGTGCTGGACTCCGTGCCGGTGCACGGCATCGGGAAGCCGGACCGCGCGGCCGTCCGCGCGCTCTTCGCCGGCTGAGCCGCCGGCCGAGCCGGGTGAGACCCGGGCCACGGGGCGGAAACGTCGTCGTCACACGACCGTAGCCGCCGGAAACGATCCGCGTGGTGGGATCGCTGCCTTGCCGTCGGTCGGCCACCAGACCCCGCGGCGCTCGCCGTTCGTTCGCCGCCGGACGGGGCGTGCGGGACGGTCCCGACCCGATCCGACGGGAGGTTCGCGTGCACCTTCTCCTGGTCAGCCCGGCGGACTCCGTCGACGACGTCGTCCCGGGGCTCGCCCTGCTCCCGGCCCATCGCACGACGCTGGTGCCCGTCGCCGCGGGCGGCCTGCTCGCCGCGCTCGACGACGTCGACGCGGTCCTGCTCGACGGCCGCGACCGCCCCCGGGCCGCGGGCGAGCTCGCCGCCGCGGTCACCCGCTCGCGGCCGGGCCTGCCCCGGCTCCTGGTCCTCGGCCCGGACGCGGACCTGCCCACCGACGCCGAGGAGGCCCTCGAGGGTCTCCTGCTCACCGACGCCGGACCCGCCGAGATCGAGCTGCGCCTGCGGCTGGCGGCGCGCGCCGTCCCCCCGCCGGCCCGGCCCGCACCCGCGACCTCGCCCGCCCCGCTCAGCGGCGACGCGCTCGCCGTCGGCGACCTCGTGGTGGACACCGCCTCGTTCCAGGCGCGCGTGGCCGACCGGCCGCTCACCCTGGCGCGCCGGGAGTTCGAGCTGCTCAGCGAGCTCGTCGAGCACGCCGGGCGGCCGCTGTCCCGGCGCCACCTGCTCGCCACCGTGTGGGGACGCGACTACGAGGGCAGCGCCCGCACGGTCGACGTGCACGTCAAGCAGTTGCGCCGCGTGCTCGGCGCCGGGCACCGCGACATGATCCGCACGGTCCGCGGCACCGGGTACGTGCTCGTCACCGGCCTCGCCCCGGCGGCGCCGTCCCGGGTGGGCGGGACCGTGCCGTCGCTCGCGCGGCCGCTGACCGCGCACCGTCCGGCACACCGCACCGCGCGCCCCGGCGGGCGGGACACGCCGGGCGACGTCGTCGCCAGCAAGCGGGCGGGCCTGCCCCTCGACCTCGCCGCCCTCGCCGGTGCCGGCGGGCTGGGGGCCCTCGAGCGGTACAGCCTCAAGACCCTCGGGGTCTGCTCCCAGGCCTCGGAGCAGCACTTCCTGGTCCGGGCCCGCACGAGGGGCGCGCTGGGCGCCGACGCCGCCCGGGCCCTCGCCGACCTCGCGCGCCACCACAGCGACGGCCGGGTCCACCTCACGACGCGCCAGCAGGTCGAGCTGCACGACGTGCCCGCACCGGAGATCCCGGAGGTCCTCGGCCGGCTGCGCGACGCGGGCCTGGACACCGAGTCGACCTGCGGCCACACCATCCGCGGCGTGACCAGCTGCCCGGACGCGGGCGTCTCGGCCGACGAACCGTTCGACTGCACCGCGGACGCGGCGCAGCTCACCGACTCCCTGCTCGCCCTCGGCCCCGACCTCAACGCCCGGCTGCCGCAACGCCTCACGATCGGCGTGGGCGGCTGCGCCCGCTGCCGCGACCAGGCCAAGGTCTCCGACATCGGGCTCGTCTCGACCCTCGACGACGACGGCCGCCTGGGCTACGAGCTCTGGGCCGGCGGCAGCCTGGGGCGCTCCTCCCCCACCCTGGCCAGCCGGATCGTCGACTTCCTCCCGCGCGAACGGATGCTGCCCGCCGTGCACGCCGTGCTCGCGGTCTTCCTCGCCCACGGCGCCTACGAGACCCCGAACCGGGGGCGGCTGAAGTTCCTGGTCGCGCGGCTCGGCCTCGCGCGTTTCACCGCCCTGGTCGCCGAGGCCGAGCGGGCGACCAGCCGTCGCCCCTGGCCCGCCCCGGCCCCGCTGGCGCCCCGGCCCGTGACCACGACGCCCCGGACCGCTCCCGACGGCGGGTGGGGCACCGACGTGCGCCCGCAGACCCGCGCGGGGCTGGCGACGGTCACGGTCACGGTGCCGCTCGGCGAGCTGTCCGCCGACGCGCTCGACGTCCTCGCCGCCGTCGGCGAGGCGGACGGCGACGGCACCCTGCGCCCGTCGCGCGACCAGAACGTCGTCCTGCGCGACGTGCCCGTCGGCCGCGTGGCGGCGCTGCGGGACACGCTCGCCGACGTCGGGCTCCTCGTCGGGGCCGAGCACCCGGCCCGGGACGTGCGCTCCTGCGTCGGCGCACCGGTGTGCGCTCTCGCGATCACCCCGACCCACGATCTGGCGCGCACGCTCTGGGATCTCCCCGCGCTCCGGCGCAACTCCGGCCTGCGCGTGAGCCTCTCGGGCTGCCCGGCCAGCTGCACCCGTCACCAGGCCGCCGATCTCGGGCTGGCGGGGAACCTGGTGTCCATCCACGGCCGTCGCGTCGCCGGGTACCGGGTCCACCTGGGCGGCGACCTCGGCCGGGACCGGCTCGGGCGCGTCCTGGGCCGCGTCGCCGCCGACCACGTGCCCGCGCTCGTCGAGGCCGTCGTGGGCGCCTGGGAGGAGCACCGGATCGGCCACGAGTCACTCGCCGACACCATCGCCCGGACCGGGGTCGGCGTCGTCGTCAGCGCCCTGCGCGGGCTGCCCGCACTCGCCTGGGCCGCGGGCGGCGACGACGCGGACGACGCCGGGGACGCCCGGGCGCTCCCCCTCGCGGTGGCGCAGCGGGCGGAGGGTCCGGCCGCCTCCTAGAGTCCCGCGCGTGAGCACCGGTGACTCGATCTTCGATCCTGCGGCCTGGCGTGAGGTGGAGGGCTTCTCCTTCACCGACATCACCTATCACCGGGCGGTCGAGCGGTCCGGTGATCGGGAGCTGGGGTGTGTGCGGATCGCGTTCGACCGTCCAGAGGTGCGCAACGCGTTCCGACCGCACGGCGTCGACGAGCTCGCGACCGCGCTCGAGCACGCCCGGACCTCGCCGGATGTCGGGGTGGTGCTGCTGACCGGGAACGGGCCCTCGCCGCGCGACGGCGTGCACGCGTTCTGTTCCGGGGGCGACCAGCGCATCCGGGGGCGGACCGGGTACCAGTACGCGGCGTCGGAGACCGAGGTGTCGCCGACCGAGCAGGGCCACGCGGGGCGGCTGCACATCCTGGAGTGCCAGCGGCTGATCCGGTTCATGCCGAAGATCTGCATCGCGGTGGTCAACGGGTGGGCCGCGGGCGGCGGGCACTCGCTGCACTCGGTCTGCGACCTGACGCTGGCCTCGGCCGAGCACGCCCGATTCAAGCAGACCGACGCCGACGTGGGGTCGTTCGACGGCGGGTACGGCTCGGCGTACCTGGCGCGGTCGGTGGGGCAGAAGTTCGCCCGGGAGATCTTCATGTTGGGCCGGACCTACGATGCGGCGGCGATGCACCGGATGGGCGCGGTGAACGAGGCGGTGCCGCACGCGGAGCTGGAGTCGACGGCGCTGCAGTGGGCCCGGGAGATCCTGGGGAAGTCGCCGCAGGCGCAGCGGATGATCAAGTACTCGTTCAACCTGATCGACGACGGGCTGGTCGGTCAGCAGTTGTTCGCCGGGGAGACGACGCGGTTGGCGTACATGACCGACGAGGCGGTCGAGGGCAAGCAACAGTTCCTCGAGAAGCGCGAGCCCGACTGGTCCCCGTTCCCCTGGTATTACTGAGGCTCGGTCGTTTGCGCAACGGCCACGACGCTCCCCCGCGTAGTCTGCGGCGCCATGTCCGCTGACGGTCCTCGTGGGCTGGCGCGCGTGGCCCCGATCGTGCGGACCGACCTCGAGCGGCTGGCCCGCGCCGCCGTCGAGAAGATCGTGGCGGCGAGCGAGTTCTACCGGGACCCGGAGCGCTTCACGCGCGAGGAGCTGGTGGGCTACGTCCTGCGCAATTACGAGTACGTTCTGGATCACGAGCCCGTCGACGACACGCTCGACGATGGCGCGCCGCCGCGGCTGACCGGCCGTGAGCACGCCCTGGGTGGTATCCCGCTGGCCGACGTGCTGTCGGCGTATCGCATCGGCTTCGCGGTCCTGTGGGATGCCGTCGCCCAGGCCATGGTCGACAGCGGCACGGTCAGCCATCGCGAGATCGTCGACGCGGCGAGCGAGATGTGGTGGCGCGCGGATCACTTCGGGCAGGCCGTCACCGCCGCGCACCGAGACGCCACGACGGAGATGCTGTTACGCCAGGAACGTGAGCGCTCAGCGACGGTCGAGGCGCTGGTGACCGGTCCGGCGGTCGGGCGAGGGTCCCTGGGCGAGGTCGCGGCCCGGCTCGGGATGCCGCAGCGGGGTCACTTCCTTGTGGTGGTGGCCGTGGCCGTGCCCAACGCGGGAGACCCGCTGGCCGGCATCTCCGAGGCCCTACGCGAACACGAGGTGGTCTCGGCGTGGCGGCTGGCGTCGCGTGAGGCACTCGGTCTGCTGTCTCTATCTACGCCCGACCCCGCCGCGGCCGTGTCGTGTCTCGAACGGCACGCAGTGGGCCGGGTAGGAGTCGGCCCGCTGTTCGGCGAACTCGACGCTGCCCCACAGGCCTACTACCTCGCCGGGATCGCGGCCCGCAGCCGTGGCCGCGGCGACTCGTGGGTGCGGCTGTTCGCGCGGACACCGATCGCGATGCTGGTCGCCGGGGCCCCCGACGTCGCCGCCGGCGTCGCCACCGACGTTCTCGGCCCGGTCCTGGCCCTTCCCGAACAGGACCGGAACGTGCTTCTGCAGACCTTCGAGGTCTGGTTGGACAGCGATGGATCGATCCCCGTCGCGGGGACACGCCTCTACTGCCACGCCAACACCGTTCGCTACCGACTGCGCAAGCTCGGAGAGCTCACAGGACGGCCGACCGACGTGCCCGAGGCCGTCGCAGACCTCGCGGTGGCGGTCCAGGCGTGGCGTCTGGTCGGCGACGACGACCGCGTCTGAGGCTCCCGAACTGTCCGGCGGCACAACGTCGGCCGCCTGATCCTGTCCCGTCGGACAACAACGGCGAGGACGCCGTGCGACCGGTTCCGGGCGCGACGACCCGCTCCTACGCTGCGGAATGCCGCAGTCGCGTCGACAACCCACGAGAGGCGAACATGGCCGAACGAAGCTCTCCGCAGAGCAAGCCGACCTCCTCGCGCAAGCTCCCCAAGCCGAACGAGCCCGTCCCCGCGCTCTCGCTGCCGGCCGCCGGGCTGGCCGTCGGCGGCCTGGCACTGTGGGCCGGCTCGACGGCCGCGGCCCTGGCCAAGCGCCTGCCCTGGCCCGTGGCGATCCTGCTCAACGCCTTCGCGTCCTACATGCTCTTCACCGTCGCCCACGACGCGAGCCACGGCTCGCTGTCGACCAGCAAGTCGGTGAACACCGCGCTCGGCCGCGTCGGGACGGCCGGCTTCGCCCCGCACGTCGGGTTCCACACCTGGCAGTTCATCCACCTCGAGCACCACCGGCACGTCAACAACGCGGACCGCGACCCCGACCACTACACCGAACGCGGCCCGGTCTGGCAGCGGCCTCTGCGCTGGATGACGATCGATCTCTACTACATCGTCTTCTACGCACCGAAGCTGTCGTCGCGCCCCCGCAGCGAGCAGGTGGAGCTGGGGGTCAACGCGCTCCTGATGGGCGGGGCCACCGCGGCCGCCCTCAAGACCGGCCGCTTCCACCAGCTGGTCCTGTTCGTCCTGCTGCCGATCCGCCTGACGCTGATGTGGCTCGGCTACGCCTTCGACTACCTCCCGCACCACGACCTGGAGACCACGTCGCGCGAGAACCAGTTCAAGACGACCCGGAACCGCATCGGGTTCGAGTCGACGCTGTCGCCGGTGATGTTGTTCCAGAACTACCACCTGGTCCATCACCTGCACCCGCGCATTCCGTTCCACCGCTACGTGGCGGCGTGGCGGCGCAACGAGGAGGAGTACCTCACCCACGAGCCGCCGCTCACCGACGTCCGCGGACGGCCGCTCACCATGGACGAGTACCGCGCCCGCCGCGGCCTCAGCATCGACGCGGCGACAGCCAGGGACGCGTCCTGAGACGTTCCCGCTGACCGCGACTCCGGCCGCCCACGCGCGGGCTCGGGGCACGACGACTGGCGATGAGGCAGCGAGACCAAGATCCGGCACCTCTTTACCACCCTCTATCCGCCACGAACGACCCCGACCGCCGGGAACCGGCCGGTAGACCCACAGCTGTCTCTGCCCTACTGACCGGGGTGTTCCACCCATGCCGCCCAGCAGTCGCAAGGTGTACAGCCGTCATCACTGGACGAGGCTTCATCGGCAGGCGCGCCAGAGGTCCCAGCGACAGTTCATAGGCCGGTCTGGTCGAGGACTTCAGCTCCCGCCTCACGGGTGACGAGACGGCGAGCGAGGTCGGTGAGGGGTTGGTCGGTGGCG
>NZ_DASXJS010000222.1:0-4049 GCF_036497245.1 Actinomycetospora sp. | reverse complement strand
GTCCCCGACGCGGAGCCCGACGAGCCGTCGTCGCCGGGCGCCACCGTCGACGACGCCCCCGCCGACCCGGAGCGCCGGGTGGCCGCTCCGGCACCGTCCGCGGTGCTTCCGGTCTCCGACGAGCCGGGGGCAGCCGTCACGGTCGGGCCCGCGGCGGCCCCGCCCGCCTCGCCGTACGTGTCGCCGGACTCGGGGACGGCGGTCGTCGTGCCCACCCCATCCGCCCCACGCGCCGACGTCGTCGACGATCCCGTCCCGGACGTCGACGAGTCGGCCGCCCCGGTTCCGGAGGACCCGGTGGCCCCGGGCGTCGTCGTGCCGACCGCACCGGACTGGGCCGTGGTCCCCGCGGGGGCCTTGGCGGGGCCCGCGTCGGTCGGGATCGCGGCGACGACCTTGCCGAGCGAGCCGGCCGCCCACCGCGGCGCCGTGGTGCCCGCGGCGACCGGGAGTTGCTGGTAGGAGCCGTGCACGGGGGAGGCGACGGCCTGCTCGAGGGCAGGGGCGGCGGCGTCGGGAGGGCTGTCGCACACGGGGTCGCCGGGGGCGCAGATCTCGATCGTTCGGGCGTCGAGGGAGCCGAAACCGACGGCTCGGGGCGGCAGGGCGCCTTGCCCCGTCGTGCCCTCCGGGACCGCCCGGGTGCGCGGACTGCGCGCCGGGTCGCCGAACAGCCCGACGGCCTGGATCAGGTTCGCGGGGACGCGGGGCTCGAGTCCGGTACCGACGCGGGACGCGAGGTCGCCGGCCACCTGAGCGCCCTGCGAGTAGCCGAAGAGCATCAGCGCACCGGTAGGGCAGCCCTCGACGTGCTCGCCGACCGCGTTCGCGAGCGAGGAGACCGCCTCGGACTCGGCGGACGCGTACGAGCCGCCGGTCGGTGGCGGCGGAACCGTCACCACCGAGATCTTCTCGCCGAACTGCGAGGACAACGGGTCCGTGACCCCCCGCAGCACGTCCGAGGCGCCGCCCGCGCCGCCGACCGCGTAGACGGTGACCGGCCGGCACGAGCCGGGCAGCGCCTGGGACGAGGCGAGCGTGGCCACCCCGGTCCCGACGGCACCGACCACGACCGCGACGACGACCAGCGCCGTCACCACGAGCGACGCCACCGGGCGGCCCGTGGCGCTCGACCGCGCCGGGACCGGGCGCGCCCACGGCGAGAGGGCCTCCACGGGCGGCGTCGTGGTCCGGGGTGACGGGAGGTCCGGCGCCGGACATCCAGGGGGAGCGACCGGTGGCTCGGCCGCTGACGCCGCGATCCACGCGGTCGCGAACTCGGCGGGTGCGGGCGGCACGAGGTCGGGCGCCGCCGGCTGCGACGGGGCCGAGGGCCGGGGCGGCGCGGACACGAGGGTGACGAACCCCTGGGGACCGACCGACACCGTCGTCACCGACGCCCCGTCGACCACCTCGACGAGCAGATCCCGACCCGACCGCGCCGCGTGCCTGCGAGCCGCCGCCAGCCCGACATCCGTGGCCGAGGCGTGTGGCGGCACCGTCAGCGCCCGCCCGTCAGCGAGGACGCCGGGTCCCCCCGGACCGTGCGTCAGCTCCAACCGCACGTCCGGCGCCACGTCCGCACCGTCTGCCCGCTCCGCGCCCACCTCGGTCCTCCACCGCCGTCACCTGCCCCGAACCGCGGACCAGAGTCGGCGGTCCGCGGCGAGCGTGGTGGCGGTTTGGAGAAACCCGTGGCAGGGATTCGGCGAGCGACGGACGCCGAGGATGTGGAGTTACTGACGTTGGATGTCAGCGACGCCGCATCGCTGACACCGGCTCACCGCACCCCGAGCGACTCCTTGAGGAACGCCACCTGCAGGCGGAGCAGGTTCTCGGCGACCACTTCCTGCGGCGTCATGTGCGTGACCCCCGACAGCGGGAGCACCTGGTGCGGCCGACCCGCCGCCAGCAGCGCCGAGGACAGCCGCAGAGTGTGCGCGGCGACCACGTTGTCGTCGGCGAGCCCGTGGATCAGCATCAGCGGGCGCATCGGGGCCTCGGCCGTCGCGGGCACGGTCGCGTCGTCGATGATCGAGGACCGCGAGTACGCGTCCGGCCACGACGACGGCGTCCCGAGGTAGCGCTCGGTGTAGTGGGTGTCGTAGAGGGCCCAGTCGGTCACGGGAGCGCCCGCCACCGCCGCGTGCACGGCGTCCGGGCGACGCAGCACGGCGAGGGCGGCCAGGTAGCCACCGAAGGACCATCCCCGGATTCCCACACGGGACAGGTCGAGGTCCTCCACCTCCGCAGCGGCCGCCGCCAGCGCCGCCACCTGGTCCTCGAGCACCGGTGCCGCCAGGTCGCCGTGCACCGCCCGCTCGAAGGCCGACCCGCGTCCCGGGGTCCCGCGCCCGTCGGCGACCACCACCGCGAACCCCTGGTCGGCGAACCACTGGCTGGTCAGGAACGCCCCGCGCGCATCGACGACCCGCTGGGCGTGGGGACCGCCGTACGGGTCGAGCAGCACCGGCAGCGGCTCCGAGCCGGGGATGTGGTGACGGGGCAGCAGCACCGCCGTCGCGAGCCCGCGCTCCCCCGCGGCGAACACGTGCACCCGGGGCTCCAGGCGGGGCGACTCGGCGAACGACCGCAGCGTCGTCGAACGACCCGGGCCCGTCACCGTCGTCACGGTCCCGTCGTGGTCGAGCGAGGCCTGCGCGACGACGAGCACCCCGCCCGCCAGCCGGCCCGACGCCACCCCCCGAGCGGCGCTCACCACGCTCACCCCGGCCTCGCGCGACCAGACGAACAGCGCCGTCGAGGTCGGCACCCCGGCCCGGGACGCGGTGAACAGCACGGTGTCCCCGTCGACGTCCGCCACGCCCCGGACCTGCAGGTCGGTGCCGGTCACGGCCTCGCCGTCGACCACCAGGCGCCGGGCGTCGTCGGCGTCCGCACACCGGACGAGCGCGCCGCCGGACAGGTGCGCCGGAACGCCGGGGACGAGATCGACCCACGCGTCGTCGACCTCGGAGTGCACCTCGACGGACGTCCCGGACGCCGGGTCCACCGCCCGCAGCGTCACGCGCTTCTGGTCGCGCGGCGACGTCGTCGCGAGCAGCGCGTGCCGGTCCCACGTGACGGCAGCGAGGTACTCGTCGGCGCCGAGGTCGACGTCGGTGCGTGACCCGTCGAGGCCCAGCAGGTGCAGCGTCACCGCCGCGTTCGCCGTC
The DNA here is from genome assembly GCF_036497245.1 of Actinomycetospora sp. Classification (GTDB taxonomy): domain Bacteria; phylum Actinomycetota; class Actinomycetes; order Mycobacteriales; family Pseudonocardiaceae; genus Actinomycetospora. The sequence continues at coordinate 873 of NZ_DASXJS010000222.1, read as the reverse complement.
CCGGCGGCGGGGTAGCCGACGACGGCGGGGTCGCGGTCCGGGTTGGCGGGATCGGCGATGTGCCAGCGGGTGACGGGCGCGTCGTCCACCCGCGCGACGGCGAGCGACCCGCCGTCCGGCGCCCACCAGTAGCCCCGGTAGCGGTTCATCTCCTCGGCGGCGACGAAGTCGGCGAGACCCCAGGTGACGTGGTCGCCGTCCGGGCTGGCGAGCGTCGTCGTCTCCCCCGACGCGAGCGTGCACACGTGCAGCGCCCCGGCCCGCACGAACGCCACCCGCGTGCCGGACGGGTCCGGGCGCGGGTCGACGACGGGTCCCTCGACCGGCAGCGGCACCGGCGTCGAGCCCGGGGTGAGCCCGACGGTGAACGCCCGGCCGGAGAGCACGAAGGCGGCGGTCGCGACCTCGCGGTCGGTGGCGTAGTCGACGACGCCGCCGGACTGCTCACGCACCCGCTCGCGTCGGGCCCGCTCCTCGGGCGGGAGGTCCTCCGCTGCGTCCTCCCCGCCCGCCCGCAGCGCGAGCGGGTCGACGAGCAGGTGCTCCTCGCCGCTCGCGACGTCGAGCACCCACAGACAGGTCACCGGGTCGTCACCGCCGCGGCTGCGCAGGAAGACGACCCGCGCGCCGTCCGGGGAGATCGCCACCCCGCGCGGCGCGCCGAGGGTGAAGCGCCGGGTCGCGGCCTGGCGACGGGGGAACGAGTCGTTGACCCGGCTCTCCGGAGGTACAGGGTTCTCGACGGTCACGACCGGCCATCCTGCCCGCCGTCGCCGGCACTCACCGCGCGGCCACGTCGGCGAGGACCTCCTCGACGAGCCCGACGAGCACGTCCGGGCCGCCGTCGAGGACGTTGTGGGTGGTCGGCAGGTC
>NZ_DASXJS010000221.1:0-6398 GCF_036497245.1 Actinomycetospora sp. | reverse complement strand
CCGGTCGCGGAAGCGCATGAGGACCTCGTGGGTCCACGGGTCGGCGAACATGATCGGGACGTCGACGATGCGGGTGTCGACGACGAATTCCGGGTCCGAGGAGGCCGCCGACCCGACGTCGGACTCGATGCGCCGCAGCTCCCGGACGAGGTCTCCCGGGTACACCCGGTCGGGATCGACGCGGACCATGTACGACGCGTTGGACGGGCAGATCTCCTCGACGCCCGGGATCGCCTCCTCCCGCAGCCGGCGCGTGATCGCGAGCGAGGCGAAGTGCGCGGGCAGGCTCATCTCCGCGGAGATCTCGACGTAGACGAACTCGTCGCCCCCGAAGTCGTACCGGGTGCCGTTCCCGTCCGTGGTCCCGGTCACGTCGGTCATGGGCACACTGTGGCGGGCGTGGCGCCCGGGCACCAGGGGCAGACTGTGGACCATGGCCGACGCCGAAGCGCCCCCCGCGACGACGACGGGGGACCGTCCGACGCCGCGCGGGCGGAGCGGGCATCCCTCGTCGCTGGGGGCCGGCGCCACGGGCCTGGCGCTGGGGGCGCTCGGCGTGGTGTTCGGCGACATCGGCACCAGCCCGCTCTACGCGATGCAGACGGTGTTCTCGATCGACGGCAACGCGGTGACCCCGACGCCCTCGGACGTGTACGGCGTGGTCTCGTTGATCTTCTGGTCGGTCACCGTGATCGTGACGATCAAGTACGTGACGTTCATGCTGCGCGCCGACAACGACGGCGAGGGTGGCGTCATGGCCCTGGCCGCCCTGGTGCGGCGCACCCTGCACGACGGGCGCCGGGCGTCCTTCGCGCTGGCCCTCGGCGTCCTCGGCGCAGCCCTGTTCTACGGCGACTCGTTGATCACCCCGGCGATCTCGGTGCTCTCCGCGGTCGAGGGCGTCGAGGTGGTGGCCCCGGAGCTCGGCGAGGTGGTGCTGCCGCTCGGCGCGGTGGTCCTCACCGGGCTGTTCGTCGTGCAGCGCGCGGGTACCGAGCGGGTCGGGCGACTGTTCGGACCGGTCATGGCCGTGTGGTTCGTGGTCCTGGCCGCCCTGGGGCTGCCCCAGATCGTCGCGCATCCCGAGGTGCTGGCCGGGCTCTCACCGACCTACATCGTCTCGTTCTTCGCCGACCACCCGTTCACGGCCTTCATCGCGATGGGCGCCGTGGTCCTCGCGATCACCGGCGCCGAGGCCCTGTACGCGGACATGGGGCACTTCGGGCGGCGGCCCATCCGCCGGGCCTGGTTCATGGTGGTGTTCCCGGCGCTGATCATCAACTATCTCGGGCAGGGGGCGCTGATCCTGCACGAGCCGGCGGCGGTGGCGAACCCCTTCTACCTGCTCGCCCCCGGGTGGGCGCGTATCCCGCTGATCGTCCTCGCGACCGCGGCGACCGTGATCGCGTCGCAGGCCGTGATCTCCGGGGCGTTCTCGGTGTCGCAGCAGGCCGTCCGCCTCGGATACCTGCCGCGGCTGACGGTGCGTCACACCTCGGCCAGTGAGAGCGGGCAGATCTACGTGCCCACCGTGAACTGGCTGCTGTTCGGGGGCGTGCTGATCCTGGTCGCCACGTTCCAGTCGTCGTCGAGCCTGGCCACCGCGTACGGGCTCGCCGTGACCGGCACGCTGCTGATCTCGACCACGTTGTTCCTCGTCCACGCCGCCACCGCCTGGCACTGGCCGGCGTGGCGGATCGCGGCCCTGGGCGTCGTGTTCGGCGGGATCGAACTGCTCTACTTCGCGGCGAACCTCACCAAGGTCACGCACGGCGGGTGGCTGCCGCTGCTGGTCGCGACCATCGTCATCGTGGTCATGACGACCTGGCAGCGGGGCCGGCGGGTCGTCACCGCCCGGCGGACCGACCTGGAGGGGCCGCTGCGGGACTTCCTCGACGAGCTGCCCGACGAGGTCGTGCGGGTGCCCGGGACGGCCGTGTTCCCCCACCCGACCAACGAGACCGCGCCCCTGGCCCTGCGCGCGAACGTGGAGTTCAACCACGTCCTCCACGAACGCGTCGTGATCGTCTCGCTGGTGTCGACCTCGGTGCCGCACGTCCCGGCCGACGAGCGGCTGACGGTCGACGACCTCGAGCACCCGCACGACGGCATCGTGCACGTGAGCGCGCGCTTCGGGTTCCAGGACGTGCAGGACGTCCCCGGCGTCCTGCGACAGGCCTGCGCGCTCTCCCCGGAGCTCGCCAACGGGGACCCGGACGAGGCGCTCTACTACATCTCGCGGATCAGCATCGAGCGCGGTTCCGAGCCGGGGATGCGCCTGTGGCGCAAGCGGCTGTTCGTCGGGCTGGCGCACAACGCGGCGTCCCCGGCGGTCTCGTTCCGGCTGCCGACCGAGCGCACCGTCGTCATGGGATCGCGTGTCGAGCTGTGATCGTTCCTCGTTCCGCCCGCGAGAGGCTCGCGACGAGTGAGCACATGTGACCGGCGATCAGCCCGCGGCCGCTGAGGGTGCCGGGCGCAGGCTCCGGACCACCCGGGGGTCGACCTCGAAATGCACGGTCGACCACGGATCGGTCGGGCGGGCGTCGTGGACCTCGAGCGCACCGGGGAAGGCGCGCCAGAACGCCAGCGCCCCCGGCACGGAGGCGTTGGTGTGCAGGCAGACGGGGGAGAAGCCGCGGTCGATCGCCCAGCGCGCTCCGGCGAGGGCGAGGGCCCGACCCACGCCGCGCCTGCGCTCCCGCCGGTCGACCCACACCCGGCCGATCTGCCCGGTCGGCGCGTCGGCGTAGCGCCGCGCCAACCAGCCCGGGACGTGGTGGGCCGACGGGCCGCCGGGACGCACGACCGCGGTCCCCGCGACGACCACCCCCGACCCGGCCGTCTCCCGGGTGCTGACCAGCAGTGCCCGCGCGTCGGAGCCGAGGTAGGAGCCGCCGAGATCATCCACGTCGGCGTGGAGGGCGGGGTCGTAGCCGCCGAGCTCCCCGGCGAGCATCCGCCGCATGTGGGCCTCGATCGCCGGGAGGTCGGCGGGCGTGGCGAGGCGGACCGTCGGCCGGGTGACACCCGGCGCGGACGTCGGAGCGAACCCGGGCGCCGTGGTCACGGTCATCGCCGAACTGTCGCATATTCTTGGCAGTTGGGACGAGAGTGCTGGAGCGATCCTGCCCCATCGGCCAGGTCAGCCCGGTCGCTCGCGGTCCGAGAGGCGGTGCCCGGCGTCGTGGATGAGGCCGGCGATCAGGTCGGCGACGTGGTGGTCGCGGGCCCGCGAGAGCACGCGGCGCCCGTCGCGGCGCTGGGTGATCAGCCCGACCAGGCGCAGCTTGGCCAGATGCTGCGAGACCGCCGGTCGGGCCACGGCGAGACGCTCGGCCAGGGTGGTCACGTCGAGCTCGTCCCCGCACAGCAGCCACAGGATCCGGAGCCGGGTGGGGTCGGCGAGCATCCGCAGACCCTCGACGGCCGTCTCCACGCGGTCGTCCGGCGGCAGTTCTTGCCACTGTCCGGCCGTTGCAGCGTTGTCGCGTGCGCACACAAGCACGTATGGTGGCACACGAGCACGCCGGGCACCACTGTGGAGGTCACCGTCATGACGAGCGCGATGTCCGTGGGCGCCATCGATGCGCATGTCGCGCCCGCGCCCGACCCGGGCTCCGTGCCCGTCCGCCGCGCCGGGGCGCGCTCCGGCGCCGAGCACAAGCCTCACGAGAGCGCGCGCGGGATCGCCGTGCGCTCCTGCGGACACGGGGACACCGGCCCGGCCGGTCCCGCCGCGGTCGCCGCCCGGGTGCGCGGGCTCCACGAGGCTCTCCTCGCCCGACCGGACCTGGCTCCCGGGCCCGTGACCAACGAGCTGTTCAGCCGGCTGGTGTCCCTGGCCATCGACCCGGACGCGTCCCGGGACGCCGACGCGGTGCTGCGGGACCCGGTCGTCGAGCGTCTCCTGCCGAGCCTGCGGGGTCTGTGTGCCGCCGGGGAGTTCGAGCTCGAGCGGTGGTGGGCGCGGTGCATCGTCGAGGACGTCGATCCCCGGGCCGAGCTGGCCCGGTTCCCCTATCACCAGAACTACGTCGACCTGACCCGTCTCGAGCACCACACGGTCGCCGGACTGACCTCGGATCCCGTGCGCCGCGTCCTGTTCATCGGATCGGGACCGTTGCCGCTGACCTCGTTGTTGCTGGCGCAGCGCCACGGATGCGAGGTCGACAACATCGACCGCGAGCCCGACGCGGTCCGCCTGGGAGGCGAGATCGCCGCCGCTCTCGGCGGCACCGGACTGCGGTTCCGCGTCGGCGACGTCCTCGACGGCCGGGACGGCTACGACCGGGACCGCTACGACCTGGTCTACCTGGCCGCGCTCGCCGGTCTCGATCCCGACTCCAAGCGTCGGCTGCTCGAGCACCTGGGACGCCGGCTGCGTCCTGGCACGCTGGTCCTCGCCCGCAGCGCGCACTCACTGCGCGGGCTGCTCTACCCGGTCCTCGACCCCGACGACCTGCCCGGCCTGCGGACGCTCGCCGTCGTGCACCCGTTCACCGACGTCGTCAACTCCGTGGTCGTCGCCGAGGTCACGGGCGCTGTCTGAGCGGCCCCGCAATTTCTGGACATTTCGCCACCTGTCGTTGATTGCACCCATGCCTCACTTGCATCGGTATTGCATCAGCAACACGTGCGGGGGAACGTCTCTGGCGTGACCACCGCCGCGCCCGCCATCACGCGTCGATTCGCCCTCGTTCGGCCGGAGAAGGTCTCCCTCGCCGGGATGGTCGGATTCATCCTGCTGTTGCACGTCGTCGGCTGGGGCACGCTCGCCGTCTTCATCGCCCCGGCGCACTACGACCTCGGGGGCGTCGGGGTGTTCGGGCTGGGCCTGGGTCTGACCGCGTACCTGCTGGGGATGCGGCACGCGTTCGACGCCGACCACATCGCGGCCATCGACAACACCACCCGCAAGCTGCTCGCCGACTCCGAAGGGCCGGACGGGCCCGACACCTCGCGTCCGCGACCGCTGTCGGTGGGATTCTGGTTCTCGCTGGGCCACTCGACGATCGTGTTCGTGCTCGTCCTGCTCCTCGGCCTCGGTGTCCGCGCGATCACCAGTGAGATCGGTCAGGACGACTCCCCGCTCAAGGTCATCGGCGGTCTGATCGGGACCGCGGTCAGCGGGGTGTTCCTGGTCCTGATCGGCGTCATGAACCTGGTGGTGCTCGTCGGGATCGTCCGCATCTTCCGGCGGATGCGCCACGGCGACTACGACGAGGCCGAGCTCGAGCGCCGCCTCGACGAGCGCGGTTTCATGAACCGGATCCTCGGACGCGTGACCAAGGCCGTGCGCCGGCCGGCGCACATGTACCCGGTGGGCGTCCTGTTCGGACTGGGCTTCGACACCGCCACCGAGGTCTCGCTGCTCGTCCTGGCCGGAGGCGCGGCGGCGGCGACCCTGCCCTGGTGGGCGGTACTCGTGCTGCCGATCCTCTTCGCCGCCGGGATGTGCCTGTTCGATGCCCTGGACGGCGCGTTCATGTGCTTCGCCTACGGCTGGGCGTTCATGCGCCCGGTCCGCAAGGTCTTCTACAACATCACCATCACGTCGATCTCGGTCGCGGTCGCCCTGATCATCGGCACGATCGAGCTCGCCGGGGTCGTCGCCGACCAGGCGGGCATCACGTCCGGGCCGATCTCGGTGCTCGCCGATGTGCCGCTCGACTACGCCGGTTACGGCATCGCCGCGCTGTTCGTGCTCGCCTGGGCCGTCGCCCTGCTCATCTGGCGGTTCGGCCGCATCGAGGAGCGCTGGTCGGCGCAACTGGCCTCCGGCGACTAGCTCGCGCCGGTCGGCTACACGCCGGCCGAGGACGCGGCGTGCTGACACTCCGCCGGCCCCTTGCACGTCTCCAACCGGGCAAGCATGTCGTGCAACTCCAGCTGCCTCGGCAACGCCAGCGTGGCGAAGGTGTTGTTGGTTTCGTACGGGTCGGCACGCAGGTCGTAGTACTCCCGCTCGCCCGTGTCGTATTCGACGTACAGGGACGACGCCGTACGCATCGCCTCGTAGCTGGGCGGGTTGCCCGCCCGGTACGGCTGCACGTCGGGATCGAGGGCGGAGTCGACCGGACCGTGGTGTTCGACCAGCACGGCGCGTTGCCAGTCCGGCGGCGCCGGCTGGCCGTGCCATTCATCGAGCATGCTGACGCCGTCCTGCTCGGCAGTCGGCTGGGCGCGCGCCAGTTGCAGGAACGTCGGGGCGAGATCGATGCTCGACATCATGGCGTCGACGGTGTGACCGGCAGGCACGCCGGGGCCGGCGACCACCAGCGGCACCTGGATGTCGGTGGTGAACGCCGTCTGCTTGCCGGGCATCAGGTTGTGATCGCCCATGTGGTAGCCGTTGTCCGAGCTGAACACGATGTAGGTGTTGTCCAACCGGTTCG
>NZ_DASXJS010000220.1:0-4202 GCF_036497245.1 Actinomycetospora sp. | reverse complement strand
GACATGAACCAGCCCGGGGTCGAGGCGCGTCCGCTCAAGCAGATGAGCGGCGCCAGCGAGTTCGGCGAGGTGTTCTTCACCGACGCACGGGTCCCGGCGAAGGACTGCCTCGGCGAGATCGGGCACGGCTGGCGGACCGCGATGCTGCTGCTCTCCTTCGAGCGCGGCGCGTCCGGCGTCGGCCAGTACACCGAGTTCCGCCGGCAGTACGACGAGATCGTCGCCGAGGCCAAGCGCTTCGGCCGCGCCGACGACCCGGTGGCCCGCCAGGAGCTCGCCCGCTGCCTGGTCGAGCTCGAATGCCTGCGCTACCACGCGATGCACATCCTCACCCAGACCGAGCAGGGCCGGGACCTGGGCTCGGAGTCGTCGATGACGAAGCTGCAGTGGTCGGAGGCGTTCCAGGACCTCTGGGAGGCCTTCGAGAAGGTCCTCGGCCCCGAGGCCACGCTCGCCGCGCCGCGGCCCGACGTCGACCTCTCGCCGTTCCACGCGCAGGACCACTGGTCCCGGTCGGTGACGATCTGGGGCGGCTCGTCGCAGGTCCAGCGCAACATCGTCGCCGAGCGCGTGCTCGGCCTGCCCCGGTAGGAGGCCTCGTGTTCTTCGCACTCACCGACGAGCAGCAGGCGTTCGCCTCGACGGTCTCCGAGTTCCTCGCGGACCGGTTCGACCTCGACGCGGTGCGCGGCGTCGTCGAGGACACCCAGGGGGATGGGCACCCGCTGACGCTGTGGAAGGGCCTCGCGGACCAGGGGGCGCTCGCCGTCCTCGTCCCCGAGGAGCACGACGGGCTCGGGCTGGGCCTCGTCGACGCCCAGGTCGTGGCCCGGGCGCTCGGCGCGGGAGTCGCGCCCGGACCGTGGCTCGCGACGGTGCTCGCCGCGGAGGGGATCCGCCTGGCCGGGTCCGCCGAGCAGCAGAGCCGGTGGCTGCCCGCGCTGGCCGCGGGGGAGACCGTCGGCACCGTCGCGCTCCGCGGCGAGGGCGGGGCCTGGGACGGTTCCGGCATCACGGTCGACGCCGCCGACAACCGGCTCTCCGGGTCGGCCTCACCGGTGGACTACCCGGGGGTGGCCGGGCTCGTGGTCGTCGCGGCGACGGACTCGTCGGGCACGCCGGGTCTGTACCTCGTGGAGCCCGGCGCGCAGGGCATGACGGTGCGCGACCAGCGCAGCTACGACGGCACGGCCCGGGTCGGTGCCGTGGAGTTCGCCGACACCCCGGCCGAGCCGCTCGCCGCAGGCGGACCGGAGGCGGTCGCGGCGCTGCTCGCGCGCGGCGCCGTGCTCAACGCCGCGGACCTGGTGGGGGTCGCCCGCGAGGCGCTCACCCGCACCGTCGCCTACGACCGCGAGCGGACCCAGTTCGGTGTGCCCGTGGGCTCGTTCCAGGCGATCAAGCACCGGATGGCCGACCTGCACGTCGCCGTGACCATGGCCGAGCACGCGGTGCTCTTCGCGGCGTTCGCCGTGGACTCCCGCGACCCCGGGGTCGACGTGGCCGTCGCGGTGGCGGGCTCCAAGGCGTCCGACGCGGCCTGGGAGGCGACCGGCGCGATGATCCAGTTCTTCGGCGGGATCGGCTTCACGTGGGAGCACGAGGCGCACTTCTTCTACAAGCGCGCCCGTCGTCGTGCCCCGCTGTTCGGGTCGGCGGAGGAGCATCGGGCGCGTCTGGCCGCGCTCACCATGTAGGTGGGGCGGAGCGGCGGAGCCACCGGCCGAAGGAGTCATCCGTGGCGATGAGTGCCACCCCGTCGTCGGTCGCCTCGGCCATGGCCGAGGCGGCCGGCGCCTGGCTGGAGACCCTCGACGACGAACAACGGCGCGCCGCGTCCTGGACCTGGCCGGGGTCGAAGGCCGCCGAGGCCGAGCGGACCGCGTGGTTCTACACGCCCACCGACCACGGCGGGCTCACGCTGCACGAGCAGCTGCCCCACCAGCAGCGGGCCACGATGAGGCTGCTCGCGACCGGGCTCTCCGAACCGGCCTACGTCAGCGCGACGACGATCATGGGCCTGGAGAACGTCCTCGACCGCACCGAGGGCTTCACCGCCGGCTTCGCCCGTGACCGCGGACGCGACCCCGGGATGTACTACGTGCGCGTCTTCGGCGACCCGTCGGGGAGCGGGCCGTGGGGCTGGCGGTTCGGCGGTCACCACGTGTCCGTGCACCATCTGGTCGTCGACGGCGAGGCCGTCGCCGGGTCGCCGTGCTTCCTGGGCGCGGACCCGATGGTCTCGCCGCTGCTCGGCGGGCAGGAGCTGCGCCCGCTCGGCGGGATCGAGGACACCGGCCGCGCCCTGCTGCACGCCCTGGACGACGGGCAACGCGAGACGGCACTGCTCACGCCGACCGCACCCGCGGACATCGTCGGGGCCAACCGCGTCGAGGTCTCGCCCGGCGACCGCGTCATCCCGCTGCCCGACCTCTGGCGCGGACACTTCGACGACCAGGCGCTCGAGGACCGGCTCTGGTCGGGCCACGACGGCCTGGAGGCACAGCTCGGGGTGACCGACGCCGATCGCGCCGCCACCGAGATCGGCGCCGGGCCGAAGGGCATCGCCGGAGCCGATCTCGACGCCGGGCAGCGGGCCGTGCTGCGCGCGCTGCTCGAGACCTACGTCGGCCGAATGCCCCCGGGACTGGTGGAACGGGAGCGGGCACGGTTCGACGGCGACGCGCTCGACGCCGTGCACTTCGCCTGGGCCGGTGGCCACCAGCGGGGCGAGCCGCACTACTACCGCCTCGAGGGTCCGGGGCTGCTCGCGGAGTGGGACAACACCCAGCGCGGGGTCAACCACGCCCATTCGGTCTGGCGGGCGGCCGGGCACGAGTTCGGGCGGGACGTCCTCGCCGAGCACCGGCGCACCCACCACTGACCCGCGCGGCCCGCGCCCGTGGGTGGGCGGTGGGCCCGGCATTACCCTGGGACCGTGGACGACTCGACCGCGACCGAACTCAAGGACCTCGCCGCCAGCCTCGACAGCGTGGAGGCGGCGATGGACCTCGACGGTCTGCGGCGCCAGGTCGCCGAGCTGGAGACCCAGGTCGCGGCCCCCGACCTGTGGGACGACGTCGAGACCGCGCAGAAGCTCACCAGCGACTTCACCCACAAGCAGGCCGACCTCAAGAAGGCGGAGTCGCTGCGCTCCCGGCTCGACGACCTCTCGACGCTCTACGAGATGGCCGACGAGGAGTCCGGCTCGGACTCGGCCGAGCTCACCGTGGAGGCCGACTCCGAGCGCGCGAGCCTGCACACCGACATCAGCGCCTTCGAGGTGCGGACGCTGCTCAACGGCGAGTACGACGAGCGCGACGCGGTGGTCACGGTGCGCGCCGAGGCCGGCGGGGTGGACGCTGCGGACTTCGCGGAGATGCTGATGCGGATGTACCTGCGCTGGGCCGAGCGCCACGGCTACCCGACCGAGGTCTACGACACCTCGTACGCGGAGGAGGCGGGCATCAAGTCCGCCACGTTCAAGGTCTCGGCGCCCTACGCCTACGGCACGCTCTCCGTCGAGCAGGGCACGCACCGGCTCGTCCGGATCTCACCGTTCGACAACCAGGGACGCCGCCAGACCTCGTTCGCGGGGGTCGAGGTGGCGCCCGTCGTCGAGTCGACCGACCACGTGGAGATCGACGAGAAGGACCTGCGGGTCGACGTCTACCGCTCGTCCGGCCCCGGCGGCCAGGGCGTGAACACCACGGACTCGGCGGTGCGGCTCACCCACCTGCCCACGGGCATCGTCGTGAGCTGCCAGAACGAGCGCTCGCAGCTGCAGAACAAGGCCTCGGCGATGGCGGTGCTCGCCGGCAAGCTGCTGGCCCGCCGCCGCGAGGAGGAGCAGGCGCTGCTCGACTCGCTCAAGGACTCCGGGTCGAGCTGGGGCAACCAGATGCGCTCCTACGTGCTGCACCCGTACCAGATGGTCAAGGACCTGCGGACCGCCCAGGAGACCGCGCAGACCACCCAGGTGCTCGACGGGTTCATCGACGACTTCCTCGACGCGGGCATCCGGTGGCGCAAGCAGACCCAGGCGGCGTAGCGGCCCCTCACGGGAGCGGCGCCCGAACGGGCGACGTTCGCCCGTCCGGGGTGCCCCCGGCCGCCGCGTAGCATCCCGCTCCGTGCTCCGGCTAGAACACGTCTCGAAGCAGTACCCGACGTCCGTCCGGCCGGCGCTCGACGACGTCACG